>NZ_JBGOBM010000001.1:0-326700 GCF_041475995.1 Chryseomicrobium imtechense | reverse complement strand
AAAGTGAGACGTTGAGCTCCACTACGGGGCTGCTTTCCGTGGGCGCTGCGAGAGCTTCCTCGTCGCGGGCTCCTGCGGGATCTCACGACAGACTGGAATCCCACTGGAGTCAACCCCTCCATTCCACTCAACTTTACTTTAAGATGTGGAGCCGACTGTTCAGAAATAGTGTAAAGTGAGACGTTGAGCTCCACTACGGGGCTGCTTTCCGTGGGCGCTGCGAGAGCTTCCTCGTCGCGGGCTCCTGCGGGATCTCACGACAGACTGGAATCCCACTGGAGTCAACCCCTTCATTCCTCTCAACTTTACTTTTAGATATGGAGAGCGCAACTCTATAGTAAACCTAGATAAAAGGAGTTTCTCAAAATTCGAGAAACTCCTTTTTTGGATGTAATCCGCTAGTTTATTGTTGAGATTTTCGGAAACCAGCATCTCGGGCTTCTTGCTCAGAACAAAACCATTCTTCAGGATTCGTCTGTGAATAAAATCGTCCATCAGGCACATGATAGATTTTTTCACCTTGACGATTAATGTTTCCTTTAATCATGCATTCTGAACCTTGCTGGTCATAACTTGCTGCATCAAAACCACGATCCGTTACATAATAATCGTACTCCCAAATACCAATGCCTTGTTCTCTAGCTTCTTGTTGCTCTGCTTCAAGTGCATCTAAGTGTCGAGTGCTTGGCGGGTAGACATAGGCTACACGTGCTAGTCCGGCAGCAATTAAGGCATCTTGTACGCGCTCGCCATCTGCATACACATAGGCGAGCAGCCGCCCATAATCATCGTATTGATTCCCAATATCTAGCTCTATAGTCAGCTCTTTTCCCTCTAAGAGTTCCGCATTGAGCAACTTTGCTTCTTCACCAAAAGGCTGTTTTCCCAATCGAGGATGATTGGTTTCAGGGGTATCCACTAACAAATAACGTACCGTTTCTTCTTTACCATTCCATATAATGCGAATCGTATCTCCATCGACGACCTCTACCAGTTCCGCTGAGGATTGTTCGACTGGCTCATCAAAAAATGTGCACCCACTAACAAATAGGGTCACTAAGAGCAAAAAGCCATATTTCCAAATTAGTTTCATAGTTATCACCTGCTCAAGAATACCATACGATTAAAACAAAAAGACACCCTTAGGAGTGTCTTTGTAAATCATCTGATTCGTCTAGTTGCGAAAAGTAGATAAATTGCTCTTCTTCAAGTTCTAACATGCGATCTTTATTTAGTCCAAGTGAAATAGGACCTGTAAATACTTCTTCCCACCAGTTTCTCGTTTCGTTCATCGTATTTCCTCCTATTCATACATCTATTTTATATCTTGTTATTGGTATATGTAGTTGTCTGAAAATTACCCCTAAAAGTTACAAATTAAACGCTGAATGCTTAAAAATAAGTCCAAAGACTTAGGAGTGAATGTTGATTCATTGTATGCAATGAAAATTACTCGTATACTAAAAATAAGACCAAGACGGGAGGAATACGATGAATTTCACAGAACAACAAGTGAGCCAGTGGATCAAAGAACAGCAATTCAAAGTATACAAAGGTGAGACGAAACCAGTAGAATTTCGATTAGAACAGCTTGATTTATTAAAAAGTGCTATTAAGAAATTTGAATCTTCCATAGTAGAAGCGCTCTATAAAGATTTACGAAAGGGAGAGTTTGAGGCATACATAACAGAAATCGGTATTATATATGAATCTATTTCGTATATGAAGAAAAACTTAGCAGAATGGGTAAAGCCTCAAGCGGTTAAAACACCAACAGTGTTACAGCCTGCGAAAAGTTATACCGTACGTGAACCATATGGAAGTTGCTTAATCATCGCCCCGTTTAACTATCCGTTCCAACTTGTCATGGAGCCTTTGATTGGTGCTATTGTTGGGGGGAACACTGCGATTGTGAAGCCTTCCGAAGCCACTCCTCATGTTGCAGAAGTGGTTAAACTATTAATAGAAGACACGTTTTCACCGGATTATATTCGTGTAGTTGAAGGTGAAAAAGAGGAAACTTCCGTTTTGATTCATGCTCCCTTTGATTTAATCTTTTTCACGGGAAGTGTGCAAGTAGGAAAAGTGGTTATGAAAGCAGCAGCTGAGAGATTGACGCCTGTAGTTCTTGAGCTAGGTGGAAAATCACCTGCAATTGTAGACCATACTGCTAATCTTGATGTTGCAGCTAAGCGCATAGTGTGGGGTAAGTTCATGAATTCAGGTCAGACCTGTGTGGCACCGGATTATCTGGTCATTCATGAGAATGTGAAAGAGGCGTTCATTCAAAAAGTGAAAGAGACGATTGCCACTTTCTATGGAGACAATGTACAAACTAGTCAAGACTTCAGTCGGATCGTCAATACAAAACAGTTTGATCGTTTAGAAGCATTACTAGAAAAATCTCGTGAAGATTTGATTCAGGGAGGAGCTACAGATCGAGAAGATCTTTATATCGAGCCTTCATTGTTTGAAGTGGACAGTTTTGAACACGCGTTGATGGAAGATGAGTTGTTTGGTCCATTACTGCCAATTTTGACGTATTCAGATTTAAGCAGAGCCATCTACGACATTCGCAAACTACCTAAACCTCTTGCTGCTTACTTCTTTAGTGAGCATGAGCGGGCTCAAGATTATTTTGTCGAAGCATTCCCGTTTGGTGGAGGCTGTATCAACGATACGATTTCCCATGTAGGGAGCGTCAGTCTTCCATTTGGAGGAGTAGGCACATCTGGAATGGGTGCGTATCACGGAAAAGCAAGCTTTGATCAATTTACACATCAAAAGTCTATTTTCAAAAAGAGCACGAAACTTCCTATGAATTTGTTGTATCCACCATACAGATCGAAAGTTAAATTAGTGCGCTCAGTTTTGAAATAACAAAAAGCTAGTCCGAAATTCATTCGGACTAGCTTTCTTCATTTTCAGGAGGGGATACTTTTTTGAAGTGTAGGAAGAAGGTCGTTCCTTTTCCTAATACAGAATCCACTTCAATTTTCCCGTTTACATCTGCCATGATCTTTTCACTGATTAACATGCCAAGGCCCGTTCCTTCCGCCTTAGTCGTATAAAACGGATTGTAGAGATTTTCTAAAACTTCCTCCGTCATTCCTGTGCCCGTATCTCGAATCACGACGATATAATCTTCATGATTCTTTGAATAGCTATAAATATGAATCTCACCAGAACTTTCAATAGATTCAATAGCATTTTTAATAATATTTATAAATACTTGTTTAACATGGGATTCATCTCCCCGTAACCACATGTGATGCGCGTTCCACTTATGGTGGAGTTTGATTGATGAAGAATCTAAGTTTGGTCCAAATAAACTTACTACATCGTTTAATACAGATCTTAAAAAGAATCGTTCATTTAACGAAGGAGAGGGTTTAGAGAGTTGTAAAAATTCACTCACGATGTATTCGATCCGCTTGATTTCACTTTCAATCAATTTCGTATAGCGGTAACTGGGTGAGTTTTTATCTGAATTCATCATTTGAATGAAGCCAGATATAACTGTCATCGGGTTCCGAATTTCATGGGCAACACCCGCCGCAATTTCACCAGCTAATTGCAGTTTTTCTGTTTGCAATTTCAATTTTTCAGTCTCTTTTTTAAAACTAATGTCTCTGGAAATTACAGACATTGCAATGATTTTGCCGCGTTTATCATGAATTGGAGACAGTGTGAGCAGGACGTCAATCATTTTGCCATCTTTTCTCATATCTGTTGTTTCAAAATGAAAGACATTTCCTTGACGAATCTTTTCAGTCCGTTCTCTAGCGGCAGCCTCAGATTCTTGTGACACAAAAAAGATTTCGCGACCGAGAAGTTCTTCTCTTGAGTAGCCATACAATTCTTCGAAAGCAGGGTTCAAGTCGATTAAACGGTTTGAAAGGTCGAACACGGCAATGCCGTCTTTTGCAGTATCAAAAAATAATCGTAAATAGCCATCTTGACTCAATAGCTGATTTTTCATCAAACTGTTTTGAGAATTGATAGACTGAAGAATCTTTCTCTCGACCCACATATAGAGGATCGTTGTACTCAACAACATGAAGAAAAAGAACAATACCAGTTCAACATCATGCCGTGACAGTTGATTGGAGAAATTGCTTGAAAGCTGAGTAAAGATAAAAAATAGTTCTACATATGTAACCGCGATAACAAGGAAAATGACAGGGAAGACTTGAAAAAATGTCGCGATGAATATCGGATACGCTAGAAAAATCACATAAGAATATGTCATTTCAGTTGTATACTCGAGCATGATGTAACAATTCAGTGTCAAAATAAACAAATACGGGGCCCAGTTGGGTAATTTCTTTAATCGAATCAGTGCGACTAAAAAACAAACGTAAATAATAGAATAAATATAAAAATAAATGGAATGTATTTGAGAATGAAAAAGTGCAAATATCGTATGAATGATAACAAATATACAAATTAGACTCGCAAAATAGCGAATGCGAAGCTGTAGTTGACGCTGTTTATCCATAGTAGCCTCCTTTCAGAGTAGTAGAATGATGCTACAAGAAGTGTAGCAGGAATTATATCGGTTGACTATACGTTCTGGTATGATTGGAGAAGCAACGAATGGAGGGTACGTCATGAAAAAAGTATATGTATTACTTGAAGAATTAGTTACAATTCCAAGTCCAACGGGTTATACAAATAAAATCATGGGATGGGTTACTACCTATTTGAAGGAATTAGACTATGAAATTGAACATACAAATAAAGGATCCTTATTAATCAAACTTCCTGGAGAAAATACAACACAGGCGCGTCTACTTACGGCTCATGTAGATACTTTAGGGGCGATGGTGAAAGAAGTGAAGTCTGATGGACGTTTGAAACTCACTAAGGTGGGTGGCTTTATATGGAACTCTGTTGAAAACGAAACATGTACCATTCAAACTCGGGACGGTAAAGAATATTCTGGAACGATTTTAATGCATCAATCATCCGTTCATGTTTATACAAAATCGGGTCAAACCGAACGTTCGGATGACACTATAGAAGTGCGTCTGGATGAAGTCGTGACTTCTCGTCAAGATACTGAAAATCTTGGAATAGCTGTAGGCGATTTCGTCAGTTTTGCACCACGCTTCACGAAGACAGCCTCTGGATTCATTAAATCACGTCATCTAGACGATAAAGTGAGTATTGCATTACTCCTCACATTAGCTGAAACGTTACAAGGCAAAAAGCTACCGGTCGATACCTATTTTTATATATCTACAAATGAGGAAATCGGCTACGGCGGTAACTCGTCAATCCCTGCTAAAGTACAGGAATATCTTGCTGTAGACATGGGGGCACTTGGAGATGGTCAATCTTCAGATGAGTATACGGTCTCGATCTGTGCAAAAGACGGCTCTGGTCCCTATCATTACGAATTCACTTCTCACCTCATTAATTTGGCAAAAGAAAACGACATACCTTATAAAGTAGATATCTATCCTTATTATGCTTCTGATGCCTCTGCTGCTGTGTCTGCAGGTGTGGACGTGAAGCATGCATTGTGTGGTGCAGGTATTGAATCTTCACATGCGTATGAACGAACTCATGAAAAATCTATCACAGCAACGTATCAACTCCTAGAAAAGTATTGTCTCTCACCATTAGTGTAACTTGCTATATACGGCAAAAATACGTATGATTAGATAGGCAAAAATGAAGGAGAATATACAATGAATACAAAAGAAGAAATACAAAGAAGACGGACATTTGCCATCATCTCTCACCCGGATGCTGGAAAAACGACGATGACTGAAAAACTACTTTATTTTGGTGGAGCGATTCGTGACGCGGGTACAGTCAAAGGAAAGAAGACTGGAAAGTTTGCGACATCCGACTGGATGGAAATTGAAAAGCAACGTGGGATTTCTGTTACTTCATCCGTGATGCAGTTCGATTACCGCTCGAACCGAATTAACATACTGGATACACCGGGTCACCAAGATTTCTCGGAAGATACGTACCGCACGTTGATGGCTGTCGATAGCGCAGTGATGATTGTCGACGCCGCAAAAGGAATCGAGGCACAGACACTAAAACTATTTAAAGTGTGTCGTATGCGTGGAATTCCAATCTTTACATTTATCAATAAGCTCGATCGACAGGGAAAAGAACCATTAGAGTTAATGGAGGAAATCGAAGAAGTCCTAGAAATTGATTCATATGCAATGAATTGGCCAATCGGGATGGGGAAAGAATTCTTAGGAATTTACGACCGCTACAACAATCGAATTGAACAGTTCAGAACGGATGAACAAGACCGCTTTTTAGAAGTAGATCAAGAGGGAGAGCTCGTAAATGCTCATCCAATGAAAGAAACTTCTTATTATAAGCAAGCAATGGAAGATATTCAGCTTTTAGCTGAGGCCGGAAATGACTTCGATGAAGAGCGCGTTAGAAGAGGAGAACTTACACCGGTATTCTTCGGAAGTGCTTTAACAAACTTTGGTGTTCAGACATTTTTAGAGACCTATCTAGATTTTGCACCAAAACCACAAGCGCGTTTAACAAATGATGGAGAAGTTGTTGAGCCAGACTCAACTGATTTTGCTGGTTTTGTGTTTAAAATTCAAGCCAATATGAATCCTGCACACCGTGACCGAATTGCGTTCGTACGAATCGTATCTGGAGAATTCACGCGTGGCATGAACGTGACATTAGCTCGAACTGGAAAATCTTTTAAAGTTTCATCGTCTACTCAGTTTTTGGCAGATGACCGTGAAACGGTGGATTCAGCAGTTGCTGGAGACATCATCGGTTTGTATGATGTGGGGAACTACCAGATTGGGGACACCGTAGTCGGTGGGAAGAAAGCTTTTGAATTTGAGAAGCTTCCACAGTTCACACCTGAGCTCTTTATGAAAGTCACAGCTAAAAACGTAATGAAATCTAAACACTTCCATAAAGGGATTCTTCAGTTAGTACAAGAAGGGGCTATCCAGTACTACAAAACGTTGCATACGGAAGATGTAATTCTTGGAGCGGTAGGCCAACTACAGTTCGAGGTATTTGAGCATCGCATGAAGAATGAATACAATGTTGAAGTGCGGATGGAACCAATTGGTTCAAAAGTAGCCCGGTGGATTGAAAATGAAGAAGAAGTAAAAGAGTCAATGACAGGTCCGCGGAGTATGTTAGTGCGCGATCGTTTTGACCGTTACGTATTCTTGTTTGAAAATGATTTTGCTATGCGCTGGTTCCAAGATAAATACGAACATTTAAAGTTATACAACTTATTATAAGAAATGCGAACAACTTTTGACGAAGTTGTTCGTTTTTTTTTCTCTTTCAAGTACTCCAATTTGTAATCTTCCCGTAATAAATCTATGATTAAAGTAATGCACTTGGAAGGAGTCCGTTTTATGAACCTTAGTAAATTTTCAATTCGAAGACCAGTCTTTACATTGGTAACGATGCTGGTCATTCTCATACTGGGAGGTGTGTCTTTAACACGCATACCCGTCACGTTAATCCCAAACCTTAATCCACCAATCGGTGTAGTCGTTACAAATTATTCAGGTGCTTCACCTATTGAGGTGAATGAAAAATTAACAAGACCGCTTGAATCCCAATTCAGTACGCTTCCAGGTATTGAAACGGTAAGTAGCACCTCACAAGAAGGTGCAAACTTTATCCTGCTTCAGTTTGACTGGTCTACAAATATTGACGATGTGCAACTCGATATATTACAACGGATTGATTTAGTCCCTTTACCTGAAGGTGCACAGCAACCACGTTTTTTAAAGTTTGATCCAGCACAATTTCCTGTCATTCAACTTGCCATCAATTCGACAGGAGAAGAAAATATTGCAGACCTTGCAGATGAAATCGAACAGCAACTTTTACGAACGGAAGGAGTTGCAAGTGTAAGTATTTCAGGGACTGTAGTGGAAGATATCTTAATTGATACAGATCCTGCTCTATTAGAAGAACAAGGGCTGACTTTGCAAGACGTTGTACAAGCGATTCAAGTATCCAATGTCTCGTTACCAGGGGAACCCATTCAAACAGAAGATAACCAAAGTTTAACGACACGCGTTGTTTCAAGTGTGACTTCTGCTGAAGATGTGGCTGCTCTAGCGATTACTGTGAATCCACTAGATGGTGAATCAATTACAGTCGATGATGTAGCGGACGTCCGAATTGGTGAGCGAAATCAATCAACAATCACTCGAGCGAATGACGAGCCAGCGATTTTAGTATCGGTCTTCCAAGAATCCAGTGCGAATACAGCGAGTGTTTCAACGAACTTCCAAGAAAATTTAGATGATCTATTGAGTCAACCAGAGTATGAAAATGTTCAAGCCAATATACTTTTTGATCAAGGAGATTATGTAAAATTAGCTATTAATAATATCGGTCAGTCTCTCCTATTTGGTGCAGTCTTTGCGATGTTAGTATTGTTTGCCTTCTTAAGAGGTATACGGAGTCCTATCATAGTAGGTGCTGCTATTCCGTACTCTGTCGTCGTAACGTTTGTATTGATGTACTTTACCGGCTTCTCTTTGAATATCATGACACTCGGAGCACTCGCACTAGGAATTGGAATGCTTGTGGATAACTCTATTGTCGTTATTGAAAATATCGAACGCCATATGGGTCTAGGAAAAGATAGAAAAGAAGCAGCACTTGAAGGTACAAAGGAGATGGCTGGAGCGATTACAGCGTCTACTTTAACAACTATTGCAGTATTCGTACCAGTGATTTTCTTGTCTGGACTAATTGGCCAGTTGTTTACAGAGTTTGCTTTAACGATATCCTTTAGTTTATTTGCATCTTTAGTAGTCGCATTAACTATTATTCCAATGGCGGCAAGTCTTCTATTGAAAAAACCTAAAGGTAATATAGAAGCAAAAAGAAGACGCTCGCGCACATACAATAATTATGAAAAATCAATTAAATGGGCACTACGAAATCGTTTTGTGTTAGTAGGAGTTACGACAATTCTAATTGCTCTCTCTGTATTTGGCTTATTCCGTGTAGGAACAGAGTTCTTACCTGCTACAGATGAAGGATTTGTGACCGTCCAAGTAGAACTTCCGAACGGAGCTTCTGTGGATGCTACGGAAGAGGTTGTCACTGAGATAGAAGAATTATTTAAACAGCAAGAGGATGTAGAAGTCTATACTTCTTTAATCGGCAGCACGCAACAAGGTCAATCTCAAGGATCAGGCTCACAAAATGAAGCCGAGATTTATGTGAAATTAACAGAACTTGATCAGAGAGATCGCTCTGTCTTTGCTTTTGTTGATGAAGTGCAACCGGTTGTAGAGGAACAAATAGGAGAGCGTGCTGAAGTAGAATTTGCACTTCAGACAGCAGCAGGATCAACACCGAACTCATTAACGTTTACAATGACTTCGTCGGATAATCAAGCTTTAGAAGCAGCCGTAGCACAAGTAGAGTCTGACATCCGAGAGGATGAATTTGTGACGGAAGTTTCAAGTGATTTATCTGAAACTGTAGATGAAGTAGTAATTTCAATTGATCGAGACCAAGCTCTCGATTATGGATTTGTACCTGCGCAAGTTGCACAGACCGTTACAGATGCAACTCGTGGTGTATTTGCCACGCAAATTGTCACCGAGCAAGATGATGTGTTTAGTGTCTTTGCTCAGTATCCAGACAATACGTACGAGTCAGCAGGAGAACTTGCAAACTTTAATTTGCGTGCGCCATCTGGTGGATTCGTAGCACTTGATGAACTAGCAGATATTTCAACTGTGTCTTCACCTGTTTCAATTCGTCAAGTCGATCAACAACGCGCTGTAACAGTCAATTTAACGTATGCATCTAGTCAAACATTAGGCGATATGTCTGCACGTGTAGATCAAATTATTGCAGACGCAGAATTACCCGAGTCTGTCGAAGTCACGTTTGGTGGAGATCGTGAGTTGTTAGAAGATGCAGCAGCAGACATGATAATGGCGATTATTTTGGCAGTTGTTTTAGTGTACTTGGTTATGGCAGCTCAATTCGAATCGTTTAAGTATCCATTTGTCATATTATTTACTGTTCCATTAATCATTATAGGTATTGGGATAGGATTATTTGTTACATCAACACCACTTAGCATTCCGGCAGTAATTGGTGTGTTAATACTCGTCGGAATAGTCGTAAATAATGGAATTGTATTAGTAGACACGATTAACTCAAGAAAAGCGCAAGGCATTCCTTCTTATGAAGCAATTGTCTCAAGTTCGAAAGATCGTATTCGTCCAATATTGATGACCGCATTAACAACAATTCTCGGTCTTGTACCATTAGCTCTGGGTATTGGAGAAGGAACGGAGATTAACCAACCGATGGCAATAGCTGTAATCGGAGGTCTCGCATCGAGCACATTCTTTACACTTTATATCGTCCCAATCATCTATAGTTTCTTAGATACGGAGACGAGAAGAAAGTCTAACCATCCTGTATAATTCTTGTTTACAAAAAAAGTGGATATGCTATACTATTCCCATAACAAAATAGACTTTGACTCTTTGTCAAAGGGGAGTAGCTTTAGGGGAGACCCTATTTCATAGTCGTCATCTCGTGGCTTGTGCCATCGGTTATGAATGGTAGATTACATCTGCTTAGCAAGACCTTTGCCTTTTATTAGGCATAGGTCTTTTTTGTTTCAAAAAATAAGGAGTGAGCGAGATGGAAATACTATTAGAATATGGATGGGTACTTCTTGTACTAATCTTGTTAGAAGGTCTTTTAGCTGCTGATAACGCAGTCGTGATGGCCGTAATGGTAAAGCATTTACCACGAGAGCAACAAAAGAAAGCTTTGTTTTATGGATTAATGGGAGCTTTTATTTTCCGATTCGCTGCATTATTCCTAATCACATTCTTAGTGAATATCTGGCAGGTGCAAGCACTTGGAGCAGCTTATTTACTTTTCATTTCCATAAAACATATATGGGATCAAAGAAGGCACAAGGAAGAATTAGCGGACACGCATAAACTTGAAACAAAAGGCTCAGGATTCTGGATGACTGTATTAAAAGTAGAACTAGCCGATATCGCTTTTGCAATCGATTCGATGCTGGCAGCTGTAGCGATTGCTGTTACACTTCCTGAAGTCGGCAATAGTGTAATTGGTGGGATCAACGGCGGCCAATTTGCTGTTATGTTCTTCGGTGGGGTAGTCGGATTAATTATTATGCGTTTTGCTGCACATAAGTTTGTTCAGCTACTTGCAAAGTTTCCTTCCCTTGAAACTGCTGCTTTCTTGATTGTCGGCTGGGTAGGAGTGAAACTATTGGTTCTTACACTGTCCCATCCGGACATTCAAATTCTTGATGATCACTTCCCACACTCGACAGAATGGAAACTTATCTTCTGGTCTGTACTAGTAGTGATTGCAGTTGGTGGTTATTTGCTTGGTGTTCGACAAAACCGAAAAGTAGAAGCGTAAGAGAAAAAGATAGGAGAATTCCTATCTTTTTTTTCATCAGTTTTCTATACTAGGAGAAAGGAGACATGAGCATGAAACAAGTACCTTTTCCATATACTAAAAGTTTTACTCCTGCACAAATCATTGTTTCCTATTACTTTATAGCGATTGCGATTTCTGTAGGACTGCTCTCTTTACCGGGAGTAAAAGAAGTAGACGCAAGTCTATCGTTTATTGACAAAGTATTTGTAGCAGTTAGCGCAGTCAGCGTGACAGGCCTTTCTCCAGTAAATATTGCAGATACTTTCACTTCATTTGGTTACGTCATTATTATGATGATCCTTCAGCTTGGTGGTATTGGCATTATGTCAATCGGTACGTTTATCTGGTTGCTAGCAGGAAAAAAAATCGGATTACGTGAACGACAGTTAATTATGATTGACCATAACCAACCAACATTAGCTGGAGTCGTCAAGTTGATTCGAGAAATTGTGAAAATTCTTCTTCTCATTCAATTGGTTGGAGCTATTATTCTATCGCTTTATTTTATGCAATTTTATGACGATACACGTTTTGCCATATTAAATGGTGTGTTTTCTACTATTTCAGCAACTACAAACGGTGGATTTGATATAAATGGAGATTCACTTCAAGCCTTTCGCAGTGATTACTTTGTGCAAACTATCCATATGCTCTTGATTATTTTAGGCGCCATTGGTTTCCCTGTTTTAATCGAAGTAAAAGAGTTTTTATCAAATAAAAATAAGACGTTCCGCTTTTCTCTTTTTACTAAAATCACTACAGTTACATATGGTGCATTGTTGATAATCGGAGCCATCGGAATTTTTATCATCGAATATTTTAATACATTCCGCTATTTAAGTTGGCATGATGCAGTTTTTGGTGCACTCTTTCATTCTGTTTCTGCGCGTTCAGGTGGACTCACAACGATGAATGTGGAATTATTCAATCAAGGAACAAACTTTTTTATGTCTTTCTTAATGTTTATCGGAGCTTCTCCTAGCTCTGTGGGTGGAGGAATACGAACAACAACATTTGCGATTGCCTTATTATTTTTAATTAACTTTTCACGAGGGAAGAACCAAATTCAAATCTTTGGTCGAGAAATTCATTTAATTGATGTTTTCCGATCCTATGCAGTGATATTGCTTGCGGCAATGATGGTGATTTTTGCTACAATTCTTTTAACAATTACAGAACCAACTATTCCAATACCCGCGCTGATCTTTGAAATTACAAGTGCGTTTGGAACGTGTGGAATGTCACTCGGGGTTACCGATGAGTTATCGACCGTAGGAAAAGTGACAATCATGTTGCTAATGTTTATAGGGCGAGTCGGCATTATCTCGTTCCTTTTCACTCTAGGAGGTAAATCGAATTCAACCAAATTCCATTATCCAAAAGAGCGCGTAATTATTGGCTAATAAAAAACCAGATTCCTTTTTAGGAAACTGGTTTTTTTTCTGTTCGGGCTTCAAAATGTACATGTGGTGTATCAAAAAAGTATAGAATTGGAGCTATCCCATCATTTGTCATCATTTCTGTAACAAACGCTTTTTTGAAAAGTTCACGCTCGAATATCTGATTGGTGACGAGGTAATCATAGTTTTCCCGACTTCGTAAAACCTCATGTAACAATTCTGAACGTTGTTGCTGATTGATTGTCTCGTTCCACCAAACGCTGCGAGGAATAAACTTTTGATGGGCGAGATAGTCGAATTTCATTTCAGACAAAATCGCATCGTCCCATAGATTTTCTGATAGTAGAAAGCTTTGCAACCGAGTAAACAAGTCATCGAACTGATGACCAATTCTAGACCAATTATGACCTTCCCAATATCCGCCAAATTTTTGGAAGAAATCAAATGGAGATTCAAAACTATGCGTTACAAGATACTCGATTGTTCGCTGGAACTTTTGACTATTCCAATACTTTTCTAAAATATCTTCTACTTGTTTAATTTTTATAATTTCATCAAAGGATAATACAGAATTCCCTACAATTTCGTAAGGCGCCTGATCTACATACTGATAGCCATATTTTTCAGCATCAATTCGTAATCCGGTTCCTCGCAATAATTTCAGAAACCCTAATTGTAATTCTTCTGGACGAAGTGCAAACACATCATTAAACGTTTTACGGAAAGAATTGTAGTCTTCTTCCGGCAGACCAGCGATTAAATCAAGGTGTTGATCAATTTTGCCACCATCTCGAACCATCGTTACAGTACGCGTTAACTTTTCGAAATTTTGACGACGTTTCACCAAATCATTCGTGTGATCATTTGTTGATTGCACGCCGATTTCAAAACGGAATAAACCCTTAGGTGCATGATCATTCAAATATTGAATTACTTCGGGACGCATAATGTCTGCTGTAATCTCAAACTGGAACACTACACCTGGTTGATGTTCTGTAATGAGGAACTCGAACATCTCCATAGCATAGCTTCGAGAGATGTTAAAAGTCCGGTCGACAAATTTAATTACTTTAGCGCCATTTTTCATCAAGTAGCGGATATCCTCTTTGACATGCTCACGTGCAAAGTAACGAACGCCTACTTCAATGGATGATAGGCAGAATTGACATGAAAATGGACATCCACGGCTAGTCTCGATATAAGTCACACGTTTGCCTAACTCTGCAATATCGGCTGGGTCACGGTAAGGAGATGGGGAAGTACGAAGATCTAATTTAGCAGGTAGAGCGTGCATCTTAAATCTGCCATCCACCATATAGGCAATGCCTGCAACTTCTTCAAGTTCGCGAGTACCCGACTGATACTGGAGAAATTGTTTAAATGTCTCTTCTCCTTCTCCAACTACAATGTAATCTACTTCAGGATGATTTTTTAGCCAATGATTTGTGTCATAGGAGACTTCAGGACCACCCAATATGATTGTAGTCTGCGGAGAAATCAACTTATACATAGCCACAACTTTTAGCGTTTCTTCGATATTCCAAATATAGCAACTAAATCCGAGAACATCAGGCTTGTATTGATGAATCTCACTTACAATAGCGAGTGTAGGGTCCTTGATAGTAAATTCTTTTAACTGAATCGAAAACTCATCTTCAGAATAAGCCTTAAGGTGTCGAATGGCTAAGTTTGTATGAATATATTTTGCATTTAATGTCGTTAATAATATGTTCATGGAATCTTCCTTTCATCCTTATTATTCTATCAGGCAGACCCTGTCGACAATATAGGAAAATAATACTATGCGCATTCAGACGCAGAGATAAGTATTCATGACCCAGGGAACTGGGATAGATTTAGAGAACTTACAGCAATACTTCCATCCATTCTTCACGACTAAGAAGAGTGGTACAGGTTTGGGGCTTGCCCATGCTGCACGCGTAATGGAAGAAATGAAGGGGAGAATCGAAGTAGCCAACAACTTAGCTGGAGGCGCAAGTTTTTATTTCTATTTTCCTAGTGTAGTAAAGAACTGATTTTGACATCTTATTCCTTACCCTCTATAATTGTACTCAGCGTAAATGGAGATGGGTGGGACAAATTATGGTATCTGAAAATGAGCGTTTAGAAGCTCTCAAGTTATTTATTGTACTTTCTAGATCTCACAAAGTACTTCATGAATCTACAAATCAATTTTTTCAAGATAATGGTCTGAATCCAACAGAATTTGCAGTGTTGGAGCTGCTGTATCACAAGGGGAGACAAGCATTACAAAAAATTGGAAGTAAGATATTGTTAGCGAGTGGATCGATTACGTATGTAGTGGATAAGTTGGAGCGTAGAGGACTCATTAATCGAATTGCGAGTGAGGAAGATCGTCGTGTAACATACGCTGAAATTTCACCACAAGGAAGAGCCTTTATGGAAGAGCTATTCCCTAAACACGAGATTCAACTTGTTGAGTTGCTAAATGTTTTAACCTCTGAAGAAAAGCAAACATTAACAACATTATTGAGAAAGCTAGGACTTTCCATAAAAAATCTTTCAGAATAAAATGCACCCAACCGGTTTTAAACCGGAGGGTGCTTTTCTTTTAGTTTGATTGAAGTGTTGAGAGCATTTCGAGATAATCACCGGTCTTCATAACATCACTTACATCATAAATGATAACACGAACCATATGTGCTTCTGTCTCAAACACATAACCCGTCACCTTCCCATTTTCTACCGCTATTTCATATCCAATAGGCATATCGACATTTGGGAGCTTCGCAGGAGTAGAAATCTCCATTAAAGTGGCAGTACTATCGGAAGCTTGGACAGTTTGCTTTAGTGTGTCAACAAGTGCTGTTCGGTCAGCTTCTTCTTTCGCAAATGTTTCAATCCGCATAAACACGGAATCATTCTCATCAAAGAATAGTACATCACGATTCGGCTCTTCAGCAGTCAATGTGTACCCTTCCATTACTTCGATAGAGAATGGTTGATTATCACTACTGACTCGCTCACCAATTGTCACTTCTTCCGTACCTTCATCTTCCGTTGCTTCCTCTTCTTCAGTAGATCCTTCTTCAGAATCCGTTGAAGTTTCCTCAGAGCCAGATGTTGCTTCTTCTGTTTCTTGTTCTGTTTCAGTAGAAGATGTTTCCTCAGAAGTTCCACATGCAGCTAATAATAGAATAAGTGCGAGTGTAATGGCGAAAACCTTAATTCCCTTCATTTTCATCACTCCTTTACTTTAGTAGACGAGCCTTTTAATTAAATGTTTCATTGAATTGGTAATATGAGAAACAATAAAACGAGGGCTGTACTATGCGTTACAATTAATAAAGGCATACTTTTCTTCCATTCGTAGAGGAACCCCCAGAGTATACCTACAACTAGTCCTGCTATAGCACCATAAATAAAGCCTCCCACTACTAGTGCTCCGGCAAATAAAAAGGCTGCTGCAAGCACAGCATAAAACGTAGGAAGGTACTTCTTTAAATACTGTTGGACGAATCCTCTCCAAAAGAATTCTTCTGCTGGAGCGATAATAAAAAATAGTAAGATGAAATGCCAGATGTTCGTGGGTCCATAGCGATCTAAAAATCGATGAATCTCACTCACGGATGTGAACGGAGAAACATCTAGTAGCCAATAGCTTGCTACAAAAAACAAATAAGTAAGTGTTCCATACCCAACACCTAACAAAAGATACTCAAGCGTCTGTACTTCATCTTCAATTTTAGCGTATAGTAGTGAAACACCCATCAAAAATAGAATGGTAAACGAATAAAAGTACCAAAATGTTGAGGCATTTTGAAATGTAAAATAAAATAAGCTATAGGCTATGGCAAGAATTATGAAAACCTTATAAAATTGTAGTGATTGCAACTGTATTCTCCTTTCATAAGTATAGGAAGAAAGAAAACCGCAAAACCATAATGGTCAGGCGGTTTATTGATCTTCGGAGCCGTGAATGATTTTGTAACGTTTATGGTTTATGACTGTTTTTTCTTCCATTTCAAGTTCATCAAAGTTCTCCATGAACGTTAAGTCAACAATAACAGAATTTTCATTCACTTTTTCAACGATTCCTTGTAATCCATCTTTAAATTCTATGATGTTTCCAACTTCAGCAATTTTCAACTAAAAATCCCCCTTCTCTATACTCACAGTTTGCCTTAAACAGAAGGCTACGTAAAGGGAAAACTCTAAAAATAAGTCAAGAGGTGTAGTATGAAACGTTTTGAGCAGTTAAAATCAGGAGAATTGAAGGAAGTAATCCTATCGAAAGATGAATTTTTACAACTACGTGAACAGTTAGTTCAGCGTCCAGATTTCAAACATTTTATTGGTACAGCGTATCCTGGAGGTAAAGTGAAATTTATTTGGAGTGAAATGCAGAGAACTTAATTGAAATCTGATTTCCAAATAGTGTACACTGTTAAAAAGTGGATGGGAGGTGCACAATGACAAATGGGTTAATGACACGAATGGAAAAAGTCAGACAGGACATGATTCAATGTGCATCTGAAAAAGGTCTAACTGATGAATCTACTATTCGACTAAGTGAAGAATTAGATCAACTCATTAATGAATACTATAAAGAATTTAAAAAAAATCTTGAAAAATAGGTTTAATACATACGCTCTGTGGAAATACTAGTAAAGAACACAGCAACATTCTCATTTCCCCCTTTTTAGAATCATTCAAGCAATTGAATGGTTCTCTTTTTTTGTAGTGTATACTTAAAGAAATACGTTGGTTGAAAGGGGACTTATGATGAATATAGGGTTTATTGGAACGGGTGTAATGGGAGCAAGCATTTGCAAGCATTTACTAAAGGCAGGACATACCCTACATATTTATACACGAACAAAATCAAAAGCAGATGAACTTATCGAGTTAGGCGCGGCCTGGTATGCAACGCCCGTAGAAGTTGCAAACCAATCCGAAATTGTATTTACAATGGTTGGGTATCCGAAAGATGTCGAACAAGTTTATAAAGAAAAAAATGGATTATTTGAATCCGCTAAAGCTACTACCTTTATAGATCTGACAACGTCTACACCTCAACTTGCTGAAGAGTTGGCAAAAGTCGGCGAAGAAAAAGGATTTACAGTAATAGATGCACCTGTTTCAGGCGGAGATATTGGAGCGCGTGATGGTGTGCTCTCCATTATGATTGGTGGAGATGAAAAGACGGTGATGGATCTATTGCCAGTCTTCGAGTTATTTGGCAAGAATATTGTGTATCATGGGGAGCCCGGCGCAGGACAACATACAAAGATGTGTAACCAAATCGCCATTGCTTCTACTATGATTGCGGTTTGTGAGTCCCTTTCATACGGAAAGAAGGCAGGCCTTAACCTTTCTAAAGTACTTGAATCGATTACGCAAGGAGCAGCAGGTTCTTGGTCATTAACAAACTTAGGTCCAAAAATGATAGCTGAAGATTATGCACCAGGATTTTACATCAAACATTTTGTCAAAGATATGGGCATCGCTTTAGATGAAGCCTCTCGTATGAATATAGATCTGCCTGGACTTGCGCGCGCTAAGTCTATTTATGACGAGCTGATTGAGCAAGGGTTCGAAGAGGATGGCACTCAAGCAATTATTCGATACTACAAAACACAGTGGTAAAAAAAACAGTCCCTTCTCTTTGATTAACTCTAAAGAGAAGGAACTGTTTTATTTTTTGAATGGATTTTTTTGAGTACGTCGATATTCTGAAGGAGAAGGTGTTAATTTGAAAGGCAACGGCAATTTTTTTTCAGAAGGACTACGTTTTGAAGTGGTCGAAGGGGCACCTACATACTCTATAAGTATTTGTTTTGCTTGAAAGAGACTCATCTTCACATCTGGATTTTGGTAAGTAAAGTCCAATTTACCGAGATGAGGAAGTAATTTATCATCTGCACTGGATGGTATATGAAATAAATAGTTAGCAAATGAGACTAATGTTGTAGAGTGCTGTTTGCTATTCTTAGGATTCTCGGAAAAATGTAAGCCTTCCTTTTTTGCATACTTTTGATGTAAAAGTTTATTCACTACGTTTTGCTTTAGTTGATAAAGTGGTTTTTTGTCTTGGGCTGTTTTAGCATGTCGGTTGACAATATAGAGTGCTTGGGCAATCTGTACTTGTTGGTCCTTGGATAACTTCATGTGAAAACCACCTCCTATTTTCAGTATACCAGAAAATAGTGGCAAGCTTTTACATTCTCCTGTAGAATTATGAGTGAATATTCATTCAATTTGGAGGGGTAGATATGGGGAAAACGTTTATCATTACTGGTGGCTCATCGGGTATGGGGAAATATATGGCGCAAAAACTGCTTCAAGAAGGGCACAATGTAGTTATTACAGGCAGAGATTTAGAACGTTTAAATGGAGTGAAAGACGAATTCTCATCTATTGGAGAAATTGATAGTTTCCAGATGGATGTGCGGGATCCTGAGCATGCAAAAGCTATGGTGGCGTTCACAGTAGAGCGATTTGGGAGTGTCGACGGGCTAGTAAATAATGCGGCCGGTAACTTTTTGGTAGCTGCTGAGAAATTAAGTCCAAATGGGTGGAAAGCTGTTATTGATATCGTTTTGAATGGAACCTTCTACTGTTCGCATGCTGTCGGAAATTACTGGATTGAAAACAATAAAAAAGGGTCTATCTTAAATATGTTAGCTACATACGCATGGGGAGCAGGTGCAGGTGTTATTCACTCCGCGGCAGCCAAAGCGGGAGTCATGTCACTCACACGTACACTGGCTGTTGAATGGGGGACAAAGTACGGCATACGCGTCAATGGAATTGCACCTGGGCCCATTGAGCGGACTGGTGGAGCGGACAAGTTGTGGGAGTCAGAAGAAGCTGCCCAGCGCACGTTAAAATCTGTTCCACTAGGTCGTTTAGGAAAACCTGAAGAAATTGCAGAGCTTGCGAACTTTATTTTATCCGATAAAGCGGAGTATATGAATGGGGAGATAGTGACATTAGACGGTGGGCAATGGTTAAATAGCCATCCATTTTGACGAATGTTTCGTATTCCATTTTTTTCTGTGATATGATGAAAGAGCAGAAAAAAGGAGTAGATCGAAATGCTATCAGTTAGCTCTAGAGATTTTCTTAAGCTGCCGATCAAAGACTTCATTATTCCATCTGATAAAGTAGCACATGTCCAAATCGGCAATAATACAGAGCACGCTTTGCTTGTTCTGACCAAGACTGGCTATTCATCTATACCTGTACTTGATATGAGATATCGGATGCATGGTATGATAAGTGTTCAACAAATTACAGATGAAATATTAGGTCTAGACCGGATTGAATACGAGCGGCTAGAGACATTAAAAGTAGACGATGTCATGACACGGGATTTTGTCAAAATCTATGAACGTGATACATTTCAACGTGCACTAGATTTGTTGATTAATCATCCGTATGTTTGTGTTGTTGACGATGAAGATACTTTCCTTGGTATTATGACGCGACGTGTGGTTATGAAACAACTAAAAAAACAATTGTATTTGTCATTAGAATAGCCAAAAGACCCTGCAGAGGGTCTTTTTATATGTCAAATTAAGGAGGAATGTGTGTGTATTCCGATTATGAAATCATTTCTATCCTTTCAAAAGAGCAGAACATGCGCAGAGCCGCTGAAAAGCTGTTTCTAACACAGCCAGCACTTTCACTTCGTTTGCAAAATATCGAAAAAGAGTGGGGAACACAACTCTTCATTCGTTCTCAAAAAGGGTTAATGCTCACACCATCTGGAGAAATTGTAGTCGCATTTAGTCAAGATGTATTGCAAAAGAAAGAATTGGCGATGGAACAAGTTCAGTTGTTGTCGTCAAAAGTGCACGGAACGCTAAAAATAGCATGTGCGTCAATTGTGGGCCAAAACTGGCTCCCAACGGTGTTGAAAAAATATGTTCAAACGTATCCAGAAGCCAAAATCTCTCTTCACACCGGGTGGAGTTCAGAAATTGTTCGTTCACTTGTTGAGGGTGAAGCACATATTGGAATTGTACGTGGGCAAACAGAATGGAAAGGGAAAAAGATTCATCTATTCAAAGATACGCTTTATTTAGTCGACCAGGACATGACATCACTGGAGGAAGTAAAAAAATCCAATAAACCATTTATCCAATTTAAAAGTGATTCGAGCTATTACCAAGAAATCCAGCAATGGTGGCAAAAAAACTTTTCTATGACACCCAAACAACAAATTGTAGTCGACCAAATCGAAACGTGTAAACAAATGGCACTAAATGGTTTGGGCTATGCGATTTTGCCATCTATTACCTTATCAGATTATGATCAAATCAATAAAATCCCACTCAATCATGAAGATCCAGCATTTGAATTGACGCGCGACACATGGTTGATTGGCTATGAGGCCGCATTCGAACTTCCTCAAGTTGCAAGTTTTGTTGAGATGGCAAGCAATGAAAAAGAGCATGGTACCTTTTAAAGGGGACCATGCTCTGTTTGTGTTGCTTGTAGATTGATATCTTTTTTCTTCATCCAAATATACGTCATAAAGAATGTACCTAACAAGACGATGGCACCGACAGTGAACGGTAAATTGTAATCAAAATCAAATAAAATTCCCGCTAACGCTGGACCTACCATATTACCAAGACTCATATAAGCATTGTTCATCCCCGCTGCAAATCCTTGCTCGGCTCCTGCAAGTTTCGAAACGACCGTGTTAACAGCTGGTCGAATTAAAGTTACAGCAATTGAGAATAATGTAGCGACCAATAAAATACTGAAGAATTGATTCACAAATAACATGCCATAGAGTGTTACAGCAGCAAATGCCAGGCTACTTAAAATAATTGTCATTTCACCAAAGCGCTTGAATAGACGATCAATTAAGAACATTTGAATGACAACACCGACAAATCCACCAGCAGTCAGAACAATTGCGATTTGTTCTGGCGTGAAGTCAAATTTGTAATTCATGTAAAGAGCAAACGTTGCTTGGAAATTCGCAATACCAAATGAAAATACGAAGATGATGAGCAACATGACGAAATACGGAGTATGAAAAGATCGTCTCATTTGTTGTACGATGTTTTCGCGTTTTTTGTCTGGCGCCGCTACTTCTTTATTACGGATGTCGGGTAATACGAATAATGAAACTATCATGGCAACAATCGCGGTTCCCGCTGAAACATAGAACGGGAAGTTTAGACTTATTGCTGAGAATAGGCCACCGATTCCTGGTCCAATCATAAATCCTAAACTCATCGCTGCACCAATGTAGCCCATACCTTTTCCTCGTTCTTCATATGTTGTGATATCTGCTACAAACGCCATTGTAGGAGGAATCAGGAAGGCTCCACCAATCCCACTAATGAAACGTGCAGCATAAAGCATCCATTCATGTGTAGCAATCCCAAACCATAATTGAGAGAAACCAAAGAGAGCTAGACCGATGACGATTAATTTTTTTCGTCCATATTTATCGGAGAGGTCTCCAGCGATAGGTGAAAACACAAATTGAGCAAATGCAAACGCCGCAATAATCAGTCCAAGCGCCTGTCCAGCAGCTCCGAACGTTTCGAGATAGCGTGGCATAATCGGTACAATCAATCCAATACCTGCCATTATGATAAACATATTAAACATTAAGAGGTAAATGACAAATGGATTTTTCTTCATATATATTCCTGCTTTCCTGTGATTCTATATAGCGAAAGTATAGCATAGGAAATCGCATTGCGAAAATTTCGTGACTCAAAAAAAGCCCCCTTCGTGTAGGAAGGGGACAGAGAATTAGTTACGATTCATACTCATTTTAAATTCTAAGAAATACTCATTGTATTTTCCAAGCATGACAGGGCCTAGATTACGATAAACCTCAAGTTCTTCGCGCATGTCCTCTGTTGGGTAGAAGCGTGTATCGCCTGTTACTTCTGGGTCCATCAAATCAAGCGCAGGCAAGTTTGGAGTAGAATACCCTACATAGTCTGCATTTTGCGCAGCTATTTCTGCATCTAGCATAAAATTAATGAATGCATGAGCGCCTTCCACATTTCCAGCTGTTTTCGGAATGATCATGTTATCAAACCATAAATTAGACCCTTCTTGTGGAACGCTGTAATCGATATCTTCGTTCACATACATAATATCTGCTGCTTGACCAGACCAGACAAGAGCAATTGCAGCTTCGCCACGACGCATCGTTTCAACGATTTCATCCCCGATGATTGCTTTTACATTAGGTCCGAGTTCTTTCAGTCGATCGGTTGCTTGTCGAAGCTCTTGTTCGTCTGTTGAGTTCAATGAGTAGCCAAGTGTATTCAGCCCCATGCCCATCACTTCTCGGGCACCATCGACTAAGATGACTTGTTGTTCAAGTTCTGGTGACCATAAATCACTCCAACTCTCAAATGTTTGACCATCTAATAGTGTCGGGTTAAATGCAATCCCAACTGTTCCCCAGAAATATGGAATGGAGTACTGATTTCCAGGATCAAATGGTAAATCTAAAAAGTAAGGATCAATATTCTCGAGGTTCGGAATCTTTGATTGATCAATCGGAAGGAGAAGGTCTTCTTCTTTCATTTTTTCAATCATGTATTCAGAAGGTACAGCAATGTCGTAACGTGTGCCACCTTGCTGAATTTTTGTAAGCATAGCTTCGTTTGAATCAAATGTTTCATAAATCACTCGAATTCCAGTTTCTTCTTCAAATTGAGTGACCAGCTCCGGATCGATATATTCTCCCCAGTTGAAAACAGTAATGGTATCACTACTTGCTCGACTAGATGTATCCGTTAACTGACTGTTGATATAAATCAGGACAGCTACGGCTACTAGTAAGACTCCTGTTATTTGGAGTAATGATTTCATTTTGGCACCCCCGTTTGGAATGGCGTTTTTGCCCGATTCACAACAAAGTAATAGCCAAGGACAAGAATGAGCGTCACGATAAACAATAGTCCAGATAATGCATTAATCGTTAAAGTAATTCCCGCGCGAGCCATAGAATAAATTTCTACAGAAAGTGTAGCAAACCCATTTCCAGTAACAAAGAATGTCACAGCAAAATCGTCTAGTGAATAGGTGAGGGCTAAGAAAAAGCCTGCGAAAATACCTGGACGAATGTACGGAATGATGACCCGTGTGAAGACATCACGACGAGTAGCACCTAAATCACGTGCAGCATCGACAAGAGTAGAACTCATTTCTTGTAGCTTAGGCAACACCATAATTACGACAATCGGTACACTAAATGCAATATGAGAAATTAAAACCGATGCGAATCCTAAACGAACGCCAATCATCGTGAAAAGAATCAAGAAAGAAGCACCAATAATAACATCTGGGCTAACAATTAATACATTATTAAGTGATAAAAGCGACTGGCGAAGGCGTTTATTCGTGATATAAACGATTCCAACTGCGCCAACTACCCCAATTGCAGTAGATATCAGTGCGGATAACAAAGCGACAATAATTGTATTGACGACAATGCTTAGTAAACGCGTATCTTGGAAAACAGCAGCATAGTGTTCCCAAGTAAATCCTTCAAAATTCGACATGTTTCCAGCACTATTAAACGAATAGAATATTAAATAGAAAATAGGTGCATATAAAATCACAAACACCAGTGCTAAATAGACTTTTGCGAGCTTACTAGTAGTTCCCACGCTGATTCACTCCTTTCTCACGGTCACCGGTAAGAACCATAATAATGACCATAAAGACAATTAAGAAGACGGCAATCGTTGAACCCATTCCCCAGTTTTGAGTTACTAGGAATTGTTGTTCAATTGCGGTACCGAGCGTGATTACTTTGTTTCCAGCAATAAGCCGCGTAATCATAAACAGTGAGAGGGCAGGAATGAATGTCGCTTGAATTCCTGCTTTTACTCCACCAAGCGCAAGTGGCCAAATGACTTTGCGGAATGTAACCCATTGACTAGCACCTAAATCACGGGATGCATCTAACAGAGCTGGATTCAATTTATCGAGCGCATTAAATATTGGTAGAATCATAAAAGGAATGAAAATATAGACCGATACAATGATGAAACTAAAATCGGTATATAGGATTTGTTGACGCTCCAATCCTAAAAATGATAAGAAATTGTTGATAGAACCGTTCATTCCGAAAATCCCAATGAATGCATAGGTCTTCAATAATAAATTGATCCAAGAAGGAATGATAATTAATAAGAGCCATAATTGCTTTTGTTTTGTTTTCGTAATCCAGTATGCAGTAGGGTAAGCAATCAGAAGCGTGAAAATCGTGATTAAAAAAGCGTACCAAAATGAGCTCAAAGTCAGTGATAGATAAGTGCCTGTAAAGAAGTTTAGATAATTCTCTAATGTGAAGTTCCCTTGGATATCAAAGAAAGAGTAATAGCCGACTAAAACAATTGGTGCTACTACAAATAAGACCATCCATAAATAGTAGGGGACCATCAAAAATGTGCGTGACTTAGTTTCCATTGGCAGCTACCTCATAGGATTCAAGGCGTCGATCAAAGTCTTCTTCAGATTCATTCAAACGCATAATGTGGATTGCTTCTGGATCAAAGTCGAGTCCAATTGTCGAGCCGACCTCTGCTTTTCGAGTGGAGTGTACGAGCCACTCGTTTCCATCTTGATCATAAGTCGAGAGCTCATAGTGAACACCGCGGAACAGTTGTGTATCCACACGAACATTCATCTTTCCTTGATCGACAGCTTTGATTTCCAAATCTTCAGGACGAATGACAACATCAACTTTCTCACCAGGAGTCAAGCCTTTATCGACGCACTCGAACTCTTTCGTTCCAATTTGAACACGATAATCGGCAATCATAATACCTTCGACTATATTTGATTCTCCAATAAAATCGGCAACAAATCGGTTGATTGGTTCGTCATAGATGTCGAGAGGAGTCCCACTTTGAATGATTTGACCTTGACTCATTACGAAAATCTCATCGGACATGGCAAGTGCTTCTTCTTGATCATGTGTGACAAAAATAAATGTTTTGCCTAGACGTTGTTGCAATTCACGTAGCTCATATTGCATCTCTGTGCGTAATTTCAAGTCAAGTGCGGATAATGGTTCATCAAGTAAGATGATTTCTGGATCGTTAACAATCGCACGCGCGATAGCAACACGTTGACGCTGTCCACCTGACATCTCACTGATTTCGCGTTTTTCGTAGCCCTCGAGATTGACGAACTTTAAAGCTTCTTTAACTTTTGTATCGATTTCTGCTGCTTTTAGTTTTTTGATTCGAAGACCAAATGCAATATTTTCGTATACATTCAAGTGAGGGAAGAGCGCATAATCTTGAAAAACAGTGTTGACCTGACGATTGTTTGCTGGAACGTCATTGATTTTCTTTTCATTTAAATAGATATCTCCAGACGAGGGCTGAATAAAGCCAGCAATCAGACGTAGGATAGTTGTCTTACCGCAACCAGATGGACCTAATAATGTGTAGAACTTTCCACGTTCTAACTCAAAATTAATTGTATGTAAAACAGGTTCGTTCGTTCCGTACGATTTACTAACATTTTCGAAACGAATGATGGGTGTGTTTGACACGGCGTTACCTCCATATTGACAAAGATTAAGGTTCATTTTATCATAAATTTCTTTCGATAACGAAAGTTTTTGATGTATGATGTATTTAGCTCGATTGAGGAAGTGGGGAGCATAATGAAAAAAGAATTTGTAGTCATTGGACTAGGTCGTTTTGGTGGGAGTATAGTCAAAGAATTAATCGAACAAGGTGCCGATGTAATGGCCATTGATATCGAAAGTGAGCGTGTGGATGAGTTTGCACCGATAGCTACACAAGCTGTAGTAGCCGACACGACAGATGAGGCAGTGTTGAAGTCTTTAGGGATTCGCAACTTTGATCATGTGATCGTGGCGATTGGAGAAAATATCCAATCAAGTATTTTAACTACGTTGATGTTAAAAGAGTTAGGTGTAAAAAAGATCACAGTGAAGGCACAAAATGATTATCATGAAAAAGTTCTCGTTAAGATAGGTGCAGATAATGTAGTGCATCCCGAGCGTGATATGGGAATTCGAATTGCCAACAACATTTTATCGAATAATGTGCTAGATTATTTAGAGCTATCTGATGAACACTCTATTATGGAGCTTATAGTGAACTCTAAACTTGCTGGTAACACGTTGATTGATTTAGATATCCGTGCAAAATATGGTATTAACATTGTCGCCATCAAAAGAGGGGACTCTATTATTGTTTCCCCACAAGCGGATGAATTTTTACAGGTAAATGATATTCTAATAATTATTGGTGCTGATGTGGATATCAATCGATTTGAAAAGAAAGTATTTAACTAAAAAAACAGTGATTTGTCGCAAATGGACAAATCACTGTTTTTATTAAATTTCCATAATAACTGGAAGAATCATTGGTTTACGTTTCGTTTTATCATACAGATGTGGTCCGAGAACATTGCTGATTTCAGACTTCAAATCATCCCAACCTTCAGGATTTTCTTTAGCAAGGCCACGAAGATGGCGATTGAGCATCTGTTGCGCCTCATTGATCATCATGCCTGACTCCCGCATATAGACGAATCCTCGAGAAATCAAATCAGGCCCTGAAACAATGCGTTTTTTCTTCATATCTGCAGTCACAACAACGATGACCAATCCTTCTTCAGAAAGGACGCGACGGTCACGAAGGACAATGTTTCCAATGTCTCCGATGCCACTTCCATCGATATACACATCCCCTGAAGGAACTCGTCCTGCAACAGAAGCTTCCTCTGCTGTTAAAGCGAGTACATCTCCATTTTCCATAATGAATGTATTTTCTTCTGGAATGTCACAGTCCACAGCTAATTCACTGTGAAGTTTCAACATACGGTATTCCCCGTGAATCGGCATAAAGAATTTTGGTTTCATTAAACGAAGCATTAGTTTTTGTTCTTCTTGTGAACCGTGACCAGACGTGTGGATATTGTTCAATGAACCATGAATTACTTCAGCACCAGCACGGTACAACAAGTTAATGGTACGATTGACGCTTCCTCGGTTACCAGGAATAGGGGAAGACGAGAAGATGACTGTATCTCCTGGTTGAATCTGGATCTGGCGGTGTGTACCGTTTGCAATCCGAGATAAGGCAGCCATTGGTTCCCCTTGAGAACCAGTACAGAGGATTAGCACTTCATTCGCTGGTAAGCGATTCAGTGTGTTCGTATCAACAAATGTTTCTTTTGGGGCTGTGATATAGCCGAGTTCACGACCAATAGTGATTGCGTTGTCCATACTCCGACCAAATACTGCAATTTTTCTACCGTAGCGAACTGCTGCATCTGTTACTTGTTGAAGTCTATGGATATTAGAAGCAAAAGTAGCAAAGATGATGCGTGTATCCACTTTACGGAAAATACTGTCCATACTTTCTCCAACTTTACGTTCAGACATTGTAAAGTTTGGAACCTCAGCATTTGTTGAATCAGAAAGTAAGCATAGAACGCCTTCTTTCCCAATTTCAGCCATCTTTGTTAAATTGGCAGGTTCTCCTACTGGTGTGAAGTCAAATTTGAAATCACCCGTATGTACAATATTTCCAGAAGGAGTTTTTACAACTAAACCATAAGCATCTGGGATACTGTGTGTAGTTAAATAAAACGATACAGAAGTCTTTCGGAATTTAATAACATCTTCTTCCGAGATTTCCGTCATTTTTGTTTGGCGTAAGATACCATGCTCTTCTAATTTATTGCGAAGAAGGCCTAATGCAAGTTTACCGCCATAAACTGGCATGTTCACTTGCTTTAACAAATAGGGAATACCACCGATATGATCTTCATGACCATGGGTGATAAAGAGTCCTTTGATTTTATCTTGGTTACGCACAAGATATGTGTAATCAGGAATGACATAATCAATTCCCAATAAATCGTCTTCTGGGAACTTGATACCTGCATCGATTACGATAATTTCATCTTGAAATTGAACAGCATACGTATTTTTTCCGATTTCCCCTAGTCCGCCTAGAGCGAAAACAGCTGTTTGATCATTTCGTACAAATTTCATATATTATTCTTCAACCTTGTAGTTCTCACTAGCTTGCTCGTACGCCAAATGCGCACCTTCAAGTAGTTGTACGAACTCGATCATAATTGGACGTTCGCTAAGCTTAGCACGCACTTCTCGTTCTGATTCTGCCTCTACGTATAGACATTTTGTGTTTTCGCGGACTGGAACTTGTGTTGCGTTTTCTTGGTACATTACTTTGAAAATCATGTTTATTCTCCTCTTTTACGTTCAGATTCATTACAATTCTCTTTATCTTAGCATGTGCAACTTTGAAAATAAAGAAAACCCCTCTAAAAAAATTCTAGAGGGGTAAAGGTTAGGCAACTGTTTTTTTACCGAGAATTTCGCCGAGACGTTTGAGCATTTTCCGTCGTAAACGTTTCAACATTGTACTCACTCCTTACTTATTCATTATAAGCGAAAAGTACAACATAGTAAAGTATTTATTCGGAAAAGTCAAATAATTCACTCGTAATTATCTATTTCTTTTGGTTTTCTCTCATACGGTACAGAATTGGGCACCTGCTCATAGGGATTTTCCTTATTAATATGATCATAAAACATAATGCCGTTTAAATGATCCAGTTCATGTTGGAAAGCGATTGCTTTTAATCCTTTTAGTCTGAGTGTCATCACATTGCCTTCACGATCAGTACCTGTCACTGTGATGCGTGCATAACGAGGAACATACCCTTCGATTTCCTCATCGACAGATAGACAACCTTCTCCTGATGTAATATAGGTCTTCTCGATGGAATGACTTTTAATTTTAGGATTAATAAACACTTCGCTAAGTAATTCGTCATTTTCCTGTATGTGAAGAGCAAACATTCTTACTGGACGATTCACCTGTGGTGCGGCAAGTCCGATTCCCGGTCGCAACCCATATTTTTCAGACAACTCGCTGTCTTGGCTCATGATCACGTAATTTAAGAGGTCGTCTGCCAATCGTTTATGCTCGTTTGAAAGTGGAAATGGAACCTCTTTAGCTTTTTGTCGTAGAGTGGGGTGGCCATCTCTTATAATTTCGTTCATAGTAATCATAGAAATCAATCCTTTCTAACCTAGAGTATACCAAATTCTAAGTCAATGTTCTTATTGAAAATAATTGGGTAAATCGGTATAGTGATGGAAGTAATGGAGGTCGTAAAATGAAAAAATGGGTAGGGTTAGTATCAGTTAGTGCTTTGTTATTAGCTGGGTGTACATTCGGGGATTCAACAGAGCAACAACTTTCAGAAGTACTACAACAAATGCATACGGCAGAGGAAGAGTATCGCTCTGTACAAGACCCTTTAAATGAAGCTGAGCAAAAAGAATACGCACTTTTTGAAGAAGTATTGGCACTTGAACAAGAACAAACAGATGAACTTACAGAAAAGCTTGAAGAACTCTCTGCACTTGTTGCAGAAAGAAGAGACCTTTTATCGACTGAGAAGCAATCTATTGATGCAGCTTTAGAAGCAAGTGATTTCAGCACATTAGATATCCCGGAAGAGAATCAATCCTATGTGACTCAAATTGACGAAGCTTATGATGCACGATATGCTACATACGAACAATTATATGCTGAATATGAGAAGTTACTTGCTTTACAAGAGAATTTGTATACGGAAATGGCTAGAGAAGATGTAGCGATTGATCAAATTCGCGATCTTGTGCAGCAGGTGAATGCACAAAATGAAGTGGTGCAAACACACGTCACTGCAATGAATGAACAGACAGAACAATTTAACCAAACTACAGATGAAGTGTTTGAATCATTGCAAAATGAGGAATAAGAATAGATAGAAATGAAAAGCAGCTCTTTTTTGGGGCTGCTTTTGTGTTATATAAATAACTTCACAGTCTCAATCTGATATAATACAGATTGAATTTGTGACTGATACAGACAACTATTATTTAATTTTTTCGAACTTTTTTGTATCGGTTCAAACGATTGACCACGCTATTTAGGTGGGCTATACTAGGGATTGATACTGACGTGTATTACTCGGAAGTGATTTTATTTTAATACAGACTAAAAGGAGAGTTGTTTTATGGCGGAAAGCAAAAACAATCATTTCGATCCAGTAAACGTACTTCATGAGATCGAAGAGAAATTCGAAATGGTACAAGTTTTAGACGAAGAAGGAAATGTAGTCAATGAAGATTTAATGCCTGACTTATCAGACGAACAATTGGTCGAGTTGATGTCTCGTATGGTCTACACACGTATATTAGACCAACGCTCGATTTCTTTGAACCGTCAAGGGCGTCTTGGCTTCTACGCACCTACTGCTGGACAAGAAGCATCTCAACTTGCATCTCAATTTGCTCTAGAAAAAGAAGATTTTATTTTACCTGGATATCGTGACGTACCTCAAATCGTATGGCACGGTCTACCACTTTACCAAGCATTTTTATTCAGCCGTGGTCACTTCATGGGGAACCAAATTCCTGAAGGCGTAAATGTATTCCCACCACAAATTATTATTGGTGCACAATACATCCAAGCTGCGGGTGTGGCAATGGGCTTCCAGAAGAAAGGTCAAAAGGCTGTCGCTGTAACTTACACAGGTGATGGTGGATCTTCTCAAGGTGATTTCTACGAAGGCCTAAACTTTGCTGGAGCATACAAAGTGCCAGCAATCTTCTTTGTGCAAAACAACCAATTTGCAATTTCAACACCACGCTCTCTACAAACAGCTGCGAAGACAATTGCTCAAAAAGGTGTAGCTGCTGGTCTTCCTTCTATTTTAGTGGATGGTATGGATGCATTAGCTGTCTATGCTGTAACAAAACAAGCACGTGAGCGCGCGATTGCTGGTGAAGGCCCAACATTTATTGAGGCACTTTGCTACCGTTATGGCCCACATACGATGGCTGGGGATGACCCAACTCGTTACCGTACATCTGAAACGGATTCTGAGTGGGAAAAACGTGATCCACTTATCCGCTTCCGCACATTCTTGACAAACAAAGGTCTTTGGACGGAAGAAAAAGAAAACGAAGTAATCGAACGTGCAAAAGAAGAAATTAAAGAAGCAGTTAAGAAAGCAGATGCTGCTCCAAAACAAAAAGTTACAGATTTGATCGATATTATGTATGATGAAAACCCATATAATTTAGACGAGCAAAAAGCGTACTACACAGAAAAGGAGTCGAACTAAACAATGGCACAAATGACCATGATTCAAGCAATCACAGACGCATTGCGTTGTGAATTAAAAGATGACGAAAACGTTCTAGTATTTGGAGAAGACGTTGGCGTAAATGGTGGGGTATTCCGTGCGACTGAAGGACTCCAAAAAGAATTCGGTGTAGATCGCGTATTTGACACGCCACTAGCAGAGTCTGGTATTGGTGGACTTGCAGTCGGACTAGCTATGACAGGATTCCGTCCAGTTCCAGAAATTCAATTCTTCGGGTTCGTATTTGAAGTGATGGATTCAATCAGTGGACAGCTTGCGCGTATGCGTTTCCGCACAGGTGGAAGTTTCCATGCACCTGTAACAATTCGTTCTCCATTCGGTGGAGGCGTTCACACACCTGAAATGCACGCAGATAGCTTAGAGTTGCTTATGACGTCAACACCAGGTGTAAAAGTTGTCATCCCTTCAACGCCATATGATGCAAAAGGACTTTTGATTTCTTCAATCCGCGACAACGATCCAGTTATTTTCTTAGAGCACATGAAATTGTATCGTTCATTCCGAGGAGAAGTGCCGGAAGAATCGTACACAATTCCACTTGGAAAAGCAGATGTAAAGCGCGAAGGTACTGATATTACAATTATTGCTTATGGTGCAATGGTCCATGAAGCCTTAAAAGCAGCTGACGAGTTAGAAAAAGATGGCAAGTCTGCTGAGGTCATTGACTTACGAACAGTGCAACCATTAGATATCGAAACGATTATCGCTTCTGTTGAAAAAACAAATCGCGCTATGGTTGTTCAAGAAGCACAAAAACAAGCAGGGATTGCTGCAAATGTTGTAGCTGAGATCACAGAACGTGCGATTTTAAGCCTAGACGCACCTGTGCTCCGCGTAACTGCTCCAGATACAGTGTATCCATTCTCTCAAGCTGAGACTGTTTGGTTACCAAACTATAAAGACGTAGTAGCAACGGCTAAGAAAGTACTTGAATTTTAATTAAGAAAGGATGACGCGTAGTGGCATTTGAATTCCGCTTACCAGATATTGGAGAAGGTATCCATGAGGGAGAAATCGTTAAATGGTTCGTAAAAGCTGGCGACGAAATCAACGAAGACGATATTCTATGTGAAGTACAAAACGACAAAGCTGTCGTTGAAATTCCTTCACCTGTTAAAGGAAAAGTCGAAGAAGTGTTGGTTGAAGAAGGGACGGTTGCCGTTGTAGGTGACGTACTTGTTCGAATTGACGCTCCTGGTTATGAAGACTTGAAGTTTAAAGGCGACGATAAAGAGGACGCACCTTCTAAAACTGAAGAACAGGTGCAAGCAACTGCAGAAGCAGGACAAGACGTAGACAAAGCGCCTGCAGCTGAATCGAAAGAAACTGAAAAACAAGAAACGAAAGAGCAGCCAGAACCTGCTGAGCAAAAAGAGAAACCAAAAGGTTCTGAGCGCATCATTGCAATGCCTTCTGTACGCAAATTCGCTCGTGATAACGGTGTGGAAATTAGTGAAGTTTCAGGCAGTGGGAAAAATGGTCGAATCATGAAAGAAGATATTGAAGGCTTCATGAATGGGGATCAATCACCTAAAGCTGAAGCTTCAGAACCAGCTGCAGAGACGGAAGCTGCGACTGAAACTGCTAAAGAAGAAGCACCTAAAAAATCTGCTCCACAAGTTTCAGAAGGTGAATTCCCAGAAACGCGTGAGAAAATCTCTGGAATCCGTAAAGCTATCGCGAAAGCAATGGTTCACTCGAAGCATACCGCTCCTCACGTTACGCTTATGGATGAAGTAGATGTGACAGAACTAGTTGCACACCGCAAGAAGTTTAAAGAAATCGCTGCTGAAAAAGAAATCAAGTTGACGTACCTACCATATGTCGTAAAAGCATTGGTAAGCACGCTTCGTGAATTCCCAGCGTTGAACGTTTCTTACGATGATGATGCACAAGAAATTGTACACAAACACTATTACAATATTGGAATCGCAGCAGATACTGAAAAGGGTCTACTGGTTCCAGTTATTAAAAATGCAGACCGTAAATCGATGTTTGCGATTTCAGACGAAATCAACACACTTGCGACGAAAGCACGTGAGGGCAAATTAAGCCCACAAGAAATGAAAGGTGCTTCATGCTCGATTACAAATATCGGATCAGCTGGAGGCCAATGGTTTACACCAGTTATCAACCATCCTGAGGTAGCAATTTTAGGAATTGGTCGAATTTCTGAGAAGCCTGTCATTAAAAATGGTGAAATTGTAGCTGCACCTGTGTTAGCATTATCATTGAGCTTTGATCACCGTATGGTGGATGGTGCAACTGCCCAACATGCGCTGAATCACATCAAACGATTACTGGGTAACCCAGAACATCTATTAATGGAGGCGTAAAAACTATGGTAGTAGGAGATTTCCCAATCGAAGTAGATACACTGGTCGTTGGATCAGGCCCTGGTGGTTATGTTGCAGCCATTCGTGCAGCACAAACAGGACAAAAAGTAACAGTTGTTGAAAAAGAGCACATCGGTGGCGTATGTCTAAATGTTGGTTGTATTCCTTCAAAGGCGTTGATCTCTGTAGGTCACCGTTTTGAACAAGCGAAACACTCAGATAACATGGGTATCACTGCTTCTGAAGTGAAAATTGATTTCTCTAAAGCACAAGAGTTCAAAAACAGCGTAGTTAAGAAATTAACAAACGGTGTTTCTGGTCTTTTAAAAGGCAATGGTGTTGAAGTTGTAGACGGTGAAGCTTACTTTGTCGATGCAAACACTGTGCGCATCATGAAAGAAGACAGCGCGCAAACTTACAAATTCAAACATGCAATCATTGCAACAGGCTCACGTCCAGTTGAAATTCCGACTTTCAAATATTCAAAACGTGTGATTAACTCAACAGGTGCATTAGCACTTGATGAGGTACCTGGTAAGTTAGTAGTAATCGGTGGTGGATACATTGGGACAGAATTAGGAACTGCTTATGCAAACCTAGGTTCTGAAGTAACAATCATCGAGGGTGGAAACGACATCTTAGCTGGTTTTGAAAAACAAATGACACAAATCGTGAAAAAAGCTCTTAAGAAAAAAGGAGTCGAAGTAGCGGTAAAGGCATCTGCTAAAGGTGTTGAAGAGACAGATACTGGCGTAAAAGTTACCTATGAAGTTGGCGGAGAAGAAAAAACAATCGAAGCTGACTATGCTTTAGTAACTGTTGGTCGTCGTCCAAACACGGATGAAATCGGTCTTGAAGAAATCGGCATCAAATTCGGTGAGCGTGGTTTGATCGAAGTAGATGAGCAGTGCCGTACAAGTGTAGACAATATCTATGCAATCGGTGATATCGTGGCAGGTCCTCAACTTGCACACAAAGCTTCTTACGAGGGTAAAGTGGCTGCTGAAGCAATCGCTGGAGAAAAATCAGTTGTGGATTACCTTGCAATCCCAGCTGTATGTTTCACAGATCCAGAATTGGCAACAGTTGGTCTTTCTGAAGAACAAGCAAAAGCGGAAGGGTACGAAGTGAACGCTGGGAAATTCCCATTCGGCGCAAACGGTCGTGCACTTGCTCTTGATGCAACAGATGGCTTCGTGAAACTTGTTTCACGTAAAGAAGACGGATTACTACTTGGTGCTCAAATTGTAGGTCAAGGTGCATCAGACATGATCGCTGAACTTGGTCTAGCAATTGAAGCAGGCATGACGGTGGAAGACATCGCTATGACAATCCATGCTCACCCAACGCTTGGTGAGATTTCAATGGAAGCTGCTGAAGTTGTAATGGGTCACCCTATCCACATCTTAAGCAAATAATTTCCTAAACCCTACCTGAAAAGGTAGGGTTTTTTGGTATACTGGCTACAGAAAGGGTGTGTCATCTATGAAAAAACAGCTGATCGGCGTTGCTGCACTTGGATTATTACTTGCAGCTTGTAGTGATGAACAGACGGCAGAACCTAAATTTCAAGAGCCCGCTCAGGAAGTCAAGCAAGAGGGACCTGAAGAGGTGGAGGAAGTTGAAGAAGTAGGGGGCGAAGAAGACGTGGTCGAGCCCGTTGCTGCTGAACCGTTGTACAAATTGAATGAAGCAAACTGGAAGTTGGTACCTATTGAGCAAGCGGAAGAAAAAGTAGTACTTCTTACAATTGATGACGCACCGGATACATATAGTCTTGAAATGGCAGAAACCCTTGCCCAACTTGAAGTACCTGCCATCTTTTTTGTAAATGGCCACTTTTTAGATACGGATGAAGAAAAAGAAAAGTTAAAGAAAATTCATGAACTTGGATTTGCTATCGGCAACCATACACAAACTCATCCAAATTTGAAAAACAGCTCGGAAGAACAGCAACAACAAGAAATTCTTGCATTAAATGACACCATCGAAGACGTGTTGGGAGAGAAACCACAATTCTTCCGAGCACCTTTTGGGGTTAATACAGACTTTAGCCGTGAGCTAGTGAAGCAAGAAGGCATGTTATTGATGAATTGGACGTACGGATATGATTGGGAGAAAGACTATATGGAAGCTTCCGCACTTGCAGATATTATGGTCAATACACCGTACTTAACGAACGGTGCAAACTTATTGATGCATGATCGGGAATGGACGGCAGGGGCGCTAGAGCAGATCGTAACGGGCCTTCAGGAGAAGGGTTACGGGTTTGTAGACCCGGATGAAATTCAAGGTGTGGAATAAAATTATAACCAGAATTTCTCAAATTGAGTGAGGAATGCTGGTTTTTTTTCGTGGCGGCGTTCTCCACGTCTAACAATTAGTTTCCATAATATGACTTCGGTAGAAGAAATGTGGATTTGGGTAGAATAAATCTCAGTTTCGGTAGAAGAAAGTATGGTTTCGGTAGAAGAACGACCGCTCAGTCCACAAACAAAAAACGAGCATACACCAAAATCGGTGTATGCCGGCGTTCTTCGCTTCTAAATCTAAAGTTGAGTGGAATGGAGGGGCTGACTCCAGTGGGATTACAGTCTGCCGTGAGATCCCGCAGGAGCCTGCGACGAGGAAGCTCACGCAGCGCCAACGGAAAGCAGCCCCGCAGTGGAACTCAACGTTTTACTTTGTACAATTTCTGAACAGTCGGCTCCACATCTAACTGGAATCGAGTTCCGAACGCCAGAAACACGCTCTGGAATCCGCCTCACCCGCAAAGGCTGGAGAGCGCCTTCACGGGCAAGCCGGATTTCCTCGGAGTTTCTAAAGCGGCGTTTTCCACATCTAAATCTAAAAAATCGCTTTCGTCTCTTTAATCACATGAATCATCTCAAGCGTATCGTCTTCCGGCCCTTGAACCGGTAAACCTGCTTCAATATTCATTGCGATATAGTCGATATTATCTTGCGTAATGATTTCCCCTGGAATGAATATTGGAATACCTGGTGGGTACACCATTACAAACTCTGCAGAAATGCGTCCTGCCGCTTCTGATAACTTCATTGTTTCTGTTTTTGCATAAAATGCATCACGCGGAGACATCGCAAGAGCCGGAATTTCTGGCAAAGTTACTTCTGTTTCTTTAATTTCAGCGTCTGACTCAAATGCAGCAGACATACGTATCAAAGCATTGATCAACAAATTGACCTCTTTGCGTGAGTCACCAAGTGTGATCAAACACAAAATGTTATACAAGTCGGAAAGCTCAACTTCGATGTTCGCTTTTTCACGCAGCCATTTTTCTGCATCGTAGCCCGTGATACCCAAATCTTTTACACTGATCAAGATTTTAGTAGGGTCCATATCATAAGTTGCTGATGTGCGTAACTTCTCGACTCCTGCACAGTACAAGTGAGGGATAGAATTAATACGTTTTCGTGCATCTTTAGAAATCTTAATCGCTTGATCAATCAAATCATATCCATGAATCGCAAGTTGACGTCTTGCCGTATCTAAAGACGCCAGCAGTGGATAGGAAGTAGATGTTGTTGTTAACATCGATAATATCGATTGAACACGTTTTGATGACACAAGTCCTTCACGAACGTTCAACACAGATGTTTGGGTCATCGAACCACCTAATTTATGAACAGATGTCGCAGCCATGTCGGCTCCAGCTTCCATTGCAGAAATCGGGAGTTTATTGTGGAAGTGAATGTGAACGCCGTGTGCTTCATCAACAACGACCGGAATATCACGAGAATGAGCCAGATCGACAATGCGCTTTAAATCCGCTGCAAATCCAAAATATGTCGGGTTAATGACGAGTAAGCCACTAGCATCAGGGTGTGCATCTAGAGCGCGTTCTACAGATTCTGCAGAAATCCCGTGAGAGATTCCCAGTTCCGTATCGACTTCTGGATGAATAAAGACTGGAATTGCGCCTGCAAATACAATTGCAGACATAATGGATTTGTGAACATTACGAGGAACTAATAACTTATCTCCCGGTCCACAAATTGTTAATATCATTGTCATGATGGCACCACTTGTCCCTTGAACAGAGAAAAATGTGGCGTCAGCACCAAACGCTTCTGCGGCTAAATGTTGGGCATCTTTAATGGCACCTTTAGGAGAATGAAGATCATCCAGAGGGGCAATATTAATCAAATCGATCGACAATACATTATCGCCAACGAACTCTCGAAATGCCGGGTCAATTCCTTGTCCTTTTTTATGACCAGGAATGTGGAACTGAATCGGATGCCTGTTACGGTGCTTGAGAAGAGCATCGAACAGGGGAGTTTCTAATTGTGACAACGTGCTAACCACCTTTATTGTTGAAATAGAAAACAAGTGAAGTATAGCATTTCCATGCTACTAAAGAAAGTAAAAAATTGATAGACTGAAAGAGGGAGGGATAGAGATGAAAACACGTGTTACAGAATTATTAGGGATTGAATTTCCAATCATTCAAGGGGGGCTTGCCTACCTTGCCTATTCCGATTTATGTGCTGCCGTTTCAAATGCTGGTGGACTCGGACAAATCACGGCCATGAGCTTGCCGGGGCCGGAAGAGTTACGAGCAGAGATTAAGCGCGTTCGTGAGTTGACGGACAAACCATTTGGCGTAAACTACGCAATCGGGCAGCACGGACGTCCGTTTGAGCATATGCTACAAGTAGCAATTGATGAAGAGGTTCCTGTAGTGACCATGACAGGAGGAAATCCTGCGCCACTATTTGACATGTTACGAGATGTCCCTGTTAAGAAGCTCGTTCTAGTAGCGGCTGTTCGGCAAGCAGTGAAAGCGCAAGAATTAGGTGCAGATGCCGTAATGGTCGTTGGGCAAGAAGGGGGAGGGCATCTTGGACGCGATGACGTTTCTACTCAAATACTAATTCGTAAAGTGACAGATTCGGTTCATATACCTGTAATCGCTTCAGGCGGAATCGCGGATGGATATGGAATTATGTCAGCCTTGGCACTTGGTGCAGAAGGTGTGGAGATGGGAACACGCTTTATTGCAACAAAAGAATGTGTGCATGCATCAGAAACTTATAAACAAGCGATTCTCACAGCGGGTGAGCAAGACACGGTCGTCATAAAGCGTAGTATCGGTGCGCCGGCACGTGCCTTGAAATCTGAATGGACAGAGCGCATCCTTGCTATTGAGAGTGAGACGCCAGAATATGAAGCTCTTAAAAACTATATTAGTGGGGAAGCAAATAAAAAGTTTATATACGAAGGACATGCGCATGAAGGCTTTGGCTGGGCGGGACAAGCGGTTGGCTTAATTGATGATGTGCCATCCGTCGAAGAACTTTTTGAGCGTATTTCGAAACAAATCAATGATGTAAAAGAAAGATGGTGTAACTGATGGCAAATGAGTATAGCTATCCGCTGGAATTCGACTGGACGACAGAAGAAATCGTTGCTGTGATCGAGTTTTATCAAGTCGTCGAGGCAGCTTACGAAAAAGGGACAACGCGTGATACTGTGATGACACACTATAAACGCTTCAAAGAAGTGGTGCGTTCAATCGCTGAAGAAAAAACTTCATTCCGAGAGTTTGAGGGAGTGAGTGGGTATGCTGCATACCCAGTGGTGAAAGCTGCAAAAGAAGGGCAAGAAAAAATTAAAATCATGAAAAAGAACTAAACGGCACAAGCCGTTTAGTTCAGTGAAGTCATTTCACGATAGAGTGGAAGTAACTCCTCAAATGTTTCATCGACAAACTGATAAAACTCTTTTTTCGACAGGGCAGCTGTTTCATCGACGTTTAGGTGACGTCCGATGACGAGCTCGCCTTTTTTTATTGTACGAAGACGTGTCAAATAGTGACTCGTCGTGGATTTTGTAATCGGTTCTGCATCAGGTTTCATATGATCACCTGCAATCAAGAAGTCGCTCGGCAAGGATGTAATCAAAGACGTTTTTTTACCGAGACGATCCGCAATTGCCGATTTAGTCGGCGCTTCATAAATCACAGCGAGAATGACAAAGAGGTGACTTTCCCATAATCCGATTTGAAAGTGTGGCAATGCTTTGTAGCCGCGCTTATAAGGTGCAAAGGCTACCCAACTATCTTTAGGTGGATTGACCGTTCTGCGAGCATGCTTGGCAACATGTGGAAACATTTCGTGACCAAGCTTTGCAGCAAGTTCATCCGAAAAATGAGCCCCTAGCTCATGAAATTTCGGTCGAATATGTGTGTCAAGTCCCTCCATTCTAGCCTCGAGTCCTTCTTTTTTAAATACGTTGAAATCTTTTTTTGTCCAATAACTCATGAAAAAACTCCTTTCCTCTAGGTTTAGTTTATATGACATCCGGGTAAAAATCTTGTAACAAGTATTCGACAGAAAGGGGGACTTACAATGCGCCAAGTCATTCACATTGTTCGAAAAGATGAGATAGACAAACAGAGAAAGCAAATGCTAGAGCTAGATCTTGATTATTTCTTAGCTTCCTTGCATGATGCTATCGAGAGACAAGACAAAAAAGAGATAGAAGGCGTAAAACACCGACTTTTCGAAATCACAAATGAACTGAAGGAGTTATCGACCTAATGAAGAGCTTAATAACGTAAAGCACCCACTGCAACTTTAATGCCAGAGGGTGCTTTTTTTGTTACACTAAAACCACGTACAGGAGGTGGAGAACAAATGAATTTATCCCAGCTAGATGCACTTGCTCAAGACATCATCATTCGAGCAGGAGAACGCATCAAGCAATCACTACATAAAGAAATGACAATCACTGAAAAAAGTTCTCCTTCAGATCTTGTCACCAATATTGACATGGAGACAGAACAATTTTTTGTGAAAGAAGTGAGTGAAGCTTTACCTGAACACCGTTTACTTGGTGAAGAAGGATTTGGTGATACCATTACAGATTGGGACGGCTACGTTTGGATTGTAGATCCTATCGATGGAACAACAAATTTTATTAATCAACAGCGCAATTTTTGTATAACGGTTGGTATCTATAAAGACGGAGTAGGCGAACTCGGCTATATCTATCAGGTGATGACAGGTGAACTGATTTCAGCCATTCGTGGCCAAGGTGCTTATCAAAATGGAGTTCTCTTGCCTCAGTTAAAAAATGTAGAATTTGAAGATAGTTTACTAGGCGTCAATGCTTCTTGGGTAGCACCAAACCGTCACATTGACCATCACCAAGTCGCGAAGCTTATCAAACGTGTTCGTGGTACAAGATCTTATGGGTCAGCTGCACTTGAGATTAGCTATGTCGTCACAGGAAGGTTGGATGCGTACTTCTCGATGCGTCTTTCAGCATGGGACGTAGCAGGTGGAATGGTCATTGCAAACGAAGTGGGAGCACTTTGTGGAACGCTTGGTGGCGGGGAATTTGATCTGTTGAAAAAACAGCCGTTCATTATTGCTAATCCTGCATTATTCGAGGAACTCGTTAAAGATTATTTAATTTCATAGAAAAAGCTGCCAAAGTCGGCAGCTTTTTTTAATCGAGTAATCCTTTTTCTCGGTACTCTTTTTTAGTTTTAAAACCAAGGCCCATTACTACAGCAAGTGCTAAAATTGCAAGAATGACAAAAGGAACACTGCGGAATGAAACAGCTATACCAATAGAAGCCATCGCTAAAATAGCAAGGATTGAATATAGGACGAATACCCATTTAATCGATTTCATCGGACTTTTCCTCCTTAAGGGAAAAACTCAAAGGTGTTTTTTATATGCTTTCTGTGCTATAATATCACAGTTATGGACTCGAAAAAAGAATATGGAGTGGAAAAATGACTAATACTCGTCAAGATTTACGTAATATCGCTATTATTGCTCACGTTGACCATGGAAAAACAACGTTAGTAGACCAATTGTTGAAACAATCAGGTACGTTCCGTTCAAATGAACATGTAGAAGAACGTGCAATGGACTCGAATGACATTGAAAGAGAGCGCGGAATCACGATTCTTGCTAAGAATACCGCGATTCAGTATAAAGATACAAAAATCAATATTCTAGATACACCTGGACACGCCGATTTCGGTGGAGAAGTAGAACGTATCATGAAAATGGTAGATGGTGTTCTTCTTATTGTAGATGCATACGAAGGCTGTATGCCACAAACTCGTTTCGTATTGAAGAAAGCTCTAGAACAAAACCTGCAACCAATCGTTGTAGTAAACAAAATTGACCGTGACTTTGCTCGTCCGGAAGAAGTGGTTGATGAAGTTTTAGAACTATTCATCGAACTAGATGCAAATGATGACCAATTAGAATTCCCTGTAATTTTTGCTTCAGGCATGAACGGTACTGCGAGTCTTTCATCAGACCCTGCAGATCAAGAAGAGAACATGCAGGTGATTTATGATGCAATCATTGAAAAAATCCCAGCACCAGTAGACAACAGTGACGAAGGACTTCAATTCCAAGTAGCACTACTTGACTACAACGACTATGTTGGACGTATTGGAATTGGTCGCGTATTCCGCGGAACAATGACAGTAGGTCAACAAGTTTCACTAATGAAACTTGATGGAACTGTGAAAAACTTCCGTGTAACGAAAATGTTTGGTTTCATGGGCTTAAAGCGTATTGAAATTCAAGAAGCAAAAGCTGGAGATCTAATTGCGGTTTCTGGAATGGAAGACATCAACGTTGGGGAGACGGTTTGTCCGATTGAACAACCAGAAGCACTACCAATTCTGCGTATTGATGAGCCAACTCTTCAAATGACGTTCCTAGTAAACAACAGTCCTTTTGCAGGTCGTGAAGGGAAATGGGTTACAGCTCGTAAGATTGAAGAACGCTTGCTTGCACAACTTGAGACAGATGTTTCTCTACGTGTAGAAGAAACTGATTCTCCAGATGCTTGGGTCGTTTCAGGTCGTGGTGAGCTTCACTTATCGATTTTAATCGAAAACATGCGTCGTGAAGGATTCGAGATTCAAGTTTCGAAACCAGAAGTTATTGTACGTGTAATTGACGGCGTCCGTATGGAACCTGTTGAGCGCGTTCAAATTGATATTCCGGAAGAGCACGTTGGTTCTATCATTGAATCAATGGGTGAACGTAAAGGTGAAATGCTTGATATGATCAACAACGGATCAGGTCAAGTTCGTTTGATCTTCATGGTTCCTGCTCGTGGATTAATTGGATACACAACTGATTTCTTAACACTTACACGTGGATACGGAATCATCAACCATACATTTGATAGCTACCAACCAATGGCGCAAGGCCGTGTTGGTGGACGCTCTAAAGGTGTTCTTGTTTCTATGGAAACTGGAAAAGCATCGGAGTATGGGATTCTTGGAGTAGAAGACCGTGGTACGATCTTCGTAGAGCCAGGTACAGATATTTACGAGGGTATGATTGTTGGAGAGCATACGCGTGATAATGACTTAACTGTCAACATTACAAAAGTAAAAGCTGCAAACAACATCCGTTCTGCAAACAAAGAAGCAACAACTACGCGTAAAAAGCCACGTATTATGACACTTGAAGAAGCGTTAGAATACTTGAATGACGATGAGTACTGTGAGATCACACCTCAATCGATTCGTTTACGTAAAAAAGTGCTTGATAAGAACGAACGTGAGCGTATTGCTAAGAAATTGAAGTACGCGGAGCAATCCTAGGAAGGAGAGACTCTAAGTGGAAGAACAAGAATTTGTCTTTGGTCGGATGTCAGCACTATCCCGGTTCATATACGAGCAGATGCCTAACTTTGATGTGGCAGGGTATGTCTTGTTTTTTATCATTTTCGCCTTGTCTGTTCTCGTTTATAAACTTGGATTCGCCAAAAGATTGCGCTTAGGACAAAACATTGTGATCTATCTATTTTTGTTCATTGGCTGTCTAGTACTGACGTTTTTGGCATTTTTCCTGCCAATCGTCGAGGGCTTGATTGTCGCTGCGATGATCTTAATCATCTATAAAATCCGTATGCGTCTTGAAAAGCGAGGCACGACGGCATAACAAAAAACCTCGGAGAAATTTTTCTCCGAGGTTTTTTAAAATTCATTTTCAGTAGGGTGAGAACTTCTAAAGAATCGAAAGTTTCCAGTAGCTACTCGTGCTTCTGTCTTCACACGAATACGTTCGTCACATTCCGGACACATATAGGTCGTGATTGAACGATTTCGCAATTTCTTTGCTAGTGGCAGATCATCTTCTAAGCGGTCAATACGGTCACAAATCACACATTTCACCCGCATCCTATTCCACCCGGAAAGCACTAACATACTTGAGAGGGGCGTTCAGATTGCTTCCATCTTTATGAAGCAGATAAACGGGACCATCTTCTTTTAATGGCTTTCCTTCCTTGGAAAATTGGACAAGCAATGTCGGTAGGTCTGCCAGTGAATAACGAACTTCTGAGCCCTTTGTTTCAATGACCAAGTTTGAAGCGTCTGAAGCTGGTTCGGCATTTTTGATAAATGACTCTAGCGGCATAGCGTATGAATTCGTGAGTAATTTTGTACGCTCGTATTTCTTCTCAGACTTTAAAGTAGGTGGAAATACGGCACCTTCTGTAATCTCACGAGACCACTGCTTTGATGTTACATCTGTGTACTCATCTTCTTGATTCACTTCTTGATATTGCTCACTAAAAAACTCATCTAGATCGACTTTACGATCATCAAAAATCCATACTGTAGGATCAATTGTGATTGGAAATTTCACAGCACCTTTTACTGGAATAATCATATCCATAGTTTTTCCCTCCAAGTTCTATCTGTAGTTAGTATACCGTGAAAGGAAAGAGGAACAAAGTATTTTTCCTTAACTGCACCTCGTCTCTGCTTGCAATTTTAGTGGTAGAAAGATACACTTTAAGAAGGCAAACTAGAATTTTTAGATGGGGGCGTCCTCATATGGATATACAAATCGAGCAGTCGTATCGTGACAAGGCCCTATCGCTTTTGAAAAACGATGCTGATAAAATTGCTCAGTTGATTAAAGTGCAACTGGACAACCTAACAATGCCGCAATGTCCTCTTTATGAAGAGGTATTAGATACGCAAATGTTTGGTCTCTCTAGAGAGATTGACTTTGCTGTGAAGCTTGGCCTGATTCAACGAGAAGAAGGCAAAGAAATTCTCGCGTCACTTGAAAAGGAAATGTCACTTTTACACGAAACATATACTGATCGTAAATGAACTCAAACAGTCCGTGTTTGAGTTTTTTTACTACATAAATTCTGCACACAAAATCTATTACGAACAAGAGCAAGGTGACTTCTAAATGAAAACTTATTTGAAACGTTATTTTAGTTATACAGATTTTTCAATTGTCTTTGTCTATTTGGTGTTGTGTATTTTCGGACTCGTCATGATTTACAGTTCTTCATTTTATTGGGCAGTAGAAAAATATGACTGGGCCCCCGACCACTTTTTCCAACAACAAAAAACCAATCTGCTACTTGCAGTGCCCGTCTTCTTCTTCATGTCCTTATTTCCTTACAAACACTTTAAAAATAAATATATGATGATGTTGATGGTCAGTGTGATGTTCCTATTGCTCATACTCGTGCACTTTATCGGAAGTGGAGGAGCAGCTGGTTCGCAGAGCTGGTTATATATAGGACCGATCAACCTTCAACCTTCTGAAGTAGCAAAGATTGTGCTCGTATTGTATTTCTCAGGTTTGTTTGCTAAGAAGATTCAAAAAGGGACTTTAAATGATTTAACGAATTCAATCTATCCGCCAATTATCATCATGGCAGCAGCGGTCGCATCCATCATGTTAGAGACAGATGTAGGGAACTCTATGATCATTACATTTGTATGTATTACAGTGATTGTTGCAAGCGGCGTAAAATTTAAAGTGTTCTCAAAATTACTCGGCTTAATTTTTGGCGCTTTTCTGATAATTGGTATTTTGCTATACTTTTTTAGAGAGTCAATAATTACACCAAAACGTCTTGGTCGACTCGAAGCATTTTTTAATCCATTTGCCTATGAGGATTCCTTCGGCTACCAGATTGTAAACGGCTACTTAGCGATTGGTTCTGGTGGGCTTACAGGCCTTGGTCTTGGAAACTCCAATCAAAAATATGGCTACTTACCTGAGCCTCATACGGATTTCATTATGGCAGTGATTGCAGAAGAACTTGGGATTATAGGTGTAGGGATTATTTTACTCGGCATTTTCTTCCTAGTATTTAAGGGCCTCTCGATTGCACTTACGGGTCGTGATCCACATGGACGAATGATAGCAGCTGGAATCGCATCCATTTTTGGCTTCCAGACATTTGTGAATTTAGGCGGAATGCTAGGAGTTATTCCACTTACAGGTGTGCCATTACCTTTCATCTCGTATGGAGGGACCGCACTGATCTTATTTTCAGCAGCACTTGGAATTTTAGTAAATGTATCGATGTTTGCACGGTATGAAAAATCTAAAAATTGATGCAAAGGGTGGCGATGAAACATGGGTAAAATTAATAAGATTTTAGTAGCAAACCGCGGAGAGATTGCAATTCGAGTATTTCGAGCTTGTACCGAACTAGGTATTCGTACAGTTGCCATATATTCTCGCGAAGACAGCGGCTCATTTCATCGCTTCAAATCAGATGAATCGTATCTGGTGGGAGATGGGAAAAAACCAATTGATGCGTACTTAGACATCGAAAACATTATTGAAATCGCGAAAGAAGCTGGCGTGGATGCTATCCATCCAGGGTACGGTTTCTTGTCTGAAAATCTAGAGTTCGCGAAACGTTGTGAAGAAGAGGGAATCATCTTTATTGGCCCGACTTCAAAACACCTCGATATGTTCGGGGACAAAGTGAAGGCACGTGATCAAGCGATTCAAGCAGGTATCCCTGTCATTCCAGGCAGTGATGGTCCAGTCAGCTCTCTAGAAGAACTAGAAGCGTTCGGTGATACATACGGCTATCCACTTATGATTAAAGCAGCACTCGGCGGGGGTGGTCGAGGCATGCGTGTGGTACCTACAAAAGAAGATTTACAGGAAGCATATGATCGTGCGAAATCGGAAGCAAAAGCAGCTTTTGGTTCAGATGAAGTGTACGTTGAAAAATTTGTCGACAAACCAAAACATATTGAAGTACAAATACTAGGGGATCGCCATGGCAACTTGATTCACTTGTATGAGCGCGACTGTTCTATTCAACGTCGCCATCAAAAAGTTGTTGAGATTGCGCCATCTAACGCACTTAGCAATGAGTTGCGTATGGAGATTTGTGATGCGGCTGTCAAACTGATGAAAAACGTTGATTACGTCAATGCAGGTACGGTTGAATTTTTAGTGACAGATGATGAGTTTTATTTCATTGAAGTAAATCCTCGTATTCAAGTAGAGCATACAATCACTGAAATGATTACGGGAATTGATATCGTGCATGCACAAATAAAAATTGCCTGCGATCTAAGCTTAGACAGTGAAGAGATGGGTATACCAGCACAAGACAAAATTCCATTGTTTGGGTACGCTATTCAGTCGCGAGTAACGACAGAGGATCCATTAAACCAATTCATGCCAGATACAGGAAAGTTAATGGTGTATCGTTCTGGTGGTGGTTTTGGAGTGCGTCTTGATGCCGGAAATGGCTTCCAAGGTGCTGTTATTACGCCTTACTATGATTCATTATTAGTAAAAGTCTCCACTTGGGGGATGACATTTAAAGAAGCGGCTGCGAAGATGGACCGAAACTTGCAAGAGTTCCGAATCCGAGGAATCAAAACCAATATTCCGTTTTTAGAAAACGTGGTCAAGCACCCGAATTTCATCGAAGGAAAGTTCAATACAAGTTTTATCGATACGACGCCTGAATTATTTTTGTTCCCATCTCGTCAAGACCGCGGGACAAAATTATTATCTTATATCGGGAATATATCAGTGAATGGATTCCCAGGAATCGAGCGCAAACCGAAGCCTGTGTTCCATATTCCGCCACAAGCGAGCCAAAAATTCGATGTATCCTCTCTTTCTGGTACGAAGCAGCTCCTTGATCAACATGGACCAGAGGCGGTCGTGAAGTGGATCAAAGAGCAAAACGATGTGTTGATTACAGATACTACTTTCCGTGATGCGCACCAATCATTACTAGCGACACGTGTGCGCTCATACGATATGTATCAAATCGCCAATCAAACAGCTCATGGCATGAAAGACGCCTTCTCGTTAGAGATGTGGGGCGGAGCAACATTTGACGTTGCGTATCGTTTCTTGAAAGAAGACCCATGGGAGCGCCTTTTAGTTCTTCGTGAACGCATTCCAAATGTATTGTTCCAAATGTTACTTCGTGGTGCGAATGCTGTCGGGTATAAAAACTATCCAGACAATGTCATCCGTGAATTTGTTCAAAAATCTGCAGATGCAGGAATTGATGTTTTCCGAATCTTTGATAGCTTGAACTGGATCAAAGGAATGGAAGTAGCGATTGATGCGACTCGTCAAGCGGGCAAGATTGCAGAAGCAGCCATTTGTTATACAGGCGACATATTAGACGACAGCCGTCAAAAATACACGGTTCAGTATTACAAAGATATGGCGAAAGAACTTGAGGCTGCTGGAGCTCATATTTTAGCGATCAAGGATATGGCGGGGCTTTTAAAACCAGAAGCTGCGTATCGATTGATCAGCGAATTGAAAGAAACAACGGATTTACCGATTCACTTGCACACACACGATACAAGTGGAAACGGAGTCTTCCAATACGCACGTGCTATCGAGGCTGGTGTAGATATCGTGGATACAGCATTAGGGTCGATGAGCGGACTCACGTCTCAACCTTCAGCTAGCTCACTTTCTTATGCATTAAAAGGCATGGATCGCACAGTACGCACAGATGTTGGGGAACTTGAGCAATTGTCTCAGTACTGGGAAGAAGTACGAAAATACTACAGCGACTTCGAAAGTGGCATGAAGAGCCCGCACTCTGAAATCTATGTGCATGAGATGCCAGGTGGTCAGTACAGTAACTTGCAACAGCAAGCGAAAGCTGTTGGACTGGGCAAGCGCTGGGAAGAAGTAAAAGACATGTATTCTCGCGTCAACTTGTTATTTGGAGATGTCGTCAAAGTTACCCCGTCCTCTAAAGTAGTGGGAGACATGGCACTCTTTATGGTACAAAACGATTTAGATGAATATACAGTGTTAACAAAAGGGCAGTCACTCGACTTCCCAGACTCGGTCATCGAGTTCTTCGAAGGATACATTGGACAGCCATATGGCGGTTTCCCGGAAGAGTTGCAGCATGTCATCTTAAAAGATCGTAAACCAATCACAGTTCGTCCAGGTGAGCTTTTAGAGCCTGCGAATTTCGAGGCCGTTCGCGATGAATTGTTCAACAAGTTAAACCGACCAGTAAGCAGCCATGAAGTGCTTGCACACATTCTTTATCCAAAAGTTTTTGAAGAGTATCGTGCGACAGTGGATCAATTTGGGAACGTTTCAGTTCTCGATACGCCAACATTCTTGTACGGAATGAAACTTGGAGAAGAGATTGAAGTGGAAATCGAAAAAGGGAAGACGCTGATGGTCAAACTAGTTTCAATCAGTGATGCGAACCTTGAAGGGCAGCGAACAATCTACTTTGAGCTAAATGGGCAACCACGTGAAATTTATATTCAAGATGTCAATGTGGAAGTCAGCCATGTAGCGAAGCGTAAAATTGAGCCGGGCAACGAGCAGCATATCGGTGCAACGATGCCAGGAACTGTTTTAAAAGTCGCTGTGGCAAAAGGAAGTAAAGTGAAACGTGGGGAGCACCTGTTGATCACAGAAGCCATGAAGATGGAAACGACGGTTCAAGCACCGTTTAATGGAGTGATCCAAGAAATCCATGTAGTAGCAGGCGAAGCCATCTCACCAGGTGACTTACTAATCGAAATTGAAAAAGCTTAATAGAACTATAAAAAGCACCGCTTCTTGTGAACTGTACAAGGAGCGGTGCTTTTTTTGGAAGTAGCCTATCTAGATAGTGTTTAAAAAATTTAGAAGTGTCATTCTTGAAAAGAGTGCAGGGGTGACTCCAGCGGGATTAAAAGCGGAAGCTGAGACCGAGGCTCAGCCCGCGCCCGCGGAATGCTTCCCCTGCACGCCCTAAACAATTAAAAAAGAGAGATTCTCAATTGCGAGAACTCTCTTTCGATTTTTTACTATTTATTAATCGCGCGTATAATACGCTCGGCTTCGTGAAACAAGAAGTATCATGTAACAAAGGAGTCCGAACAATAACGTAATAAACAATGAGTGGAACAGAGCCACATATAAGTTTAAGCGAGTCAAAACAGATAACATGCCCGTCGTTGCTTGAAGAGCAACCAATGTAAAAGCAATAATCCATCCGTAGTAAATCACTTTCTGAGACTTATAATTCTTAATGGCATAAATCATAATGTACAGTAACCAAATGAAAATCAACGCTGCTGCAGCTCGGTGGCCCATTTGTACCCATTCGTACATATTGCTAGGGAGTGCAAATTCATCATTTCGACAAAGCGGCCAATCGCGGCAGATCAAACTCGATTCTGTATGGCGAACTAAAGCGCCTGTATAAATGACGACATAGGAATAAAGCGTAACACCGATTGTATGCCATCTTAACTTTTTATCGATCACTATTTTGCTAGAAGCAAACTTCTTATCTACTTCAAATACCAATAATGTTAATAAGAAAACTGCTGCAAATGAAATTAATGAAATTCCAAAGTGAAGAGCAAGGATGAAATCACCTTGTCCCCATAATACTTGAGCCGCACCGATAAGTGCTTGTAACACTAGGAAAAAAACAGAAGTGATTGCTAAAAATTTTGTCTCACGCACATGTCCGATTCGTCGCCAAGACCAAATCGCAAGAGCGAGAATAAGAACGCTGACAGCTAATGTGACCGCGCGGTGTGAAAACTCGATTAATACTTCGGCTGTAATTTCTTTTGGAATCAAATTTCCGTTACAGTCTGGCCAGTTCCGACCACAACCAAGACCACTTTCAGTCTTTGTAACGAGAGCCCCTCCAAGCAAAATCATCAACATACCAAGTGTCGAGAGTACCGAGAGGACTTTTAATAATGGATGTATTTTCACTGCTTCACCTTCATTTCTATACCTTGTCTGCTCTTTAGATGATAGCGAAAAAAGCACTAAAAAACAACGAACAAACAGGTACCATCCTGTGACGGCTATATGATTTCACACTTTGTTCATAAATTCGTACCTTCCTTTTCACAACTCGACAACAGAAATCCATTACTATTAAGATGTTATGACAAAATGACGATGTAGGCCATAGATTTGTGAAATTCTCGGAACACGCTAGAAATTCATACGGTTTTTAGTTATAGTTAAGAGTAGCAGATTATGCTTACATGAATGAAAGGAGGCGCAACATGTCGAACAGTACGACATTAGCTACAACGTCTGAGCCGACTGTCGAATCGACAACGTGGATGCAAGATTTTTTAGCACTTATTAAAATTGGCATTGTGAATTCCAATTTGATTACTGCATTTACAGGTATGTGGTTGGCTTTTCAATTGACGGGACGTAGCTTTATACAGGAATTTGATCTAGTACTGCTGACAATTGGAGGATCTGCACTCATAATTGCTGGTTCGGCAGCGATGAATAACTGGATTGACCAAGACATTGATCCAATTATGAAGAGAACACGCAAGCGTCCAACAGTAACAGGTCGTTTTTCAAGTTCGTTGGTTCTGACGATTGCTCTGACTTTGCTCGTTGTAGGCGAAATATTGTTATTTATGGCATCTACATCTGCTGGTGTTTGGGGACTTGCCGGCATCATTAGTTATGTCGTGCTCTACTCTATGTGGTCAAAACGGAAACATGTCAGCAATACAGTTGTAGGAAGTATTTCAGGAGCTATTCCACCATTAATCGGGTGGGCGGCAATTGAACCTGTGATTGGCTGGGAAGCTTGGGCATTATTCTTAATTATGTTCATCTGGCAACCACCGCACTTCTATGCACTTGCTATGAAGCGAACAGAAGAATACCGAGCAGCTGACATTCCAATGTTACCAGTAGTAAAAGGCTTTAAACGCACAAAGCGCTCCATTTTAATTTGGGTACTTGCATTGTTACCAGTTCCTTTCTTACTAAGTTCATTAGGAACAGGGTTTTTAATCCTTGCAACAGCTCTCAATCTTGGATGGCTATGGCTTGCTCTAAAAGGCTATCGTACGCAAGATGATTTAAAGTGGGCAACCAAAATGTTTGTTTATTCCCTAAACTACATGACGATCTTATTCGTATCGATTGTGATCTTTGCAATCTTTATCTAATAAGAACCATGTAGAGCACATCCGTAAGCGAAGAACATTACAACTATGAAAGTGGGGTTTGATTTAGCGATGATGAAAGGGCTAAAAAAATGGCGACTCTTTTCAATGCTAGCGGCGCTTATGTTTTTCCTAGCTGCCTGTGGCCAAGAGCAAATTTCAACTTTGACTCCACGAGGTCCAGTAGCTTCTGAACAATTTAACTTATTGATTCTTTCTACTGCAATTATGACCTTCGTAATTATTGTCGTTGTTGTTGTCTATGTAATGGCACTCATGAAATTCAGACGCTCAAAAGTTGGGGAAGATACAATTCCTGAACAAGTAGAAGGAAACACTAAACTTGAGATTCTTTGGACAGTTATTCCAATCATCTTACTCGTTATTTTGGCAGTTCCGACTGTGTATTATACATATACACAAGCTGAAGTAGCTGGAATGGAAGAAGTAGACGAAGAAGGTAACAAAACAGCATTAACTGTAAACGTAAACGCACACCTTTACTGGTGGGAGTTTGAATATCCAGACTTAGGCATCGTAACTTCACAAGAGTTAGTCGTTCCTACTGGAGAACGCGTTTACTTCAATTTGATGGCAGCAGATGTGAAGCACTCCTTCTGGATTCCATCAATCGGTGGTAAGTTAGATACAAACGTTGAAAACATGAACAAATTCTACTTAGAATTTGATATTGAATCTGAAGGCTTAAAAGATGGCGTTTTCTACGGAAAATGTGCTGAGCTATGTGGTCCGTCTCACGCACTAATGGACTTTAAAGTAAAATCTGTTAGCCGCGAAGATTTCGACGCGTGGGTAGCAGCTGCGAATGAAGAACCATCTGCACCTGAATCTGATCTAGCAGTTCAAGGTGAAGAGTTATTCGTTCAAAACGGTTGTATCGGATGTCACGCAGTATCTGCAGTTGGCGGAGCTGTTGCACAGGGACAAGGTCCAAACGTGGCGACATTTGGCGATCGTAACCGAGTAGCTGGTTACTTAGATTACACGGAAGAAAACTTAAAAGACTGGATCAAGAATCCACAAGAATACAAGCCAGGAAACAATATGCCTGAGTACCCTAACTTATCAGATGAAGAGTTAGATGCTTTAGCTGCGTATTTAATGGGCTTATCAGTAGAAAATAAGCAATAGTCGAAGGAGGTAGGAACTGTGAGCGCAATCGCACAGAAAAAAGGCTTTGGCTCCGTATTATGGGACTGGCTTACAACAGTTGACCATAAGAAAATTGCCATCCTTTATTTAGCATCAGGTGGATTCTTCTTCATTGTCGGTGGTATCGAGGCAATGCTGATTCGTATCCAGTTAGCTGTACCGGGTAACGACTTCTTAAGTGCCGGTCTATACAATGAAATCCTTACTATGCATGGTACGACAATGATTTTCCTTGCTGCCATGCCGATATTATTTGGATATATGAATGCCGTAGTTCCACTTCAAATTGGAGCACGTGACGTTGCATTCCCATTCTTAAACTCACTTGGTTTCTGGTTGTTCTTCTTCGGAGGAATTTTCCTTAACCTATCTTGGTTCATGGGAGGAGCGCCAGATGCTGGATGGACATCGTATGCATCGCTCTCGCTTTACTCACCTGGAAATGGTATTGACTTCTACGCACTTGGACTTCAGGTCTCTGGGGCCGGTACGTATATTGCCGGGATTAACTTCCTAGTAACAATCATTAACATGCGTGCACCTGGTATGACATATATGCGTATGCCACTATTCACGTGGACAACGTTTGTCGCATCTGCACTTATTTTATTCGCATTCCCACCACTTACAATCGGTCTTTTCTTCTTGATCTTTGACCGTATGTTCGGTGCGAACTTCTTTGATCATACAATGGGTGGAAACACAATTATCTGGGAGCACTTATTCTGGATCTTCGGTCACCCTGAGGTATACATCCTGATTTTACCGGCATTCGGTATTTTCTCTGAAATCTTTGCCATCTTCTCACGTAAACGTTTATTCGGTTACTCAGCGATGGTATTTGCAACAGTTCTTATCGGTTTCTTAGGATTCATGGTATGGGCTCACCACATGTTTACAGTAGGTCTTGGGCCAACAGCAAACGCAATCTTCGCTGTAGCGACCATGGCAATTGCGGTACCAACTGGTGTGAAAATCTTTAACTGGCTCCTCACAATTTGGGGCGGTAGCATCAAAGTCACAACACCAATGCTTTACGCTTTAGGATTTATTCCTTCATTCGTAGCAGGTGGAGTAACAGGGGTCATGCAGGCAGCTGCACCACTTGATTACCAATTACACGATTCATACTTCATCGTAGCTCACTTCCACTACGTAATCGTAGGTGGGGTAGTACTAGCAATCTTAGCGGGTCTGCACTTGTACTGGCCGTTAATGTTCAACCAAATGTTAGATGAGAAACTTGGAAAAATCACATTCTGGTTATTCTTCTTCGGTTTCCATGCAACATTCTTTATCCAACACTTCTTAGGATTAATGGGTATGCCACGTCGTGTATTCACATTCGTAGGAGATCAAGGTTGGGACGCATTCAACGCAATCAGTTCTGGTGGTGCCGTATTCATGGCACTTGGAGTTATCGTGTTAGTGGTGAACATCGTGAAAACTGTTGTTCAAAACAAACCGGCTGGAACGGATCCTTGGGAAGATGGACGCACACTTGAGTGGGCGATTCCACAACCAGTACCATTCTACAACTTCAAACGTACACCACTTGTTCGTGGTCTAGATACATTCTGGATCGAGAAACAAGAAGGAAATAAAGAAGGTATGACATACGCTGAACCACTTAGCGATATTCACATGCCAAACAACTCATTCATTCCATTTGTAATGTCACTTGGTCTGTTCATCGCATCATTTGGTGCACTTTACAACGGTGAAAAAACGTGGGCTGTTCCGGTACTAGTAATCGGTCTAGCCATCACACTTATCTCTATGGGTGTCCGTTCATGGAAAGATGACCACGGATATCATATCCATAAAGAAGATTTAATGGATGACAAAGGGGGTAAATACTAATGGCTGAAGAAATTAAATATACCCCACAAACGTGGCCGGAACATCCGGAAACGGCTAATCTTGAAGGTAAAAATAAGTTCTTAGGTTTCTGGTTATTCCTTGGTGGAGAGACTGTTCTCTTCGCATCTTTATTCGCAACATATTTAGCGTTGAAAGATAAAGGTCCAGAAGGTATGACATTCACGACACAGTCTTTGTTTAGTGAAGGATTACCTCTTGTATTCCTTATGACGATGTTACTTTTAACATCTTCTTTAACATCTGTTTACGCAATGTACCACATGAAGAACTTTAATTTCCGTGGTATGCAAACATGGATGGCAATCACTGTATTACTAGGTCTAGGATTCTTGGCTCTTGAGATCTACGAGTTCTATCACTATGTACACATTGGTTTCTACTTCTCACAGAGTGCTTTCTCTTCTGCATTCTTTACATTAGTTGGAACACACGGTCTTCACGTAGTGATTGGTTTAGGATGGATCATCCTTCTTATGCTACGTAATGCAAAACGCGGATTGTCTGTATACAATGCGCAGAAGTATTACACAGCTTCACTATACTGGCACTTCATTGATGTTGTGTGGGTATTCATCTTCACAGTAGTTTACTTGATGGGAGTGATGGGTTAAGATGGGTCACGATACACATGTTGTTGTAGCGAAAAACAAGACACAATATGAATACGCGCGTCGCAAACGTTCACATCACATGCAAATGCAAGTCGTTACTTTTGCGATTATGATTTTCTTAACATTTATCGCTTTTGCAACAGTAGCTGCAGGCATGTCTGCATTCTATGTAGCACCTATCATCTTGCTTCTTGCAGCAGTACAAGTAGTCCTTCAACTTTATTATTTCATGCATATGAGTGATAAAGGCCATAACATGGCTGCGTTCTTCTTATACAGTGGCGCATTGTTCGGCTTTACATTTGTCATCACATTCTTAACGATTGTTTGGTGGTAAGTGAGAAAGGCCCCCGGTTTGGGGGTCTTTTTTTATTTATAGGTACCTGTCCCAAACACTATTCTGACATTCATGACTATTCATTCATCATGCAAATTGACAGCTGATTTTTTCGTTATTATATACATATTTATAAATTGTGTTGGAATTGTTTGGGGGACAGGTACCTTTTGGGAACTGCTGGGATTTATTTATTTCACTTCATTTGATTGGGTGACAGGCACAGATTCTTCCAAGACTAGAGTGGAGTGGAGGGGCTGCTTTCCGAGGGCGCGTCGTGAGTCTCCTCGGCTGCGAGAAGTGCAAGCTTCTCGTATGCCAAGAGGAGGCTCCGGTATGCTCCCCCTGGAACTCACTACCGTAGCGCCAGAGATTGACGACATTAAAAGTTCTAGAGTGGAGTTCTCCACATCTCGGGTTATCGGGTTTCGACTTCGAATGAAATCGAGTTGCGCCTCCTAGAAATCCCGCAAAAAGCCATCGCATCCCATGAAGCAAAACACGCTTCACGGGCTCCGCTGTCATTTCGCACAATTTCTGACCAGTCGGCTCCACATCTAATAAGAATGTTCACTCCCTGTTCATTGATGTGAACGCATTTCGGGGCTATAATACAAGTAGTGACTGCATAAGGAGAGGTGAGATACCTTGTCAATTTCAGAATTCGGTTTTGTCGCAAACTGGAGTCCCTATCTATTTGTTATTCTAGCTCTACTCACAGCGGGCTATTTCTATATCACCGGACCAGGACGTCATCGCTTTGCTGTGTCTGAGCCAGTAACATCTTCAGAACGTTCATACTTTGTAGGGAGTATGCTACTTCTGTACATCGTCAAAGGATCACCTGTTGACTTGATAGGTCATATTTTATTCTCGGTACATATGGCACAAATGGCTATACTGTTACTATTAATTCCGATCCTCCTGATGAAAGGGATTCCATGGTGGATTTGGGAGACGCTTCTCAGCAAACCGCTTTTTGCAAAACCCTTTAATTTTGTAACAAAGCCATTGCTAGCGCTAGTTGTATTTAGTGCATTCTTTTCTTTCTACCACATTCCATTAATTTTTGATCAAATCAAAATGAATGAAATTTTACACACCGTAGTGACATTCGCGTTATTCTTATCTGCCATCTTTATGTGGTGGTCTGTGGTCGATGTGACGAAAAATCAAAAAACGCTACATGGGCTCAAAAAAATTGGATTTATTATAGGAAGTGCCGTATTAATTACACCCGCTTGTGCGCTTATCATTTTTGCAAGTGACCCGATGTATGCTACTTATACAGATGCAGATGCTTGGCAAAAAGCGATGGAGCTTTGTGTTCCAGCATCGACTCTTTCCCAATTATCTTTATCTGGACCAGAATTATTTACAAGCATGTCAGCTCATGAAGATCAACAGCTTGGCGGAATCATTATGAAAATTATCCAAGAGCTCATTTATGCTGTATTGTTATCTAGTGTATTTTTTGCTTGGTACCGTAATGAGCAAGACCGAGCAGATGAAATTACAGAACAAGCTATTCGCGATCTTCAAACGAGAGTATAAAGACTTAAAGGAGAATTGGAATGACGCTACCCTTATTGCCAACAATCAGTACATTTTTTATTGTACTCAGTGCTATACTAGTCGCAATTGGCTGGTACTTGATCAAGCAAAGAAAAATTGAAGCACATAAAAAAACGATGCTAGCTGCTGCTGCATCGGCATTAACATTCTTTATTATTTACGTATCGCGCACACTTTTTGTTGGAAACACAGCATTTGGTGGACCAGACGATATCAAAATTTATTACACGCTATTTTTAATCTTCCATATTATTTTGGCGACTACAGGTGCTGTGTTTGGTCTTACCACACTTTACTTAGGTCTCAAAAACAACATCGAAAAACATCGCAAATGGGGACCAATTACATCAGTAGTCTGGTTTTTTGTAGCTATTACAGGAGTCGCTGTCTATTGTCTTCTTTACGTATTCTATACGGGTGGAGAAACGACTTCACTTTTTAAAGCAATATTAGGGAATTAATAAAAAGCCTTTCCGATCACTTTGATCGGAAAGGCTTTTACTATAGTTTGAAATCTAATTTAATAATGCCAGCTTCTTTAGCTGTCGTGAAAATGATAACGACCAATGGGCCTACGATAAAGCCTACCAAGCCAAATAATTTAGCACCAATAAACATAGCGATTAAAACAGCAAGTGGGGAGAGTCCCATTTGAACACCCATAACTTTAGGTTCGACTGTTCGGCGAATGATCAGAAGAATAATTCCTAAAATAGTTAATTTTGTTCCAAGTGCGATATTTCCCATCGCGAATGCGCCAATTGCCCAAGGCGCCATAATAATAATGGAGCCGAGTATTGGGATTACATCAATTACCCAGATAATAAGGGCCATCACTAATGCATATTCCGGAATAATAATATATAAGCCAACTAAACTAGCAAATAAAATGATGAAACTCACCATTACTTGGGCTTTCATAAAACCAAAAATAACGCGTTTAATTCCAGAATACATAAATAAGATTTTATCTGCAGTTTCGTTAGAGAAGTAACTAAAAAACTTCCCACGCAAGTTTGGTAGATCTAACATAAATAAAAAGAGAGCAATTAAAAACACAATAAAACTTACAAGCAAATTTGGAATTCCAGCCAACAAGCTTGTGATGTTGTCGTAATTGACAATTGCTAAAAGTGAAAGTTGTAAACTATTTAAAGTGGCATCGACTTCAGTTTGAATGGACTCCACGACTTCGAGGGGAAGACCTGCAGTTAAATCAAAAAGTTGATTTTGTAAATTGATCCATATAACACCCAAATCGTTTAAGTAAGAAGGGAAGGCTTTTGACCATTCGATAATGCGTGAAATTAATGAAGTAATCATAAAGTAAAATAAGAGGATAAACAATCCGAACGTTAGTGTGTAATTCACTATTACGGAAGTTTTGCGGCTCAACTTAAAGCGATTTTGTGAAAAATGTACAAGTGGTTCAACAAAAATGGCAACAAGTAATGCCAAAATGATAGGTACCGAGACCGGCAAAATGACAAGTGCGAGAATAGCTAAGATAGTTAGTAAAATAATATTTCGTACTAGTGTACGATCGATTCGTTTCACTTTCACTGCATGCGCTCCTTTAGAAGTAGGTAAGAAAAAAGAGTAGAGTGACCTCTACTCCTTTCAAATTATGCGCGAATCTCAAATGCTTGTAAGTCAGCACGGATAGATGCAAGCGTTTGTTCACATGATTTTAGTAAGTGTTTTGGGAACACTTCATCTTCTCCGTATTCAACACCGTGTGGATAGTAGTGCTTTCCAACAACCGGCTTCATTAGAGTCATCATCGCATCGTGTGCACCGACATCTCCATCCGTTGTATACGTAAACACGCGAAGGTAATATGTGCCCTCACGAATTACAAACTTCTTGTCATACGTAGCACGCTCATAGTCCCATGCACCAGCACGAACCATTCCATGTTTGTTCATAATGTCATCCAGTAGGTTCAAATCCACTACTAAATTCTCTAGACCAGTATTTTCAAAATACATGGAACACCCTCCTTTAGGTTTTCACCCTATTTCTTCTACTTAATAGTATAGGAAAATATGATCTGATGCAATGACAACATTGTGTCAGAACAGCGCTCACTGCTATACTAAAATGAAAAGGGAGGAGAGCAGATGAACAATTTAGCGAAGTTATTTATAGCAGCAGTTATAGTTGTCTTTGCTTTCGTCTTATTTGATCAACCGGTTCAAGAAAATGAGCTTTTAACAGAAGAAAGACAAACAGGACAAGTATTGCCTCAAGAGAATTTGACAGACTCAACTCCTGATTACAATGTTTTTTCGCGACCGAAAGAAGGAGTCTCGACTTTTGTAGGGAAACCAATTGAAGAATGGCGAAAGGCTTATGGTGATCCACTTCGAATCGAACCTTCTTTGTATAATTATGAATGGCATATTTATAAACATGATGTGATCAGTTATCAAATGGTGGGTGTAGAAGATGGCATCATTAATCAAGTATATGCTGCCGGAGAAGATGCACAGGTCAATCCTTATAAGGTGGGGCAATCACTCGAAGAGATTTATAGGTTCACATTAGTGCTTCCTGAAATCGGACTGGAGTTAAATGACAGCACCTATGTCCTGTCATTGAGTCCTTCCGATACACAACGCCGAATCTTGGTTCAATACGAAGGTTTATTCGCCCAACTCTACATTGATACTTTCGACAATCAATTAGAAGGGGTGCGTTTTATTACTCCTGAAGTATTGTTGATGCACCGTGCATACGACACCTACTACGAGGGGGAAATGGTCGAAACAACGTATCCAACGTCAGCAATTCAAAATGCTGTGGACCGAGCTGCTGAACGAGAATTGTTCGACTTGACCAATTTGTATCGTATGCGTCATGGCGTCGAAGCTTTAAATACGTATCCTGCGCTTGCTCAAATTGCTAGAGAATATAGTCAAGAGCTTGCAAAGAGTGAGACAGTGATGCAAGAGGAATTTGAGCTTTCTAAATACGAAGACAAACTGGAAGAGTTTGAAATCCCATTCAAAAGAGCTGGAGGGAATAGTGCCGCCCTCTACAGAGATCCTATAGAAGCCATCAATGGTTGGATCAATTCAAAAGTGCATAGAGAAACGATTCTTGAACCTACTTATACGCATCTTGGAGTAGGAGTCTTTTCAGAGTATTACACGCAAAATTTTATAGAGATTGCTCAAGAGGAGTCCGAATAACAGTACCGCCGCCATCTGTCATAAATGACCAAATGGTGAGCGGTATTTTAATAGTACGATTGTGATTGGATATGGAGGGGACAGAGACCGCAAGAAGAGGGGAACGATTGGTTGCATCGCATCAAAACAATGCAAGAGAGTTATATTCACTTTAGACAATCCACGTTTTGAAGAACCTTTACAGCCACTGCTAGACATGAAAAAAACGCACCAGACGCACTTGTCATGCCTGACAGAAAAGTGGCGATTTGGTACGCGCTCGAGACGAGTAATGTAGGTGAACCTATAATAATTGCTGGAAAAGGGAACGAACGAGAAATTGCGTATCGTGGTGTTTCCATTCCTTTTCATGATAAAGCCATTATTTTTGAGTGGGCAGGTCAATCACAAAGAATGAGCCTGTAGCATACGCGATTCTTGTCCCTTTTGCATCATATGCAGAAGCTTCCAATACAAGTGTTTGACGACCTTTATGTAAGTAAGAGGCAATGCTATATACAGACGGCTCAGTTGTTGCTTTCGTATAATGAATCGTCAAATTCGTGGTAACAGCGCCTTTTCCTTGCGGGCGTAAATCTTTGTTCACTAAGAAGCCCATTGCATTATCGATTAACGTTGCTACAATTCCTCCGTGTGGCATTCCGAACGAATTGACCGTTAAAGGTGTGATCGGCATGTCTACTCGGCACGTCTCATCTGGAAAGGATATATCAAACTGGAATGCTGCATTGACAAATGTCGTATAACGACCTTGACGTTTTTCTTCAAGACTGTTGACGAATGTCTCCAGTAAGTTTCTTTCAGTCTCTGTAGCTTGTTCTAAAAAGCTTTGAATGGTAGAAGTTGTATGCAAGTTGGTTTTCCCCTTTATAAAAATTTGGTATGATGAAGCGGGAGGGATCATCATGCAGATGACATCTGACTGGCTTACGATCTTGGATGAAGTAGATGAACTTAACACGTTCGTCATGAACTCTGAAATCGTGTCAGCTTATTATAAAGCCCACACGGACGTGTACGCGTCCCCAGAAGTGGCGAAAGTAGTTCATGAGTTTTCACGTCTGAAAGAGACGTATGAAGAAGTTCAACGATTTGGAAAGTATCACCCAGATTATAAAACTATTAATTCCAAAATCCGCATCAAAAAACGAGAGATGGACCTTATTCCACAAGTTGCAGAGTTGAAAGCGGCTGAAAATGATGTTCAAGATTTGCTAGATGAACTCAGTCTGCTTATTGCTCACGCGGTTTCAACAGATATTAAAGTACCTGTCAGCAACCCTTTCTTTCAGAGTGCGACAGGCTCGTGTAGTACGGGATGTGGAACGGGATCTGGTTGTGCATGTTCTGCTTAAAAGCTCCTACGGGGGCTTTTTTTTAATGGCCTTCTCCTTGAATGAGTTGCACGGCCACTTCTGGACTGTCGGTCACAATTCCATCCGCTCCGTTTTCAAGTAGACGCTTCATGTCTTCTTGTTGATCAATGGTCCAGTAATGCACTTTAATATTTAGTGAATGCAAGAATCGAATAAAGCCGGCGGTGTCTAAGCGAATTGATTTATGTTTCGTAGGTAGCTGGAATACATCCGCTTTTGGGTGATAGAGATGTTTGAACTGACTCGTGTAAGCGGTATATGCTTTTCGTACTTCCTTTTCCCCTGCCCCTAACGCTACCCGGTTTTGTGCGTACAGATTGAAGCGGTCGATTTGTTCGTCGAAGTAACTCGTCACTACTACACGGTCCAGTGCTCCAGCTTCTTCTATAACGCGCCATAATTTAGAAGGCATCAGTGAGCCTTCATAAGAGGTAGGGGCGTCTTTCATATCCATATTTATATAGAGAAACGGAAAACGATCCAACAGTTCTTGTAACGTTAGGATTCTTGCTTTTTCAAGTTCCTCGGATGAAAATTTTGCGCGGTCTACAAACTTTTCACTAAAGTCGATGGATTGAATCTCATCAAGCGTCATTTCACTGACTAAGCCTGTAGCTCCGCTCGTGCGATCTACAGTGTCATCGTGAAAGACGATAATTTGTTCATCTTTTGTCATACGTAAATCAATTTCGAAGCCGTGAACACCCAGTTCCGCGGCTTTTTCAAACGCAAGCCAAGTAGATTCAGGCGCATTATTGGAGCCACCTCGATGAGCTAATACAATCGGTTGTTCTGTTGCAAGTACAGATTTCTGCGGGCGTGGTTGCGGTTTGGAGAGTACTTTCGTTCCCGCCCAAGCTGTACCAGCTGCCGCAGCAACAACTAAAGCTATGGTTCGTTTACGTGTCATAAAAATTGCCTCCAATACATTCAGTTTTCAGAATTTCCCTGCTGTGGTAGACTAAACTTACTATGAATTCGTCATTTGAGCAAATTTAGAAGAGGGGGATCTGTATGATTCCAAGACAAGGGTTAATCGTCTATGTTAATCATTTAAAGCATGCGAAGACACTTCGTAAATACGGACATGTCTACTATATTTCTAGAAAATTAAAATACGTAGTGTTGTATATGAATCAAGAAGATATCGAGTCTGTTACAACAAGACTTTTAAAACTTCCGTTCGTGAAAAAGCTAATGCCTTCAGAACGACCATTTATTAATACGGAATATGAAAACTCGAAACCTGATAAAGCGAAAGAATACGATTATAAAATCGGATTATGATAAAGGCGGCAGCAAATGGTTTAGACGCATTATCGCAATGAGTGCTTGATGGTAATGATCAATCGATCCAAATTCACTAGAATGTTTTACTTCAAGTGTGACGGGTACGACATCAAGTTCGTGCATAGTACGTTCGAACATGAGCTGTCTTTCGGTTTTCGGCTCTTGAAAAGGGATACCTTCCCGACAACTATATATAGGGATAAATGGTACGTCTCCAGCTGGTTTCAATGCCAATGCCAAGGAGACACTTTTTTTGTCATTTTTCTTGCCATGTAAAATAAACGCATGAAGAATTCGATGTTTGTTTGTTTTTGCTAGTTCACAAAGCTCAAACACATCCCCATACCCTTCGCCTAACTCTATAAATCGCTGAATCATGAAAATCGTCCTTTCTTGTTACAGTTCTTATGTTAATTTACTAAATATCGCACAACTTGGAAAGGGGGAACACGATGCGTATCGTTTCCGGAAGTCGCAAAAGTATACCATTAAAAGCAGTACCAGGGGATGCGACACGCCCTACAACAGATAAAGTAAAAGAATCTTTATTTAATATTCTTGGACCTTATTTTGAAGGAGAATTTGTTCTCGACTTATTTGCTGGATCGGGTTCTCTTGGTTTAGAAGCACTTAGTAGAGGTGCAAACTATGCAGTCTTCGTTGAGAAAAACGGGAAAGCCGTAAAAGTTCTTCAAGAAAACGTAGAAAAAGCACGCTTTACTGAACAAGCTGAGATTATGAAAGGTGACGCACGGCGCGTTTTAGAGGATTTGCAAGTACGAGGAGTTGCATTTGATTTAATTTTTCTTGATCCTCCTTATGCGCAAATCAAGTTGTATAGTTTGGCAGAAACAATCATAGAGATGGGGTTGTTGAAAGAAGATGGTCTCATTATTTGTGAACATGCAAAAGAAGTAAACGTAGAAGATTTCATTCCGTCTGCTAGTTGTTATCGTAAAGAACAATATGGAAGTTTAAGCATCTCATTCTTTGAACATAAAAGGAGTTCGACACAATGAAAATTGCAGTAGTTCCAGGTTCGTTTGATCCTATCACCAATGGTCATTTAGACATCATCACGCGAGCATCGGTGATTTTTGACAAAATCAAAGTAGTCGTTTTAAATAATTCATCGAAAAACCCACTATTTACTGTAGAAGAGCGTATGAACCTGATTGAACAATCTACAGCACATCTTGGGAATGTCGAAGCGGACACCTTTTCAGGTTTATTAGTAGATTATGCGAAACAAGAAAATGCACAAGCTATTATACGTGGATTACGCGCTGTATCGGATTTCGAATATGAGATGCAGATCACGTCAATGAACCGAAAGTTAAACGATCAAGTGGAGACATTGTTCATCATGACTAAAAATGAATATTCCTTCTTGAGTTCTAGTATTGTAAAAGAAGTTGCCAAATATGAAGCACAGCTCCATGAATTCGTCCCTGCACCTGTTGAAAAAGCACTGCGCGAAAAATTTACGAATTCGGAAGCCTAGTGCTTCTTTTTTACGTCAAAAAATAAAGAGCACTCACTAAAACAATCATCGTATAAATTCTGGCTATAAAGTAAGGGAAAAATGATATCCCAGAACCTCTAAGTAACAGCAAGTTCTGCAAGTGAATGCTCATTCCAGTAAAACCAAGAACTAGTCCATAGTAAGGCAATGTAGCGCCAGTAACCGATGCTTGCTCAATACCAGCAGATAGTTCAAGTAGACCATAAAGAAGAGTGGCCATAGCATCTGGCAAGACAAAGGTTTGAATGACTACTTCAGCAGCTGAACTACTGACAATGACGGACACAGCAATAATGGTTAATGTCTCAGCTATTGATTGAAAAAATGGAGCTGTGGTAGCCGAACGCTTAGCAACAGGAGAAGTTGTAGATGTTTTGCGAAGCATCCATAAACCCACTATACTCAAATTAATACTATGGATGAGCAGAAGAAGTTGAAAGCCGATTGTTCGATGACCTAAACTTTCTAAACCTACAAATGCCAGCAGAAACATTGGACTTGGGAATTGTAAAGCAGCCAGAAGCAAAGACGGGGATTTTAGATAGCCTCGTTCCAATGACTGTTTCATGAAAGGAATGAGTACAGTTAAAAAAAGAGTAACGCCTTTAGAGGCGCCATCAAAGGATGCAGAAGGAAACAGTAGACCAAGAAACATCAGTGTAAGGCAACTGACCTGCACAATGTGGTGAATGGGCTTCGCTCCTTACTCAAGTTACTAGAGGGGGAAAAGAGATGAAAAGATGGGCAGGTCCAATTGGAATTGTACTAGCCTTACTAGTTTTGTTTTATCCGCTGGATTATTATATTTCAAAACCCGGTGGCGCATACGAACTGTCTCCAATTGTAGAAGTAGAAAATAAAGATGCGGGAGATACGGGTGAATTACGTCTATTGACAATCGCTTTATCTAAAGCAACGCCCGCTACTTATATTTATCAGTCATTGAAAGATCCAGACCATTTAATGAAAGCTAATCAAATTCGGCGAGAAGATGAAGATGATGAAGCCTACGAAGTGCGTCAGTTAAAACTGATGTCGAATTCACAACTCAATGCTATACAAGTAGCATATGACAAAACTGACGAACCATATGAATTGATAAACAATGGATTATTCATCTATTCAGTTGTCAAAGGAAGTCCAGCAGACGGTACGCTTCGTCCTGGAGACCGGATCCAAGCGATTGACGGGAACGCGGATGTGAGTGAACAAGCGCTTCAAGAATTTATTTTAACAAAAGAAGTCGGCGATACGATTCAATTATCAATTGATCGTGACGGAGAGAAACGAGATGTTGAAATTACTTTAGGAAGCATCCCAGAGATTCCAGACCGTCCGGCTGTTGGAATTTCCTATCAGCAAGATCAAGAGATTACGACAGAGCGTGAAGTGTCATTCCAATCTGACGAAATTGGGGGGCCATCTGCGGGATTAATGTTCACGTTAGAAATCATGAATCAATTACTTGAAGGCGACTTAACAAAAGGGTATAGCATCGCAGGGACTGGTGAGATTCTGGCTGACGGCCGAGTGGGTCGCATCGGTGGAGTGGATTTAAAAGTCGTAGCGGCAGCTGAAGAAGGTGTCGATTTTATGTTTGCACCAGATGACGAGATTTCAGAAGACCTTCTTGCAACGAACCCAAACCTATTGAGTAATTATCAAGCCGCCATAGAAACAAAAGAAGAACTAGGTTTAGATATTGAAATTGTGCCTGTCAAAACAATCGACGACGCACTTGATTACTTAGAAAAGCTGCCCCCTAAATCCTAAGGGGCAGCTTTTTATATTCTTGACCTACTTGGTTATGAAGCTGTTTAGATGAGTACCCTAAGTAATAGACATCCGAAGATCGGGTATCGTGGGCAAGGAAAAGTGAATCGCTACTGGCTAGACGAGAGACGAGCGGCAGCTCAAAGGCTTTTTTGTGGTGATTCAGGTACGCCTGTCCAGCTGATGTCATGCCGAGGAGTCGAACAGCGTCTGGCATCTCTTTCGTGCGTTGTGATTCCAGAAATCCTGTATAAATATGGGTCATCATACGTTGGAGTCGAGTCCATGTATAGCGCTTTGATTTTAACAACTGCATAAACTCCTGATAACTTGTGGCTGTCTTCGCATGTTTATGAATTGCAAATTCTATACCCTCTGTCACTTCAGCATGCTCTCTTAATTGATCGGGTGTTTTTGAAAGGATGGCATAGCGTAATGTCGGCCAAAATTGTTCCCAACTCGCAAATTGTTGGTAGGTGTTATACCATTCATTCAATAATCGGTAGGTAGCTGCTGGTACGTGATCGCCTGGAATACTCATCGTCTTAAACAACGAATGGCGAATACCAGTCGCACTCGCTATTGTTTGGCCTTCTTCGATAAAATCATGATACCCAGCCCCGATACGCTGAATAGTGACAGGTTGAATCGGTTTTCCTTGTGCGGCTTCTACGTAATGATAGCCGAGAATATTGTTAGGTTGCGCTAAGTCAACAGACGTTTCTGAATGAGGATGTAAGCTTTGAAAAGCATCTTGTAACGCCATAGGATAACTTTTTCCTTGGGAGAGGGAATGCTTAATTTGTGAATTATAGTACTCTCGATTGGTAGCAATTAGATGATATGTCGTGATAAAATCTTCAATTTCTCCGTGCTCACTTCCGAATACAAAGGAGTCACATTTTAATTCATTGGCCAGATGAATGGCTCCTTGTGCGAACTCCGTTGCAGATGCGGTAGCAAACCGGTATGGCAACTCGACGACAACATCGACACCACTAGATAGTGACATTTTTGCTCGCGTCCATTTATCGACTAGAGCAGGCTCACCCCTTTGCAAGAAGTTGCCGGACATTACTGCAATAACAATGTCTGCGCCTGTAACTTTTCTAGCTTGTTGAACATGATAAGCATGTCCATTATGAAAAGGATTATGTTCTACAACGACCCCTGTTGCTTTCAATTTTCATCGCTCCTTCGTATACTAGTAACAGTATACGCGCAGGGAAAACAGGTGACAAGAAATTATCTTGACATCTATTTCTGCACGTTATATAATCAACTTTGTTGTCTTGAGGTGATAAACGTATGAAATGGACAATTCATCAATTGGCGAAATACCGTCGTAGTCATATGGAAATTGACGAAGAAGTTCAGCTTCCTGAACTGATGAAGCGAAATCCTGAGATTCGGCACGTATCACCCGTACATGTAAAAGCCCGTTGTACAGTTGGTGCAACGAGTTTAACTTGCCACTTTCATTTAGAAGGACACCTCATTTTACCAAGTTCTCGGACATGGGAAGATGTGGAGTTTCCGTATTCGATCGATTCAACAGAAGTGTTTGATTGGTCAGAGCATGCTGAGGAAAGCGATAATGTCCATCCTGTTGAAGGAGAAGTCATCAACGTTGACCCGGTATTGGAGGAACTGATTCTTTTAACCATTCCTCTTCAAGTTTTTAAAGAAGATGCAGACGAGCCGAGACCTGAGGGTGGAAGCTTTTGGAGCTATGCAACGGAAGAAGAACTGAAGGAAAAGGAAGCTGGCGAACAAAAAACGGATCCAAGACTTGCTGAATTAGCTAAGTATTTTGATCAAACAGACGAATAGATCTGTAAGGAGGTGCCATCAATGGCTGTACCATTTAGAAGAACTTCTAAAACTGCAAAAAGAAAGCGTCGTACGCATTTCAAACTATCTGTACCTGGTATGGTAGCATGCCCAAACTGTGGTGAAGCGAAATTGGCTCACCGCGTATGTAAGTCATGCGGACACTACAAAGGGAAAGAAGTTGTAAGCAAATAATTCAGTATTTGCGACACACTTAATACTGATAACTTTCTGAGTTATCCGTATAATAAAGACTAGCAGAGAGGCCATGGCTCTCTACTAGTCTTTTTTCTATGGGAGGAATTTTTCATGAGCTTTCGTATCACAAAGTTAGATGGAATTGTTCAGTTTCAAATTACACGACCTGAAATACATAATGCCGTCAATCATGAAGTGGTAGACGGATTTGCTCTATTTATTGAGCAACTCGCCCAGGAAGATGTGCAGTTTGGGGTTGTCACGGGTGAAGGGGACAAGGCGTTTTGTAGTGGGGGGGATTTATCTGTGTTCCACTCTCTACGTACGGAGCAACAAGCTCTTGAAATCCACGAACGAATGGCGACCCTTTTATACAAATTAGCCACTCAACCTGTACCGGTCATTGCGCTTGTGAACGGCACCGCAATCGGTGGCGGTGCTGAGATCGCATCTGCTTGCGATTACCGGTTGGTTAGTGAACATGCACGAGCGGGCTTTGTACAAGGGACCCTCGCTATCACGTCTGGGTGGGGTGGTACGACATTCCTTCAGCTAAAGGGCATTCCTTACGATAAATTATTGAAATTTACAACAGAGGCAAAGCCACTACCCGCAGATGAACTAAAAGATCTGGGGTGGGCGACTTCCGTTTATTCAGGCGACAAGTGGGCCGCAGTAGCTGACTTTGTAAAACAGATGAAGCAATTGCATCCGTCCGTTGCAAAGTCTTATAAAACTCTTTTAACAACTGAGTTGCGTAAGCCTGAAGTATATGAACGAGTGCTAGATGAGGCGCGCATGTGTGCAAAGTTATGGGAACTGGATGCACACCACGAAGCGGTAGACCGATTTTTAGCACGTAAGAAATAAAAAGTGCGGACAATTTGAATTAATTTGTCAATTCATAGTTGAAATCGCTTTCATGTTTCGTATAGACTTAGAACGTGTGGGAAGGGGAGAAATGTTTTGAAACGTATACTTATTGCGAATCGGGGAGAAATCGCAAGTCGTATCATACGTACATGCGAAAAAATGGGGATTGAAACAGTGGCTGTCTATTCAGAAGCTGACGCAGAGATGCCTTTTGTCAAGCAGGCAACAGTCGCGCATCTGATAGGGCCAGCACCTGTTAACCAATCCTATTTAAATAAAGCAGAAATACTACGTGTTGCAAAAGAAGAGCAGGTAGACGCTATTCATCCTGGCTATGGGTTCCTCTCTGAAAATGCAGAATTTGTTCGGGAGATTGAAGCGGCAGGAATTCGCTTCATCGGTCCCTCTGCTGAGACCATTGATAAGATGGGAGACAAAATTGCTTCACGGGAGACGATGAAACTGGCTGGGGTGCCAGTTGTCCCTGGGACTGAAGAAGGATTGGCGACTGCTGAAGATGCCGTGACATATGCTAACTCGATCGGATATCCCGTCATGCTTAAAGCATCGGGCGGCGGTGGTGGTATTGGCATGGTGAAATGTGAAAATGAGCAAACGCTCGCTCAACAATTCACTGGCATCAAAACACGCGCGAAAAACTACTTTGGCAACGATGCTGTGTTCGTAGAAAAGTTTGTCGAGCCGGCACGTCATATCGAAGTTCAAATTTTTGGAGATGCAACAGGTAACGTCTATCACTTGTTTGAACGAAATTGTTCTGTGCAACGACGCAATCAAAAAGTCATCGAAGAAGCGCCGTCACCTGCATTATCGGACGCAACAAAAGCAAAACTTTATGAAGCGGCTGTTAAAGCAGCGCAGGCCGTGAACTATAAAAATGCTGGAACTGTCGAATTTATTATGGACGCAGATGAAAACTTCTATTTCTTGGAGATGAATACACGTCTTCAAGTAGAACATCCGATAACAGAGTTGATTACAGGACAGGATTTAGTTGAATGGCAATTACTAACAGTAATGGGCAACGAGTTACCAATTCGTAGTCAAGATGACTTGTCAGTGGCAGGTCATGCGCTCGAGTTTCGTCTCTACGCAGAAGATTCAGAGCGCTTCATGCCATCACCAGGGGAATTAGAGACACTTGAGTTTCCACAAGGCGAGGGGATTCGAATCGACGGGGGCTATGCGCAAGGTACCTCTGTCACACCTTATTACGATCCAATGATTGCGAAAATCATTATCTCAGGTGATTCCCGCGAACAAGCAATCGAGCGTGCGAAAGATGCTCTTGCACAGGTCCAAGTTGAAGGGGTTAAATCGAACTTGTCGTTCTTTAAAGACTTCCTGACATTTAGAGAGTTCGAGCAAGGAAGTTATGCAACGAATGTAATCGATCACTATAGAAAACACAAATTGGAGGAACAATCATGAAAACATTACTTTCAACAATGGCAGGAACAGTATTCACAGTAAATAAAGCAGTCGGAGAAGAAGTCGTCACAGGAGACGTCGTTTTAGTTCTTGAATCAATGAAAATGGAGATTCCTGTGGAGTCTGAACAATCGGGAAAAATCACGCAAGTACACGTAAACGAAGGGGATTTTGTAAACGAAGGGGACACGCTCGTCACATTCGAATAAGACAACAAGGGGGGAGATGGGTATGGTCACAAAACCATATAATGAGCGTTTAGAAGAAAAGGTGTCGACAATCTTTGCGGGTGGAGCTTCAAAATACCATGAAAAAATGAAAGAGCAGGGCAAGATGTTTGTTCGTGATCGTCTCGCGCTGTTATTTGATAATGGCGAGTATAAAGAAGACGCAAAGTTTGCAAATAGTGAGGCAGGCGATCTTCCGGCAGATGGCGTGGTCACGGCGATGGGGAAAGTCGGCGGCCAAATGGTGTGTGTCATGGCGAATGATTCGACAGTCAAAGCTGGTTCATGGGGTTCACGAACTGTGGAGAAGATTATTCGCATCCAAGAAGTCGCAGAAAAAAACCGTTTGCCACTTCTCTATTTGGTGGATTCGGCAGGTGCGCGTATTACGGATCAGTTAGATATGTTCCCGAACCGTCGCGGTGCAGGACGTATTTTCCACAACCAAGTGCGTCTATCAGGTTTTATACCACAGATTTGTTTATTGTTCGGCCCATCCGCTGCAGGTGGTGCATATATTCCGGCGTTCTGTGATATTGTCATCATGGTCGATGGGAACGCATCGATGTATTTAGGTTCACCACGTATGGCCGAAAAAGTAATCGGGGAGAAAGTAACGCTCGAAGAAATGGGTGGGGCGCGCATGCACTGTTCAGTTAGTGGATGCGGAGACGTGTTAGCTGACAATGAAGAACATGCGATTGAACTTGCCAAATCATATCTTGCGTTCTTCCCAGCCAACTTCTTGGAGCAGCCTCCGGTTGTAGATGCTGTGAAACCAAAAGCGGGGCGCTCGCTTGAAGAGATTATTCCAGAAAACCAAAATGCACCATTTGATATGTACGAAGCCATTGATCAATTGATTGATGAAGGGACTTTCTTTGAGATTAAAAAGTTGTTTGCGTCCGAGTTGATCACGGGTCTTGCCCGCATTGACGGTAAACCTGTTGGTATCATTGCGAATCAACCGAAAGTAAAAGGCGGCGTGCTATTCATTGATTCAGCGGATAAAGGCGCGAAGTTCATCTCGTTATGTGATGCGTTCCATATTCCACTCTTGTTTTTAGCGGATGTTCCAGGATTCATGATTGGAACAAAAGTTGAGCGTGGTGGCATTATTCGTCACGGGGCGAAATTGATTGCAGCAATGAGTTCGGCTACTGTACCTAAAATCTCTGTAGTTGTCCGAAAAGCGTATGGAGCTGGGTTGTATGCAATGGCTGGCCCTGCATTCGAACCAGATGTCTGTTTAGCGCTTCCGACAGCCCAAATTGCTGTCATGGGTCCAGAAGCAGCAGTGAATGCAGTGTATTCAAACAAGATTGAATCCATTGAAGATCCAAAAGAAAGACTTGCATATGTACAAGAAAAACATGCAGAATATAAAAAGGAAATTGATATTTACAAATTGGCATCTGAGATGATTGTCGATGAAATCATCCCGCCATCTGAGTTGCGTCAAGAGCTTGTGGATCGTCTAGCGCTGTATGCGACGAAACACATTCCTGCACCACCACGTAAACATCCAGTATTTCCTGTTTAAATAGTCTACCCTTTAGGGGTAGGCTTTTTTCTAACAGAGAAGAGGTGAGTCTATGCACATTGCAGTTGTGGGAGCTGGAGCGATTGGATTACTTGTCACGAAGTTGCTAGAAGATAGTGGACACTCAGTAGTGGTGTACTCACGATCTGAAAAGTCGTTCCCTGTCCTCTATCAATCTCCAGAAGGTTCAGTAGAACTTGTCTCATTTATGGGGACACAAGATACCACATTACTTAATGAAGTTGACCTCGTTTTTGTTGCGACAAAAACGTATCATTTAGAGAGTGTTTATCCGCTTTTACACAATAGAACCGGGCCAATTGTATTTTTACAAAATGGACTCATTCGTAAGCAGGTTGAGGCCGCATTAGGAAAAGACTATTGCTTATTTGGAAGTATTGATCACGGGGCAGGCATTGAAGAAGACCTGTTGGTGCATACCGGCAATGGTTCTATTCGTGTCGGTGACAATCCGCTGTATGAACCTTTCATAAAGCAATTGGCTCCAGTTGTATCGTGGGCGGATGATATTGACCGGGTGCTAATGCGAAAAGCTGTATTGAATACGTTAATCAATCCATTAACTGCTTTGTTAGATGTACCCAATGGTGAACTGGCTGTAAATGATTCGTTGCAACAAGCGGTCATTGCTCATTACGATGAACTAGTGATGGCATTTCCGACTTTAGAAGACTATGTACAATTGGAGGAAGTGTTTGAATTGATCAAACGCACAGCTACCAATTCTTCTTCGATGCGTCGAGATATCAAGGCTGGCAGAGAGACAGAAAATTCAGCTATTGTCCTGCCGCTACTCGAGCAAGCAGAAGCTAGAAATGCATACTTGCCTATCACTTCTTACCTCTATTCCATGATTCAATCTAAAAAGGAGTGAGTTCCATTCAAACGATTTTATCTATATTGATTGTTTTTCCGGTGATAGTGTTTGTCGGGGCATGGTTCATTGGCCGGCTACTTCGAATCCGGAAAAGAAAACGTTTAGGAATAGCCGCAGATGTGACAACAGTCGTACTATATTTTGCGGTTGCTGCAGTCTATGACTGGCTATCCGTCCCAAACGCGTGGACAAATCTTCTCTTGCTTCTTTTATTTATTGCCATCCTAGTTGTCGCTATTTTATGGAAAAACAAGAGTGATGTAGGACCACAAGTCATCATGCGCTTACTTTGGCGCATTTACTTCTTAGTTTTATCAACATTGTACTTTTTAGGTTGGGTGATTGGTCTTGTTCGTTCTATCTCTCAATATGTAAGCGGATAGTTTTAATTAAAGATAGTTGTTTGCTATACTCGTATACGTATTGAATTCAGAAGAGGTGTCCTTATGAACGTAACCACACATCCGCAGCCAAAAGCATCGGATTTTTATTCTACATATATAACAAAATTTAATCAGGTCGAGAACTACTTCGCATACCCGTGGGGAGAAACGGAATGGGAGCGTCGTTTTCAAGAACTGCGGTTTTCAGAAGAAAGACGAGGTATGCTCGTCGAAGCGATTCAAGACTCTATGAAAACTGTTTCATTGAGTACTAGCCAAAAAGAGTCGCTACAGTTGCTTTCAGAAGGTGCAGCAGTCACCATTACAGGACAGCAAACGGGCTTACTAACTGGACCTTTCTATTCGATTCACAAGGCAGTCACAGCTATTGATTTAGCAAAGCAGATAACAGCTAAAACAAATAAACCAGTAGTGCCGGTTTTCTGGATGGCAGGTGAAGACCATGACATCTTAGAGGTAAATCATTTCTTCATTGAAAAAAATCGAGATGTTTCAAAGCTCTCATTAGCGGTTCAACAGCTCTCAACTGAAATGGTAGCAGATAAACAAATCGATGCTCAAGAGTTGCGAGGTCTACTTAGTCAAGCCTTTCATGAATTGCCGGAGACAGCGTATACAAAAGAATTGTGGGACTTTCTAGTGACGCTTTCAGAACAACACGGCTCTTATAAAGAATTCTTTTTACAAGCGTTCCAGCATTTCTTTAAAAATTATGGTCTAGTGTTTATCAATTCTTCTGACCAAGGGATGCGTCATCTAGGAAAGCCATTTACAAAACTGTTAATTGAACGAAATGATCAATTAAGACGTGCAGTTTACGATGCGGAACAGAGATTGGCAAGCGAAGGGTTTGGCTTCCCGATTCAGTGCCGAATTGAAAATGCTCATTTGTTCTATGTAAAAGATGCCCATCGCTACTTACTTGAAGCGACAGAAACGGGATTTACGAACAAAGAACTCGGACAATCTTGGACGAAACAGCAACTACTTGATGAAGTGGAAATGAATCCTGAATGTATTAGTCACAACGTAGTGACGCGTCCACTCATGCAACAGTTCTTGTTCCCTGTGCATACGTTTGTCGGAGGTCCGGGAGAAATTGCTTACTGGGCATTGTTAAAAGACGCATTTGAAGTGATGGATTTAAAGATGCCCATTGTCGCTCCGCGCTACAGTGTTACGGTTCTTCCTAATTCAATCGAGAAAAAGATGCAAGATCTTGGAGTGACAGTCGAAGATGCATGGGCAGGTCATCTTCCGAGCCAGATGCATGCGTTTATTGATGCGCAAAAAAATGAACAAGTTGTGGCATCGATTCGCGAGATGAATGCGTGGCTTGATGCTAAGTATGAAGAGCTCCAATCTACACTACATGAGGAGTCTATTAAGATAGATTCTTTACTTGAAAAGAACAAAGCGCTTCATAAGCGACAATTTACATTTTTAGAGCACCAAATCGAAGATGTGTATTTGCAACGATTTGATACTCATGTTGCTGCTTATAAAGCGATTGAAAATGAATTAGTACCTACTGGGTCACTTCAAGAGCGTATTTATTCACCACTTGCCTATTTGAATAAGTACGGATTTGGATTGATCGATGAGTTACTGGCAGTACCTTATAAATTAGACGGCAAGCATTATGTTGTGCATATGAGTTAACAAAGTCGCCCTTGTGGCGGCTTTTTTGTGTCTCAAAATCAAGTCATCTAGTACTTTTGAATTTTTTTATCTACTTTCTTGAAAATTAGTGGAGGAAAGTGGGGGATTGTGGTATGTTTAACTCATAAAGTGGGGTGAGTAGCATGTTCATGGGAGAATATCAGCATTCGCTTGATGCAAAAGGCCGCCTGATTGTGCCAGCGAAGTTTCGCGATCACTTAGAAGGCAACTTTGTCATCACACGCGGACTAGACAATTGTTTGTTCGGATACCCTATGGATGAATGGCGAAAACTCGAAGAAAAACTCAAACAGCTACCAATGACCAAAAAAGATGCTCGCGCATTTACTCGCTTTTTCTTTTCTGGTGCTACCGAAGTCGAAATTGATAAACAAGGGCGCATTATGTTACCTGCGAATCTTCGCGAGTACGCAAAGATGGAAAAAGAATGTGTCGTACTTGGTGTATCCAGTCGCTTTGAAATTTGGGCAAAAGATGCTTGGGACGGCTATGCAGAGGAATCAGAAGAATCCTTTAATGAAATAGCTGAAAACATGATTGACTTTAACATTTAGCCGAAGGAGAGGATCGTTTGTTCAACCATACAACCGTATTACTTACTGAGACAGTCGATGGTTTAGCGATTCGACCAGAGGGAATATACGTAGATTGCACATTAGGTGGCGCAGGCCACAGTGAATACTTAGTCCAACAATTATCCGATGCGGGTCACTTGTATTGTTTCGATCAAGATACAACCGCAATTGAAAATGCAAAACAAAAACTTGCACCCTACATACATCGTGTAACATTCATACATTCAAATTTCCGGAACTTAAAAGAAGAACTTGAAAATCTAGGCGTAACAGAAGTGGATGGTATCCTTTATGACTTAGGTGTCTCATCGCCACAACTGGACACACCAGAACGTGGTTTCAGCTACAACCATGATGCGCCTCTTGATATGCGCATGGATCAAACAAGTGAATTAACTGCCTATCACGTAGTCAACGACTGGCCCTATGAAAAGCTCGTCAAAATTTTCTTCCGCTACGGAGAAGAGAAGTTTTCTAAACAAGTAGCACGAGAAATTGAACGTGCACGTGAGAATCAACCAGTCCAAACGACATTTGAATTAGTCGATTTAATTAAACGCGGAATTCCAGCTGCAGCGCGTCGTACAGGTGGACATCCAGCGAAACGAATCTTTCAAGCGATTCGCATTGCAGTAAACGATGAACTAGGAGCGGCGGAAGAGTCATTAGAAAGTGCCCTTACGTTACTCAAACCGGGTGGCCGTATCTCCGTTATTACATTCCATTCACTTGAGGATCGTTTAGTGAAGACAATGTTTAAAGAAGCATCTAGTCTTCCAGAACTTCCACCGAATCTTCCAGTTATTCCAAAAGAGATGCAGCCGAAGATGAAGCTCATTACGAGAAAACCCATCTTACCATCGGAGGAAGAACTATCTGTAAACAATCGTTCACGCTCTGCGAAACTACGAATTATTGAAAAACTTGACGAGAAAGGGAGTTATTAAATGGCGCTACGACAGTATCAAAGCCAACCGCTACACCAACCGCAAAATCCTGCCGTACCACATACATACAAAACCCCTGTCAAACGTATTTCAAAAGGGGAAAAAATGCTGGCTGCTCTATTCGTTGCTGTCTGTGCCGTCTTGATGGTTTTCATTGTTCAAACACAAACCGAAGTTCGAGCAGTGGATGTACAGATTCAACAAATGGAACGACAAATTGATACAGTAAACCGTGAAAACACTGACCTTGAAATCCAAGTCGCTGAACTTTCAAGCTACGAGCGTATCTGGCTAAAAGCGAAGGAACTGGGCTTAACATTAAATGAGAACAATGTGAAGGTTGTGTCTGGTGAATGAACAAAAAAGTACGTTTTCAATGGGGAGCCTTCCTGCTATTTCTGCTATACGGGGGGCTCTTTTTCCTATTATTAGGTAGATTTATCTACATACAAGTCACGGGAGAAGTAAATGGTGAGGTATTGCAACAACGTGCGGAAGAAAAATATAGTCGCGCGCAAGTGTTAGAAGCGCATCGTGGAACTATTCAAGACCGGAATGGCAATGTTCTAGCAGAGGATACGTTGACATACAAACTGTATGCGGTAGTTAGTGAAGAGGCTACTGCGCACGCATATGATCCACGCCACGTGCTGGATGTTGAGGAAACTGCGACACGTTTGAGTGAACATCTCGACTTACCAAAAGAAGAAATCGCCACACGCTTGCAAGATGGAATTACAAACGAGCGCTATCAAGTAGAATTTGGAGCAGAAGGACGTAATATCTCCCACCAAGAGATGAAAGCGATTGAAGCGCTGAATTTACCAGGTATTAATTTTGAGAAAGATTTGAAGCGTCTCTATACAAACGGGCGATTCGCATCCCACTTAATTGGCTTTGCAATTAAAGAAGATGTGGAAGAAAACAAAACGCGTCTTGTCGGAAAAATGGGACTTGAGCGCATCTACGATGAAATTTTGACGGGTACGCCTGGTCGTGTCGAGTACAAAACAGACCGAGGTGGTATGTTGCTTCCTTCATCTGAAAAATTGATTACAGAACCGCTGCACGGAGCTGACGTCAAATTAACGAATGATCGAACGATTCAAAACTTCCTAGAAGAAGCTGTATCAGATGTGCAAGAACAATATGAACCTGAAAAAATTACAGCTCTTGTCGTCAAAGCCGATAGTGGCGAAATTCTAGCGATGACGCAACGTCCAACATTCGATCCTAATACACGTGAAGGACTCACTACGAACTGGTTAAATGAAAGTGTGGAAAACACGATCGAACCCGGATCAACGATGAAAATTTTCACATTAGCTGCTGCCATTGAAGAAGGCAAGTGGGATCCGAATGCTTGGTATAAATCAGGATCCTATAAATTGCTCGACCGTACCATTTATGATCACAATGTCGTCGGGTGGGGAAGTATTACTTATTTAGAAGGCTTCCAACGTTCTTCTAACGTATCAATGGCCTATTTGCTTGAGAAACTAGGAGATGAGACATTCATCAACTACATTAAAGAGTTTGGTTTTGGGGAAAAGACGGGAATTGACCTACCGAATGAGGCGACAGGTATTATCAGTGACCGCTACCCGATCAACCGTCTAACTACAACGTACGGTCAAGGTACAACTGTCACACCACTTCAGCTTGTTCAAGGTATGACGGCTATAGCGAATGAAGGAACAATGTATCAACCGTATATCATTGATGAAATTGTAGATCCAAACACAGGTGAAAAACTACTCAACCATGAACCCGTTTCAAAAGAGTCACCTATCTCAGCTGCTACTGCAAACCAAGTGAAAGATATCCTTGCGAGTACTGTTACGAGTGAAAAAGGAACTGCGCAAAAGTTCAAACTGGATTCGTACACATCTGCTGGAAAGACAGGTACTGCTCAAATTCCAGATTCAAATGGAAACTACTTATGGGGGCGTCAATTGTTCCTTTATTCATTTTTAGGAATGGCACCTGTCGAAGACCCAGAATTAATCGTCTATGTAGCTGTGCATAAACCTAAAATTGAAGCTACAGAAGTGGGATCGGATCCGACTTCCTACATCTTTAACTATGTCACAGAGAATTCATTAAAATACATGAATATCTCACCAGATGAAACAGTAGAACGTCAGCGCATCGAATTAGAGGACTATGCAGGCCAAGACGTTGCGACAGTTCAATCAACACTGCAAGCACAAGGCTTGGAAGTTGTGACAGTTGGTGCAGAAGATGCAGTAACTGAACAATTCCCAACAGAAGGAACACCTGTTGTCACGGGTACGAAAGTATTTTTGAAATCTCAAGGCGAGAGCGGTTTACCGGATATGACAGGATGGTCCTCTCGTGAAGTGCGTGTATTCAAAGAATTTACCGGGTATCCAATTGAAATGACAGGAAGTGGATTTGTGATTCGTCAAAGTGTCACACCGGGAACTGTGTTGAACCCTGACACACCTTTAGTTATTGAACTTGGCAGTCCTGAAGAAGTGTATACGAGTGAACCGATAGAGGTCGAAGGAGAACCTATTGAAGAACCGGTTGAAGGGGAATAACCTACTCCTGTAATCATATAGTGCTTCAGGAGGGAATTTTATTTCTACTGGTCGTACAAAATTTCTCGCAATTGCGGTAATTATGGTCTTTCTAGCCATTCTGTTGAAAGTGCTGTATATTCAATTTTGGCAGTATGGATTCTTGAATCAGAAAGCGTATAGGTCGAAAACGGGTAGTATGTTGATGGGGACTATATTGTGTCATTTATCGGTTTTGCTCCGATTGATGAACCTGAGTACTTGATCTACATCGCAATTGATGGACCTAAAGGACCTAGTCAGTTTGGCGGAACGATTGCAGCCCCGATTGTAGGGGAATTGTTTGAAGTGCTGGCTGAAGATTCTCCACGTATCCATGAAAAAGAGCGGTCGTGGGATGAAATGCGAGAACTTGAAGTCCCGAACTTGATCGGCCAAACTAAAAAAGAAATTACACCACAGTTACACCAATTCAACTTGATTTGGCATGGAGATGGAGATCAGGTGATTGATCAACTTCCAAAAGCAGGTAGCTCATCAAAACCGCCTTATACCCTGCATCTCTACACGAATTAATTAAAGGAGTTTCACTATGTCACTACTATTTATCACACTAACCATTGCGCTAGGATTTATCATTTCAGCACTACTTGCCCCTATTTTTATTCCTTATTTAAGAAGAATGAAATTTGGTCAAAGTATCCGTGAAGAAGGACCACAATCACACATGAAAAAAGCAGGAACGCCGACAATGGGGGGCTTGATTTTTCTTGTGGCAATTGTTGTAACAACGCTCGGAATATCGTATTTCACGGATACACTTACAACACAGACGGTTGTTCTATTGTTAGTTTTAGTTGGTTTTGGAGTACTTGGTTTTCTTGATGACTTTATTAAAGTCGTGATGAAGCGAAACCTTGGTCTGACATCACTTCAAAAGCTGATTGGTCAAATCGTTTTCTCTATTGCAGCTTATTTCTTACTGCAGTTAGGACCTTTTGATACATCGATTGCAATTCCATTTACATCTTGGTCTATAGACTTTGGACTAGTTTATGTAGCATTTATTGTTTTTTGGCTCGTAGGATTCTCTAATGCTGTCAATTTGTCAGACGGTCTAGATGGTCTTGTGAGCGGGACAGCTTCTATTGCATTTGCGACATTTGGAATACTTGCAGTGCTTTACAATCAAAACGATGCAGCAATTTTTGCGTTTTCAGTTACTGGGGCACTTTTAGGATTCTTACTGTTCAATAAAAACCCTGCCAAAGTATTTATGGGGGACACAGGCTCACTAGCTCTAGGTGGAGCATTAGCGATGCTTTCAATCATACTAAAACTTGAGCTTCTCCTTCTGCTGGTCGGAATTATTTTCGTAGTGGAAACGGCGTCAGTTATCTTGCAAGTAATAAGCTTTAAAACAAGAGGAAAGCGTATTTTCAAAATGAGCCCAATCCATCATCACTTTGAACTTTCGGGTTGGTCGGAACAAAAAGTTGTATATGTATTCTGGACAGTTGGATTTGTTGCAGCTCTTGTTGTCCTAATGCTGGAGGTCTTTGTATGAACCATATAAAAGAATTACGTCACCAAAAAGTGCTAGTTTTAGGGCTTGCCAAAAGTGGGACAGCTGCAGCTGAAATGCTTCATGAGTTGGGGGCATTTGTTACAGTCAACGATGCAAAACCTTTTGAACAAAACGACCATGCACAACAGTTATTAAAACAGGGAATGACAGTGATTTGTGGTAGTCACCCTGAAAATTTATTGGACGAAGGATTCTCTTTGATTGTCAAAAACCCTGGTATTCCTTACTCAAATCCTGTCTTGCAGGAAGCAAAAAAGCGAGAAATTCCAATTTGGACGGAAATTGAGCTTGCGTATCGTATTAGTGAAGCACAAATGATTGGCATCACTGGATCAAATGGAAAAACAACGACAACAACTTTAGTTGCAGAGATGCTTGCAAAAGGCCCATTACAACCGCTTGTTGCAGGGAACATTGGTACAGTTGCGACGTCTGTTGCTAAGGATGCTACAAAAAATAATATTATCGTAACAGAGCTGTCATCTTTTCAACTCATGGGTACGGTAAAATTAAAACCTTCGATTGCGATTATTACGAATATCTATGAAGCGCATCTTGATTATCATTCTGATCTGGAAGAGTATATTGACGCAAAATTGACAGTTGCTAAAAATCAGACATCTGAAGACGTCTTGATTTACAACGCAGAACAACCAGTTCTTGCAGAGCGGGCAGAAAAGTTGAATACGACACTCCTACCGTTTTATGTATCTGCCAAAAATGCAAATGGGATCAGTGCAGATGCAGAATGGGTGTATTGGAAAGGCGAACCTCTTTATAAGAGAGAAGAGATTCGTCTGCCAGGAAAACATAACCTAGAAAATGTATTGGCAGCGACTGCTGCTGCACTTCTAGTCGGTGCACCACTCGAACAGATTCGTGAAACTGTTTCTACATTTGCAGGAGTAAAACATAGAACACAATATGTTGGCGAATGGAACGACCGCCTGTTCTACAATGATTCAAAAGCAACGAATGCATTGGCGACAAAAAGTGCTTTAGAAGGTTTTACACGACCTGTCATTCTTCTTGCAGGCGGAAAAGAACGGCACCATTCCTTTGATGAGCTGATTCCTTATCTACCATCCATCAAGGCTATTTGTCACTTTGGAGAAACTTCTGAGCGTCTGCAACAGTTTGCAAAAACGCATGACGTACTTGCCTTTCCGTTCGAGAATTTAGCAGATGCTTTTTCAAAAGCAGTTGAGTTGTCGGCACCGCAAGATGTGGTTTTGCTATCACCGGCTTCTGCAAGCTGGGATCAGTATGAGAGCTTTGAAATCCGAGGAGATGAATTTATTCATTTAGTAGACCAACTGATAGCGAAAGGATGACGAAGTGCTCTATGAGCAAGCAAAGACTACACTTTTCTTCATAAGTGGGATGTTAACGACTCTTGGCATTTTTTACATTGCCAGTGCCAGCAGCTATTGGTCGGCCGACCATTATCCATCAAGCTTGCCGTTTTGGGTGAAGAGTGTGTGTTTGCATGTATTGCAGTTTTTGTTGTCTTCTCTGTTAGGCGAGTGCGTCTCACCAAAAGCTTGATCACCATTTTCTATGGGCTAGGTATTCTTGTTGCGTTAACCGTATGGATTCCTGGCCTCGGAATTGTCCGAAATGGGGCACGAGGATGGGTGACACTCGGAGGTTTCTACTTTCAACCGGCAGAATTTACAAAAATCGCGACGCTACTTTATACAAGTGCTCTTATTTACAAGAAAACTTCCCATTGGAAAATTGGCGTAGTCATTTTGCTACCTTGTGCACTTTTTATGATACAGCCTGATTTTGGCTCCACATTTCTCGTTGTAGCGACATGTAGTGCCTTGCTTTTTCTTTCTGGTATTTCCATCCGACTTATTTTGTCAGGAGTAGTATGGGGAGTTTGTGGTACTTATGATCGTACAAACAACTGTCAATTTAGGTGTTGTCACCGGTCTATTGCCGGTTACGGGTGTAACGTTACCTTTTATCAGTTACGGCGGCTCGTCACTCGTTACATGCTGGATGATTACAGCACTGATTACTACACTTTATATACAAGGAAGGGAGGCGGAAGAATGGAAAAACTAATCGACATCGAAGATCGTATACCTGCCCTTAGAAGAAAAAGAAAACGCAGAATGACATTTACCTTTTCTATTCTTCTGTTTCTTTTCTTTACGGTATTGCTCCTAGTACTCTATTTGCAATCTTCTATTAGTAAGATTCAGCAAATTACAGTAGAGGGGACATACATAGTAGACGAGCAACAATTACTGGATGCCTCATCATTAGAAATCGGTCAGTCGTTATGGTCATTTCGTGCATCTGCCATAGAAGACCTCTTAGTAGAGTCTCCTGGAATCGAACAGGCAGAAGTCTCCCGTAAAAGATGGTCTGAAGTTGTCGTTACAGTATCGGAATATCAGCCCGTTGCATTTCGACAAACTGATGATTCTCTATTACTTCTGGAAAACGGAGAAGAGATGAGCGCACAATTTGCAGGCAGTCTTTTTGGACCTGCACTACAAAACTTTGACAATAAAGAGGTAGAGCAAAAGTTGATTTCGGAGCTGGGGAAACTAACGCAACAAACTCGCCTTTTAATTTCTGAAATTGCTTCTACACCAAGTGCGTCGGACCCTAACCTAGTAACCCTTTACATGAACGACGGAAATACAGTTATTGTCAGTGCCCTTGATTTCTCTGAAAAATTATCGTTTTATCCCTCTGTACTTCAACAAATTCCTGTTGGAGAAAAAGGGATTGTCGATATGGAAGTCGGTACGTTTTTTGAAAGTTATTCTAGTATTTACGGCGGGGAAGGAGAAGAAGTAGAACTCGATGAACAACAAGAAAACGAATAGAGGCAAGATTTTACTTTCTCTCGTCAGTCTCACGCTCGGATTTATTTTGGCATTTAGCTACAGTCTTTCTCAACAACGGTCTGCTGAACAAGTGGATTTAATCACCTTTAACCAAACAGAAGAAGTTCGAGAGCAGTTGATTCAGCAAAAAGAGCGAAATAAGGAATTGTCAGAAGAACTCCAAGCTGTACAGACAAAGATACGAGAATATGAACAACAGGCAGGTAGCAATACCTCGTCATTAGAGGAACTTGTAAAAACTGCTGAGGCGTTGCGACTACTTACAGGTGAAGTCGCTGTAAAGGGACCTGGATACAAGGTGGAGTTGCAAGACGGGGAATATGATCCAAATCAAGTCAATCCAAACGACTACATCGTACATGAGGGACATGTCTACATGGTGATCAATGAGTTGAAAATTGCAGGGGCAGAGGCCATCAGTGTAAATGGTAAGCGAATCCACGAGACCAGTTATATTCGGTGTACAGGACCCGTTATTACAGTAGACGGTGAGACCTTTCCCGCGCCATTTGTGATTGAGGCAATCGGAAATCCGGAAACTTTAGCAGATGCCGCAGAATTATCAGGTGGAATTTTAGACCAGTTACGAACAGAACAAATTCGTATAGAAACACAAAAATTGAGTGAGCTCGTGATGCAATCGATGCACTCCGGGTCATAACAGGAGAGGTTGTATGAAAAAAGGAATTTCACGTTTCACACTCATCCTCTTTGTCATCGGCTTTATGCTCGCTGTGCAATACAATTCGATTCAAAGTCCTGAGGAAAGAGATACGCGGGATATTTGGGAGATTCGTAAAGAGTTGACAACAGAAGCGACGTATCATTCTGAACTACTTACACGAATTCGTGAGGCGCAACAACTTGCAGCGCAATACGAGACAGAGTCTGCTGAGCGACCTGAGCGTCTGGTTGAGCAGACAATCGGTCAGTTGCGAGAAGAAATCGGATTAGACCCTTACACTGGGCCGGGCGTTGTTATCACAGTCAATCCTTCTGCCGAAGCTATAGCATTTGGGTTTACTATCAATCCGTTGTCGCCTGAGCTGTTGGTTCGGTTTGTTAATGAAATGAATCGTTTCCAAGCAAAAGCAATTGAGATTGATGGAAAGCGCCTCATTTATAGCAGTGCGATCCGCGATATTAATGGACGAACTACAGTAAATACATTACCGATTGCTTCTGCACCATTCGAAATCAAAATCGCCACAGACTCCCTAGAGACCACGGAGCGAATGATAGCTCAAATACGTGCAAGTGGTTTAGCGGATGATTTTTATATTGAAAACTATGAACTTGCGATTGCAGAACCGGTGAGTGAGTTGACTTTAGTTGGATATGATCAGCCAGTGGCTGTCACACATCTTACAGAATGGAAGGAAGGGAATTAATTATGTGGCTACCACTGCTAGGTCTGTTACTTGGTATAGTTCTTGGTTTTATGACAGACTTTCAAATTCCTGCTGCATATGAAAATTACCTTTCGATTGCAGTTTTAGCAGCCCTCGATACACTCTTTGGAGGGATTCGAGCACAACTGCAACAAGTATACGATGACAAAGTATTTGTCTCAGGGTTTTTCTTTAATATTGCGTTAGCTGCAGCACTCGCTTTTTTAGGTGTGCACCTAGGAGTAGACCTATATTTGGCTGCGATTTTTGCTTTCGGTGTTCGTTTATTTCAAAACATTGCGGTTATTAGACGAATCTTGCTTTCTCGTTTTGCAGAAAAAAACGTCTCTACAAAATAAAATAATTGTTTGACTAGTAAGAAACATTTAGACTTTACAAGGTCTTTACTCTAAAATGAGAAGTATATACCTTTTTAGGAGGTGCCACATAGTGAATTCATCAGAATTATACGTATCACTGGACATTGGTTCATCATCAATTAAAGTGGTAATCGGAGAAATCAATAATCAAATTATTCATATTATCGGAGTAGGCAACGCAAAATCGACAGGTATCCGTAAAGGAGCCATCGTAGATATCGATGCCACAGTACAATCTATTAAAAAAGCAGTACAAGAAGCCGAACGTATGGCAGGGATGGAAATACGTGAAGTTGTACTAGGGATTCCAGCGAGTCAAGCATCCATTCACCATGTGAAAGGTGTCGTGGCTGTCCAGTCGGAAGACAAAGAAGTAACAGGAAAAGATTTAGAGCGCGTGCTCGACTCAGCAAAAGTGATGTCGATTCCACCAGAGCGAGAATACCTGAACATAATTCCCGTGCAATACGTGTTAGACGGAGTAGAGGAAATAAGCGACCCACGAGGTATGATTGGTACACGCCTTGAAGTCGATGCCAACATGATCACAACATCTAAGACAATTTTACATAATCTCCTGCGCTGCGTAGAGCGTGCAGGTCTACAGATTCGTGAAATTTACTTACAGCCATTAGCAGCTGGTCAATTTGCGCTCTCAGAAGATGAGCGTAATCATGGCACTGCTTATATCGATATCGGTGGTGGAGCGACAACGATTGCGGTATTCCGTGATGGACACTTGACGCACACATCTACTATTCCTGTCGGTGGCGATCATATGACCAAAGATTTGAGCATTGTTTTAAAGACACCAACGGAACATGCTGAAGAAATCAAACGTCATTATGGACATGCATTTTATGATGATGCTTCTGAAGATGAACTGTTTGAAGTTCCAGTCATTGGAGCAGATATGCGAGAACAATATTCTCAGAAATACATCTCAGAAATTATTGGTGTTCGACTTGAAGAGCTTTTTGAGATGATTATGGAAGAACTTTACCGCATCGGCGTACGCGACTTACCGGGTGGTATTGTACTGAGTGGTGGCGTTTCTAAGCTCGAAGGATTAGCCCAACTTGCACGCCACGTGCTACAGACACGTGTACGTATTTACACGCCAGATTATATTGGCGTGCGTGAGCCGCAATTCTCTACTGCGATTGGACTTATCCAGTACATTTATAAAGAGGATTTATATTATGGTTTGTCGAATACTACATCAAGTGCAGTAGCTGCTCGTCAAGACACAGCTACCCTGTCCAAGCCAAAACAAAAAGCAAAACCGAAAAAAACAGAAGATCAAGAGCCAAAAGAAAGCGGCATGACAAAAATCAAACAATTTTTCGACCGGTTCTTTGAATAAAAAACCGGCAATCTACTATAGGAGGCAATTGCATGTTACATTTTGAAACGAATGATGAATCTTTAGCAATTATCAAAGTAATTGGAGTCGGTGGCGGCGGAAACAACGCGGTTAACCGCATGATTGAACACGGTGTACAAGGTGTAGACTTTATTGCCGTGAATACAGATGCACAAGCATTAAATATGTCAAAAGCACCAGTGAAACTGCAAATTGGTGGAAAATTGACACGTGGTCTTGGTGCAGGTGCAAACCCAGAAGTGGGTCGTAAAGCTGCAGAAGAAAGCAAAGAGCAAATCGAAGAAGCACTTCGTGGAGCAGACATGGTATTCGTTACTGCTGGAATGGGTGGTGGAACGGGTACGGGTGCGGCACCTGTTATTGCTCAAATCGCAAAAGAACTAGGTGCATTAACAGTAGGTGTAGTGACACGTCCATTTACATTCGAGGGTCGCAAACGCTCAACTCAGGCCGTTGGCGGGATTTCTATGATGAAAGAAGCGGTTGATACGCTGATTGTCATTCCAAATGATCGTCTTCTTGAAATCGTAGATAAAAACACACCGATGCTTGAAGCTTTCCGTGAAGCGGATAACGTTCTTCGTCAAGGTGTACAAGGTATTTCAGACTTGATTGCTGTTCCAGGACTTATCAACTTAGACTTTGCAGACGTAAAAACAATTATGTCTAATAAAGGATCTGCGTTAATGGGGATCGGGATTGCTTCTGGGGAGAACCGCGCAGCAGAAGCAGCTAAAAAAGCAATTTCAAGTCCACTTCTTGAAACGTCCATCGACGGAGCAAAAGGTGTCTTGATGAATATTACAGGTGGATCGAACTTGTCCCTATTTGAAGTGCAAGAAGCTGCAGATATCGTGGCAAGTGCTTCTGATGAGGAAGTCAACATGATTTTCGGTTCTGTAATTAATGATGATTTAGAAGACCAAATCGTTGTAACTGTGATTGCAACTGGTTTTAACGAGGAGATTCTTACACAACGTCAGCCACGTATGGCAGGCGGTGGTATGAAGCGCCCTGCAGCAACTCCTGCGCCGCAAGCAGCACCACAACGTGAAACACGTTATGAAGAAGAGCCAGTGCAAGAACGTCCGCAACAGCCTTCATTTAAGGAAGAAGACGCTTTAGACATTCCGACTTTCTTACGAAACCGTAATCGTCGATAATAAGTTTAAGGTATATACAAATCAGTACTTTTTCTTGGTTTATCCGAGAAAAAGTACTGATTTTTTTGTCGTGAAAAAGAGAGGTATTTACGCTTACTCTGACAAGTTTAGTACCATCAAGAATTTACCAACAGTCTCCGCTTTGGACAATCGGAGCCGTGATTTTTGCTATCTGTTGTCTACGAATCGGCCGCAGTACTCTGTTGTCATATCACACAAAAAAGTGCATACAGTGCTTTGCAGCATGACCTTTAACCCGTCCTTACTATGACGAGTTTTTTTGTCGTGAAAAAACGCCAGCACTCATATACTAAAGGGAGGTGATAGTGTGTATTTTTCGGATTTACAAAAAAATTACTGATCGAACAAGTTCCCGTCAACTAATTGGTTATATTCAAGATGCGATGATTAATCCGCAAACTGGGAAAATCGAAGGCTACTATGTCAGTGCTTCTTCAAAGTTCTTTCAAAAGCCTGCAGATGCGAAATTGATAGCTGTACATGAAATCTCTTCCGTTGGTTCTGATTTCATCTTTGTCAACCGTACGAGCATTGATTAAACGCTTCTAGATTGGTACAATTAACAAAACACTAAGTAAAGTTGGGTACCGTATGATACAGCAGCAACTTAAAAACATTCATTCACTAATAGAACAAGCAAAACAAACGCCTGCTCATCAAGTTGAAATCATTGCCGTGACGAAACAATTATCTGTCGAACAAACACGAATCGTTCTTGATGCTGGCCTACAGCATTTAGGTGAGAACCGACCTCAAGGTTTTTTACCAAAAGTGGAAGCGTTTGGACACGAACCAGTTTGGCACTTTATAGGCTCACTACAGACACGTAAAGTGCGAGATGTCATTGACCATATTGATTTTTTACATTCACTTGATCGAATGAGTTTGGCGCAAGAAATCCAAAAACGTGCTACAAAACCAGTGAAATGTTTTATTCAAGTCAACGTTTCCGGTGAGGACTCGAAACATGGATTAGCGGTAAAGGATGTTCAGGACTTTATAGAACAAGTTAAACCAATGGATAAAGTTGAGCTGGTCGGGTTAATGACCATGGCACCGCTAGAAGCGAGTCGTGAAGAAATTAAACAACAGTTCCATCAATTGCGTCTGCTTCGTGATGAACTTCGAGAAAATCTTGGACCTGAATTTAAAGAGTTATCTATGGGGATGTCAGGCGATTACGAACTAGCCGTTGAAGAAGGTGCAACCTTTGTCAGAATAGGAACAGCACTAGTAGGAAGTTTAAAGGAGTGAGACGATGAAAAAATGGTTCAATTCATTCTTTTTACTGGATGAAGAAGAGGAACAAGATATGCAACAGACAAAACAAAAAGAACAACCAGAAGCACAACCGAAACAACAACCAGTGAAATCTGTGCGAGAACGTAAAATCTCAAGTGCTCCACAAACTTCACCTCAACTAGTGAGTATTCAAAATGTACAAAAATCTTCAAAAGTGATTTTAATTGAACCGCGTGTTTATGCGGAAGCGCAAGACATCTCAGAACATTTAAAAGGCAAACGGGCAGTTATTGTGAACTTGCAACGAATTGATAAGGAGCAAGGAATCAGAATCATCGACTTTTTAAGCGGAACAGTGTACGCTTTAGGTGGAGATATACAGCGTATTGGCACAGATATATTCCTGTGTGCACCAGATACCATAGAAGTAGACGGAGCTATATCTGACTACTATTATGATGAACATCAATAAGTAAGGAGAATTGCCTTTCATGTCAGTTGCATTTTTAGTTTCAATTTTATATTCAGTCATGAATATTTACCTTTTCATGATTCTTGGCTACATCATCATGTCTTGGATTCCAAGTTTACAACAGTCTGCAATCGGAAATTTTTTAGCTGCAGTTGTTGAACCATACTTGTCAATCTTCCGCCGTATCATTCCACCAATTGGAATGATTGATCTATCACCGATTATTGCAATTTTCGCTTTACAGATTGCGTTTCGAGGATTAACTCAAGTACTATACTGGATTTTCTAATAAGCAAAGATGCGCCCCACGAGCTATAAAGCCGTGGGGCGATTTTTCAATGAGGAGAGAACACCTATGGACAGCATCTTCCAGCATTTTCGAAAAGAAGAACAACCATTTATTGAAGCCATGATTAGCCTGACACGCGATGTCGAGGACCGCTATGCGCCAAAACTGACAGATTTTCTTGATCCTCGTCAACGCTTTATCGTTGAAACGCTTTATCGTCAACGAGACTTGATAGGGTTCACATTTGGTGGATTTGATGGTGCAGAAAGACAACGTATGCTCGTTGCGCCATCGTATTACGAAGCAGCACTAGAAGATGCACAAATTCAATTAGTGAAAGTATCCTATCCGATTAAATTCGTAACATTAAATCATTCCGATGTTCTCGGATCATTGATGTCGCTGGGACTTGACCGTTCAAAATTTGGTGACATCCGGTTGCAAGATGGACTTGTTCAAATTGCTGTCGCAGCTGAAATCGTTGATTACGTAAAAACAAACTTAACGTCTATTGGAAAAGTAAAAGTCCAAGTTGAAGATCTCTCTTCAGATGAAGTTGTCTTTATCGAACCGGAAACATATGTCGACGAACTACATATCGTGAGTTCCATGCGATTGGATACAGTTTTGGCGTCGGCTTGGTCGATTTCTAGACAAAAGGCCGCTGCATTTATTAAAGGTGGCAAAGTGAAAGTCAATTGGTCGGTAGTTGAAGATATCGCGTTTCAAGTGAACGAATCGGATATGGTTTCACTCCGAACATTCGGTCGTTTCCAGGTAGGATTGATTGAGGGACGTACAAAAAAAGAAAAAATTCGCTTACAACTCGCGAAGCTTGAGCAAAAAAGTTGAATTTTTATGAAATTGTACTGATTTCCTAGTCCGGGAACGGTATAATACTAGATAGCCATACTTGATAAAGGAGCTGTAAATATGCCATTAACACCTTTGGATATTAACCAAAAAGTCTTCAGCAAATCATTTCGTGGGTATAGTGAAGATGAGGTCAACGAATTTCTAGAGCAAGTAATGAAAGACTTCGAAACACTGATCCGTGAAAAGAAAGAGTTAGAAGCACAATTGAAATCTACTACAGAGCGTGTCGGTCATTTTACAACAATTGAGACGACGCTTCAAAAATCTATCGTCGTTGCTCAAGAAGCGGCTGAAGAAGTACGACGCAACTCGCAAAAAGAAGCGAAACTCATCGTCAAAGAAGCTGAGAAGAACGCAGATCGTATTTTAAATGAATCGTTAACAAAAGCGCGTAAAATCGCTCTTGAAATCGAGGAGCTAAAAAAGCAATCTAAAGTGTTTAGAAACCGCTTCAAGATGCTAGTAGAAGCGCAACTTGAGTTGATCAATACAGATGACTGGGACCACTTGATGGAAACAGATGTTGATACAACGTCGCTTGAGCGCATCACAGCTGAAGAAGTTTGACGTCTTGACGATACATACAACACTCTTTATAATTAGCACATAGAAAAAAGGCACTGACAAAGACGGCAGTTTTAAAAAGAAAACAAGCGATTCAGGGATAGTGAGAGCCTGGACAGACCTTTAAAACAATGCCCATCACTTTTGAGCCGGACTAGACAACTAGTCCCGTTCGACCACGTTACGGTCATCTAAGTGGCAGAGCAATCTGTAATTAGGGTGGTACCGCGATGATCTTCGTCCCTTTCCAAGGGGCGGAGATTTTTTGTTTGTCAAAAAAAGGAGAGATAACTATGGATTATAAATCAACGTTACGCATGCCAAAAACAGACTTCCCCATGCGTGGAGGTCTTCCAACGAAAGAACCTCAAATCCAAGAAATGTGGAAAGAAAAAGAAATCTATGCCAAAAATCTAGAGCGCACAAAAGACCGTCCAAAATTCATTTTGCACGATGGCCCTCCTTACGCGAACGGAGATTTACACATCGGTCACGCATTGAATAAAGTGTTAAAGGACATGATTGTCCGTTATAAATCGATGTCTGGCTTCCAAGCGCCATATGTTCCAGGTTGGGACACGCATGGTCTACCAATTGAACAAGCGTTAACGAATAAAGGTGTAAAGCGCAAAGAAATGACAGTTGCTGAGTTCCGTAAACTCTGTGAAGAGTATGCATATGAGCAAATCAATAACCAGCGTGAGCAGTTCAAGCGCATCGGTGTGACAGGTGATTGGGATAATCCATATGTGACACTAGAGCCGAAATTTGAAGCACGACAAATCCAAGTCTTCGGTGAAATGGCGAAAAAAGGCTATATCTATAAAGGATTGAAACCCGTTTATTGGTCACCTTCATCAGAATCGGCACTTGCTGAAGCGGAAATTGAATACAAAGACAAGAAATCACCTTCAATCTATGTGAGTTTCGAAGTGACGGATGGTAAAGGCGTTTTAGATGCAGGCGTTCGCTTCATCATCTGGACGACGACACCTTGGACAATTCCTGCAAACCTCGGAATCTCTGTTCATCCTGACTTCACGTATGTACAAGTACGTGCGAACGAAAAATCATTTGTCGTCGCAAAAGACTTGTTAGAAGAAGTGAGCAAAGAGCTTGGATGGGAAGCCTATGAGGTCGAGCAAACTTTCGAAGGAAAACAATTCGACCGCATTGTTGCGAAACACCCACTCTATGACCGCGAGTCACTCGTTATGCTTGGGGAACATGTGACGACTGAGTCTGGTACAGGCTGTGTTCATACAGCACCAGGACACGGGGAAGATGACTTCCACGTAGGAAAACAATATGGTTTAGACGTATTGTGTCCAGTAGACGATCGTGGTGACATGACAGCAGAAGCTCCAGGATTTGAAGGGTTGTTCTATGACGAAGCAAATAAGCCGATTACGCAAGCTTTAGACGAAGCGGGCGCTTTAGAGAAACTAACATTCTTCACGCATTCGTATCCACATGACTGGCGTACAAAAAAACCCGTCATCTACCGTGCGACAACCCAATGGTTTGCATCTGTTGAAGCATTCCGCGGTGAGTTGTTACAAGCAATTCGTGATACTAAGTTCACACCGGCATGGGGTGAGACTCGTTTATTCAACATGATTCGTGATCGAGGCGACTGGAATATTTCTCGTCAGCGTGTATGGGGTGTTCCAATTCCAGTGTTTTACGCTGAAAACGGAGAGCCAATCATCGAAGAGCAAACAATCCAATACGTTTCAGAATTATTTAGAGAACATGGCTCTAACATCTGGTTCGAGTGGGACACAAAAGATTTATTACCAGCAGGCTACACGCATGAGGCTAGTCCAAATGGAAAGTTTACGAAAGAGCTAGATATCATGGACGTTTGGTTTGACTCTGGTTCTACACACCAAGGTGTGTTGGCAGAACGTGAAGACCTACAGTTCCCAGCAGATCTTTACTTAGAAGGGTCAGATCAATACCGTGGATGGTTTAACTCTTCATTAATCACTAGTGTGGCGATGTTTGGACATGCACCATATAAAGGTCTTCTAAGCCACGGATTCGTTTTAGACGGTGAAGGGCGTAAGATGAGTAAATCGATTGGGAATGTCATCATCCCAGCGAAAGTAATGAATCAGCTAGGTGCAGATATCCTTCGTTTATGGGTAGCATCTGTTGACTACACGGCAGATGTGCGTGTATCAGATGCGATCTTGAAACAAGTATCTGAAGTGTACCGAAAAATCCGGAACACATTGCGCTTTTTACACGGAAATGTGCACGACTTTAATCCGCAAACTGACCGTGTAGCTGTTGAAAACATGCGTGAAGTAGATCAGTATATGTATGCAAAATTACAACAGATGATTCAAACAGTGATAACTTCTTATGAAAACTATGAGTTCTCGACGGTTTATCACACAATCAACAACTTCGTGTCAACAGAACTAAGTGCATTCTACTTAGATTTAGCAAAAGACGTTGTGTATATCTACGAACAAGACCATAAAGACCGCCGTGCAATGCAAACAGTGATGTACGATGCACTTGTTGCACTAGTGAAACTATTAACGCCAGTTCTTCCGCATACAACAGATGAGCTATGGGGCTATATGGACTTTGAACAGCAAGAAAGTGTTCAGTTGACAGATATGCCACAAGCACAAGAAGTGCCAGGAGCCGAGGAACTTGTTGCGAAATGGGAAAAAGTTCTCGATGTGCGTGATGATGTGTTAAAGGCACTTGAAATGGCACGTGCAGAAAAGCAAATCGGGAAGTCACTCGAAGCACACGTTCAACTATTCGTAAAAGACAGCGTGAAGGACTTGTTCATGGACGATTCCATCGATTATGCACAACTGTTCATCGTATCTGGTTTCACACTTGCTGGAACGACTGAACAAGCTCCAGACGGGGCTGTACAGCTAGATCATTCAGCTGTTGTGGTTTCTGCTGCTGAAGGTGAAAAATGTGAACGTTGCTGGACGATTTCAGAAACAGTTGGTCAACATGCAGATCATCCGACACTATGTGCTCGCTGCGCTGAAGTTGTTTCAAAGTAATACACTACCTCTCCTTGACGGGAGAGGTTTTTTCATGCATCGAGGCGACTTAAAATGTGGTACACTTAACTACATGAAAATGGAGGGTTTGACTGTGTGGATTTTTTATTTAATCGCAATCATCATCATTGGTGTTGACCAATGGACAAAATGGCTCGTCGTAAAAAATATGGAGCTTGGCGAACGTATCTCAGTTGCTGACCCATACCTTGGTCTGTTATCTCACCGTAACCGAGGAGCGGCATGGGGGATATTAGAAGGCCAAATGTGGATATTTTATATTATTACAACCATTGTTGTGATCGGAATCGTTTACTATTTTCATACGCATGCAAAAAATCAGCCATTGTTCCAACTTGGCTTGATGGTTTTATTAGGCGGCGCAATCGGGAATTTTATTGACCGACTGTTTCGTGGGGAGGTAGTGGACTTTGTTGATGTCCTCATCCCCCTCATCAACTATGACTTCCCGATATTCAATGTTGCAGATGCAGCACTTACAGTTGGGGTAGTCCTTATATTTATTTTTATCCTTTTGGATGAAAGAAAGCAGAAAAAGGTGAAGAAATGAAAGAAATCGAAGTAATCATTACAAGAGAACAAAATAGAGAGCGTTTAGATAAGCTTTTGTTGCCGGTTGAAGCTGATTGGTCTCGAACACAGATTCAAAACTTGATGAAACAAGAATTAATTTTAGTCAATGGCGAAGCTGTAAAGTCAAATTACAAGGCATCCGAAGGTGATGTTATTACCATAAAGATTCCAGACCCGGAAGTATACGAGATTGAGGCAGAAGATTTACAACTCGAAATCGTTTACGAAGATGCAGATGTTGCTGTCATCAACAAACCTAAAGGGATGGTCGTCCATCCGGCTCCAGGGCACTTGACTGGAACACTCGTTAACGGTTTAATGCACCAGATCAAGGATTTATCTGGAATCAATGGTATTATGCGTCCTGGAATCGTCCACCGTATTGACAAAGACACAAGTGGACTACTCATGGTTGCAAAAAATGACAAAGCTCACCAATCACTCGTTGATCAATTGGTAGCAAAATCCGTTACACGCAAATATACAGCACTTGTGCATGGTCATATTGCACATGACAAAGGAACAGTAGACGCACCAATTGGACGTGATACGCGAGATCGTCAGAGTATGAATGTAGTCGATAAAGGGAAGCACGCTGTGACCCACTTTGAAGTAAGAGAACGTTTTGGCGCATATACGTTAGTAGAGTGCCGATTAGAGACTGGACGTACACATCAAATCCGAGTGCACATGAAATTTATCGGGCACCCACTTGTAGGAGACCCAAAATACGGACAGAAGAAAACAATGGATATCGGTGGTCAAGCGCTTCATGCAGGAGTTTTAGGCTTTATCCATCCTAGTTCTGGCGAGTACTTGGAGTTTGAAGTGCCACTACCAGAACCATTTGAACAATTATTATCTGAATTAAAGAAAAACTAGCCATCTGTCACTTTGTAGTGTACACTGACTAAGATAACTAAATAAGGGTCCTTTAAAGACAGTCCAGAGAGGCTGAAAAGGCATACGGCTTCAAATGCACATGAAAACTGCGGTTTTCTGTCATTTGATACATTTTGCTATGCATAGTCAACCTCTTAAGCGCTGCTTAAGAGGTTTTTTTGTACCCAAAAAGGAGGAAAAACGACATGGAAAAAGCAGTTTTACTCGATGACCAAGCGATACGGCGCGCTTTAACTCGCATCGCTCATGAGATCATTGAACGCAATAAAGGAATAGATGACTGCGTACTTGTTGGAATCAAAACACGAGGTGCATTCATTGCTAAGCGACTTGCAGAGCGCATCGCAGCCATTGAAGGGAAAGACATTCAAACAGGCGAACTTGATATCACATTGTATAGAGATGACCTCACCGTGAAAACGGATGATCAACAACCGCTCGTGAAACAAGTAGATATTCAACATGATGTGACAAATAAAAAAATCATCTTAGTCGATGATGTTCTCTATACTGGCCGTACAGTTCGCGCAGCAATGGATGCCATTATGGATGTTGGTAGACCCTCTCAAATTCAGCTGGCTGTTCTTGTTGACCGAGGTCATCGTGAGCTGCCGATACGGGCAGATTATGTTGGAAAGAACATCCCCACTTCAAGTGAAGAACGCATCGTCGTTCGAATGATAGAAAGTGACCAAGAAGACCGCGTACTTATCACGGAATAGAAAAGAGGAACTACGGTGTCAAAAAAAATTGGGATTCATGAACGACCAGTACTTCACAAATGGATAGTGTTAAGCCTGCAACATATGTTTGCGATGTTTGGCGCAACAATCCTGGTGCCAAAGCTTGTGGGCCTTAGTCCAGCAATCGCACTACTGACAAGCGGAATTGCAACAATCATCTTTATTCTTGTAACACGTTTTCAAGTGCCAGCCTATCTTGGTTCTTCGTTTGCCTTCATAGCACCCATTTTACTCGCAACATCTACAGGTGGTATTGGCAGTGCGATGATTGGTGCGATGTTCGTATCCCTTGTCTATGCGCTAACGGCTCTTGTTATCTGGAAAACAGGTCATCAGTGGATAATGAAAGTGTTACCACCGATTGTTGTCGGACCGGTAATTATGGTCATTGGACTCGCGCTGGCACCTGTAGCTGTGGACATGGCCATGAACATCGATACAAACGGAGATGGTCTCCGCGATACCTACAGTATGCTGCATTTTTCGGCAGCATTAGTGACACTAGCTACAGCGATTATCGTACAGCTTTTCTTCCGTGGTTTGCTTGCTCTGATGCCAGTAATTATAGGAATTATCGTAGGATACATCTATTCCGTCATCATCGGAATTGTCGACTTCACAGTAGTAAAGTCAGCAAAATTCTTTCAAGTGCCTGAATTCTTACTACCAGGGATTGATTATGAATTTACTATCACCTCTCAACTCTTGTGGATCATGGTGCCGATTTCAATCGTAACTATCTCGGAACATATTGGTCATCAGTTGGTTTTAGGGAAAATTGTCAATCGCAATTATATCGAAAATCCAGGTTTGCATCGTTCACTGATTGGAGATGGGCTCGGGACTTTTGTAAGTGCGCTGATCGGGGGACCACCAAAGACGACATACGGTGAAAATATTGGAGTCCTTGCCCTGACGCGTGTGTTTAGTGTAGCCGTAATTCTTCTCGCAGCAGTATTCGCAATCATCTTTAGCTTTTTAGGACAGTTGATGGCCGTCATTGACACAATTCCAGCACCGGTACTTGGTGGAATATCCATTCTGTTGTTTGGGATCATTGCTTCTTCTGGACTAAGAATGTTGGTGGAGAGTCAAGTAGACTTCGGCGATTCACGTAACTTAATCATTTCATCGGTCATCTTGATCATCGGAATCGGCGGAGCAATGGTGAAGTTTTCAGAGGTCTTCCATATTGAAGGAATGGCACTCGCTTCAATCGTAGGTGTACTATTGAATCTACTCTTACCAAAATCACCACCCAAAACTGAATCATAACCTTTTAATTTCATCCGAGAGGTGAGAAAGGGACGGGAAGAACCACGGGTCTGTAGACTGCGTGTCTTTCCACATACCCTTTCCCACACCGGAAAGGGTTTTTTTATAGGAAAGGGAGAGAAAACATGCGCGCATTGACATCTATCGAACACCTGACAACAGACGAACTGCTCTATCTTGTCAAACGAGCACGACAATTAAAGGCAGGAAGTCCTCCACAAGTAAAGGACGGATTGGTTGCTGCAAACTTGTTTTTTGAACCAAGTACCCGCACCAAGATGAGTTTTGAAATGGCTGAACGAAAACTCGGATTGACGGTCCTACCCTTTGAAGCGGGATTTTCAAGTGCGACAAAAGGAGAATCACTCTACGATACAGTGAAGACACTTGAGGCGATTGGTGTGGATGTGCTTGTTATCCGGCATCCAGAAAACAACTACTACGAGCCAATCATTGATCAAGTCAAACCAGTGATTATCAACGGAGGAGATGGGACAGGAAATCACCCGACCCAGAGTTTACTAGATTTGATGACAATGCTTGAGGAGTTTGAAACATTAGAAGGAAAAACGGTGACAATCGTTGGGGACCTGGCGCATAGTCGAGTCGCACGTTCAAATGTTCACGTGTTATCAAAACTTGGCGCACAAATCCAATTTGTCAGCCCGCCCGAGTGGCAGGCAGAGTTTCAAGTCTTGTTTAGCTTAGACGAGGCGATTGAAACAAGTGATGTGATCATGCTTCTTCGGGTCCAACATGAACGCCATGATGGCACACAGTCGTTCACAAAAGAACAGTATCACGAAGAATATGGTCTCACTGAAGCACGGATGGCTGCGATGAAAGACAACGCAATCGTGTTACATCCTGCACCTTTTAATAGAGGAGTCGAAATTGCTGACGCTGTGGTAGAAGGTGACAAGTCACGAATCTTTGAGCAAATGAAAAACGGTGTTTACATGCGAATGGCTATACTAGAGTTTTTATTAAAGGAGGAAGCGGAATGAAACGACTTTATACGAACTTACAACGCTTAACAGATCAGGGGGATTTGATTCCAACAGATTTGTTAATAGAAGACGGGAAGCTAGTATCCTTTAACAACAGTGGACATGTAGATGAAACAGTTGATGGAAACGGCGCACTGCTCCTTCCAGGATTGATTGATGTGCACGTCCACCTACGTGAACCAGGCGGAGAACACAAAGAAACGATTGAAACAGGGACACTAGCAGCGGCAAAAGGCGGGTTTACAACAATCTGTGCAATGCCAAACACACGCCCAGTTCCCGACACAGAAGAAACGATGAGTTCGTTGATGAATCGTATCAAAGAAACTGCGCATGTGCGTGTACTTCCATACGGATCTATCACGATTCGCGAAGCGGGCAAAGAACTGACCGATGCGAAACGGTTGAAGGAATCAGGAGCTATTGCTCTAACGGATGACGGCGTAGGTGTTCAAACCGCTGGAATGATGTACGAAGCAATGAAACAAGCAGCAAAAGAGGGAATTTCAGTCGTTGCGCACTGTGAAGACAACAGCTTATTGTTTGGTGGTGTCATGCACGAAGGTACCAAAAACAAAGAGCTCGGCCTTCCAGGCATTTTATCGGCATCTGAAGCAGTCCACATTGCACGTGACATATTGCTCGCTGAAGCGACAGGTGCACATTACCACGTTTGCCACGTCAGCACGAAAGAGTCTGTGCGCGTCATACGGGATGCAAAGCGTGCGGGAATTCACGTGACCGCTGAAGTATCACCACACCACCTTTTGCTCTGTGAAGACGATATTCCTGAAAATAATGCAGAGTGGAAAATGAATCCACCCTTGCGTGCTCATGCAGATAAATTAGCCTTGATTGAGGGTCTAGAAGACGGGACACTGGACTTCATCGCTACGGACCACGCACCACACACGGCTGAAGAGAAATCACACGGTTTTGAAAAAGCACCGTTCGGTATCGTCGGACTTGAAACCGCGTTCCCGCTTCTCTATACGCATTTTGTAGAATCAGGAAAATGGTCTTTGCAGCAACTTGTAAGTTATTTTACATCGAAGCCTGCAGAAGTGTTTGGTCTTCCGTTCGGAACACTCGAACTAGGAAAACCTGCCGAATTTACACTAATCAATTTACATGATGAAAAACAAATTGACCCGACAACATTTGTCTCGAAAAGCACAAACACACCTTTTGGTGACTGGGCATGTAAGGGCTGGCCAGTAGAAACATGGTTTGATGGAAACTGTATCTGGAGGGAAAACCAATGAAACGTTATTTGATCTTAGAAGATGGCACAGTATTTGAAGGTACGGCTTTTGGTTCACAAAACGAGAGTACAGGTGAGGTGATTTTCACAACGGGAATGACAGGGTATCAAGAATTCATCTCAGACCCGTCTAACTGTGCACAGATCTTAACACTGACGTATCCACTGATAGGTAACTACGGAATCAATCCAGAAGATTTTGAAGCGATGGCCATCACACTTGCTGGAGTCGTTGTGCGTGAATGGACAGAACAACCTTCGAACTTCCGCTCAAATCGAACGTTCGGAGAGTTAATGGAGCAACGCAATGTACCAGGAATTTCTGGTATTGATACTCGCATGCTAACAAAACTTCTTCGAACACACGGCTCACTTCGAGGAAAGTTGACAGCTGCGGGTGAACAGCCAGATGTTGAAAACGTTGTAGCGGAGTTAAATGCATGGTCTCTTCCGCACGATGAAGTATCTCGTGTGTCAACACAACGCCCATATCCAAGTCCGGGCCGCGGGTGCCGCGTTGTCATGATGGACTTTGGTATGAAGCACGGTCTACTTCGCGAATTGAATAAGCGCGATTGTGACGTAACCATCGTGCCATATACTACATCTGCTGAAGAAATTCTTGCGATGCAGCCAGACGGCGTGATGTTATCAAACGGTCCTGGAGACCCAACAGATATTCCAGAAGCTATTGAAACTGTGAGAAAACTAATTCCGGAAGTACCGATGTTTGGCGTTTGTCTCGGTCACCAACTGATCTCGCTAGCAAGCGGGGCAACAAGCTTTAAATTAAAATTTGGGCACCGCGGTGCTAACCATCCAGTAAAAGATTTGACGACAGGTCGCACGGAACTTACTTCTCAAAATCATGGCTACGCGATCGACTTAAAATCACTTGAAAATACAGACCTAGAGCTGACACATATCGCATTAAACGATCAAACAGTCGAAGGCGTTCGCCACAAGCACTACCCAGTGTACTGCGTCCAATTCCATCCAGAAGGTTCCGCAGGCCCAGAGGATTCCGTCCATTTATTTGATCAATTCATTTCACTTATGACGAAAGCGGGGAAACAACATGCCTAAACGCCACGATATCAAAACCATCTTAGTCATCGGATCCGGTCCAATTGTAATCGGACAAGCAGCAGAATTTGATTACGCAGGTACGCAAGCTTGTATCGCACTTCGTGAAGAAGGCTACCGTGTCATCTTAGTCAATTCAAACCCAGCGACCATCATGACAGACACAGAGATGGCAGATAAAGTATACATGGAGCCTTTAACTCTCGAGTTTGTATCAAGCATCATTCGCAAAGAACGTCCAGATGCCCTGCTTCCAACACTCGGAGGCCAGACAGGCTTGAACATGGCGATTGAACTCCACGCATCGGGAATTCTTGATGAATTGAATGTGGAGATTTTAGGCACCAAGCTTGATGCAATTCATCAAGCTGAAGACCGCGACTTGTTCCGAAGCTTAATGAATGAACTAGGAGAACCAGTACCGGAAAGTACGATTATTCACAACCTTGCAGAAGCACAAGCATTCGTAGCACACATCGGATATCCAGTCATTGTCCGTCCAGCGTTCACACTCGGTGGTACGGGTGGAGGAATCTGTCACAACGACCAAGAACTTGCGGAAATCGTGACAAGTGGTTTGAAGTACAGCCCTGTAACCCAGTGCCTACTTGAAAAATCAATTGCAGGATTCAAAGAGATTGAGTACGAAGTAATGCGTGATTCTGCAGATAACGCAATCGTTGTCTGCAACATGGAAAATTTTGATCCAGTCGGCATTCACACGGGCGACTCCATTGTTGTAGCCCCAACTCAAACATTGACAGACCGCGAAAATCAAATGCTTCGTAATGTGTCACTAAAAATTATTCGCGCCTTGAAAATTGAAGGGGGATGTAACGTTCAGTTAGCACTCGATCCGCACAGCTTTCAATACTACATCATTGAAGTGAATCCGCGTGTCAGTCGCTCATCGGCACTTGCATCAAAGGCAACGGGTTATCCGATTGCAAAACTTGCTGCAAAAATCGCAGTCGGTCTCACACTTGATGAGATGATGAACCCAGTAACGGGCAAGACGTTTGCATGCTTTGAGCCAGCACTCGATTATATCGTCGCCAAGATTCCACGCTGGCCGTTTGATAAGTTCGAGTCAGCAAAGCGTAACCTTGGAACACAGATGAAAGCTACAGGTGAGGTTATGTCACTTGGTCGCTCTTTTGAAGAAGCGATTTTAAAATCAATTCGTTCTTTAGAAACGGGTCACATGCATCTTGAAATGAAGCATGCAGATCGTATCACGGACGAATGGATTGTTAAACGAATCAAGCGTGCTGGAGATGAGCGTCTATTCTTCATTGGAGAAGCACTTCGCCGCGGCATGACTGTCGAAGACATTCACGAGTGGAGTCAAATCGATTTCTTCTTCTTGAATAAATTAAAAGGCATTGTTGATTTCGAAACAACAATTAAAGAGCAAATAGGCGATCTAGACGTTCTCTACCGAGCAAAACGCATGGGATTTGCAGATGTAACAATCGCAAAATTCTGGAATTGGACTGAACAACAAGTGTACGATTTACGCAAGACTGAAAAAATGTTCCCGGTCTACAAAATGGTAGATACATGTGCAGGGGAGTTTGAATCGGAAACGCCGTATTTTTACGGCACATATGAGCAACAAAACGAATCCATCCGTAGTGATAAAAAGAGCGTCATGGTGCTTGGTTCTGGTCCGATTCGCATCGGGCAAGGGGTTGAATTTGACTATGCGACGGTTCACTCTGTATGGGCTATTAAAGAAGCAGGGTACGAAGCCATTATTGTGAACAATAATCCAGAAACGGTTTCGACCGACTTCTCAATTTCCGACAAGCTTTATTTCGAACCGTTGACACTAGAAGACGTCATGCACATCGTGGAACTTGAGCAACCAGAAGGTGTTATCGTTCAGTTTGGCGGACAAACTGCCATCAATTTAGCAGCTGGCTTAGAGGCTCGAGGCGTAAAAATTCTTGGGACGAGTTTAGAAGACTTAGACCGCGCAGAGAACCGTGATAAGTTCGAAGCACTTCTTCGTGAGATTGGTATTCCGCAACCAGAAGGAAAGACAGCCGTGTCTGTTGATCAAGCGCTAGCAAATGCTAGAGAAATCGGCTTCCCGGTTCTCGTTCGCCCTTCCTATGTACTCGGTGGCCGCGCGATGGAGATTGTTTACAACGAAGAGGAACTAACGCATTACATGGAGCACGCAGTTGAAGCGAGTCCGGAACATCCGGTGCTTGTCGACCGTTATCTCACAGGTACAGAGATTGAAGTCGATGCCATTTCAGACGGTGATTCGGTCGTTATTCCTGGCATCATGGAACACATTGAACGTGCAGGCGTTCACTCAGGAGATTCAATAGCTGTCTATCCTCCGCAAAATTTATCAGCACGTCATATCGAGCAACTGGTCGATTATACAACACGGTTAGCAAAAGCATTGAAAACAGTTGGGTTACTAAATATCCAATATGTCATTTCACGCGATGAAATCTACGTGCTAGAAGTGAACCCACGCGCAAGCCGAACTGTACCTTTCTTAAGTAAAATCACGGGAATCCCAATGGCAAACTTAGCAACAAAAGCTATCTTAGGAGAAAAGCTCGTCGAAATGGGGTATACACCTGGACTTGCTCCAAACCAAGAAGGCGTCTATGTAAAAGTTCCTGTCTTCAGCTTCGCAAAATTACGCCGTGTGGATACGACGCTCGGACCTGAAATGAAGTCAACAGGAGAGGTGCTCGGTAAAGATCGTACACTTGAAAAAGCATTATATAAAGGACTTGTCGCTGCTGGTCTCGAATTACAACCTTATGGGACAGTTTTGATGACTGTAGCGAATAAGGACAAGCAAGAAGCAGCAAATCTCGCAAAGCGATTCCACGCAATTGGCTTCCGCGTTTTAGCGACTGAGGGTACAGCACGTGCTTTCGAAGAACAAGGTATACCTGTACAAAGTGTCAAAAAAATTGGGGATTCAGGTGAAACACTTGTTGATGTGATTCAGTCAGGAAAAGCGCAGTTCGTCGTCAACACGCTGACAAAAGGAAAACAACCTGCTCGTGACGGATTCCGTATCCGCCGTGAAGCAGTAGAAAATGGAGTACCTATTCTTACATCACTGGATACAGCAGAAGCGATTTTGCGCGTGATGGAATCGATGACATTTACAACAGAAACGATGAATCCAATGGAGGTGCGCCGATGATTCGAACCGGCTTGATGGAGGTTGTACGAAATAAAGAAATTGCAGATCGCGTATACGAGATGACGGTGATTGGACAACAGACGATTGCGATGCAAACACCTGGCCAATTCGTACACATCCGGGTTGCAGATCACGCAGAACCTCTTTTGCGCCGTCCAATCAGTATCTGTTCGATTGATCAAGACATTCTAGAGTTTACAATGATTTTTCGAGTAGATGGCAGAGGCACAGAGTTGCTTGCAGCAAAACGTTCAGGAGATACGATTGATGTGATGGGACCACTAGGAAATGGCTTTCCGGTCGTCGCGTCTCCCGAAGAGCGCGCATGGCTCATTGGTGGGGGAATTGGTGTTCCTCCACTCTATGAACTTGCCAAACGATTGAAAGAGTCAGGAGTCCAGCTAACGATTATACTGGGTTTCCAATCTGAAAAAGATGTATTCTACGAACAGCGATTTAGAGAACTTGGAGACACATTTATTACGACAGTAGACGGTACGCATGGACTACCAGGGTATGTAACGGATCAAATGGCACTCTTGCAAGATGTACCGAGCATTTATTATAGCTGTGGACCACATCCAATGCTAAAAGCAGTCGAGAAGGCGCTGCCGAATATTCCAGGATTTTTATCCTACGAACAGCGCATGGGGTGCGGTATTGGTGCTTGTTTTGCTTGCGTATGCCCGACGACTGAAGGACAAGGTAGCTATGTGAAAGTCTGTTCAGACGGACCAGTATTTCAAGCGGGGGTGATTGCGTGAATTCACTTGCAATAAAATTACCAGGTCTTGATTTACGCAATCCGATCATGCCGGCATCTGGTTGTTTCGGATTTGGTCAAGAATACGCGAAGTTTTATGACCTAGCTGTTTTAGGTGCGATTATGATCAAAGCTACAACTGAAGAAAGTCGGTTCGGTAATCCGACACCCCGCGTTGCGGAGACATCTTCTGGGATGTTAAACGCTATCGGACTTCAAAATCCAGGTCTAGAGCATGTTTTAGCTCATGAATTGCCGTGGCTTGAGCAGCATGACGTGCCGATTATTGCCAATGTCGCCGGCTCCGAAGTAGAGGATTATGTAGCCGTGGCTCGAGAAATTTCAAAAGCGTCAAATGTCCATGCGCTTGAACTGAATATTTCTTGCCCGAATGTGAAATGTGGTGGAATTGCATTTGGGACGGATCCAGAGATTGCAGCATCTTTAACGCGGGCTGTAAAAGACGTTTCAGAGGTTCCAGTCTATGTGAAGCTCTCTCCAAACGTCACAAATATTGTATCGATTGCTACAGCAGTCGAAGCAGCGGGTGCGGATGGTCTGACAATGATCAACACACTTCTGGGCATGCGACTAGACGAAAAGACTGGTAAACCTATACTTGCAAATAAAACGGGAGGACTTTCTGGTCCTGCTATCAAACCTGTTGCGCTTCGAATGATTCATGAGGTGTATCCACACGTATCGATTCCAATCATTGGTATGGGCGGTGTGCAGACGACACAAGACGTTATCGACTTCTTATCGGTTGGTGCATCAGCAGTAGCTGTCGGTACCGCAAATTTTGTCGACCCATTTGTCTGCCCAACACTCATCGACGAATTGCCAGAAGCTTTACATAGTCTTGGCTACTCATCGGTCGAAGAAATTAGTGGGAGGTCCCATCGATGACAAAACCAATTGTGGCGCTCGATTTCGCAACTCAACGAGATGTTGAAGCGTTTTTAGGGAGATTCAACGAACAGCTCTATGTAAAAGTCGGCATGGAATATTATCTTCAAAATGGACCAGACGTGATTCGTTCACTTAAAGAAGACGGTCATTCAATTTTTCTTGACTTAAAGTTACATGACATTCCAACAACAGTTCACAAGGCGATGAAGGGGCTAGCTACTCTTGGTGTTGATATGGTCAATGTCCACGCAGCAGGAGGTATTGCCATGATGAAGGCTGCGAAAGAGGGTTTGGCAGAAGGAGCTCAGGGAGATATGGCGAAGTTGATTGCTGTTACGCAACTCACATCGACGACAGAGGGCCAAATGCAACAAGAGCAATTGATTCAAACATCACTTGAAGAATCTGTTGTGCATTATGCGCGGATAACGCAACAAGCTGGCCTAGACGGTGTCGTTTGTTCTGTGCATGAAGCGAACATTCTTCGTGACACTTTAGGCGAAAGTTTTTACAAAGTCACCCCGGGTATCCGCTTAGCTGGTGGCGACCTTCATGATCAAAAGCGAATCGCTACACCAACTGATGCGAGAAAGATAGGTTCTACGCACATAGTAGTAGGTCGAGCAATTACGGCAGCTGCAGACCCAGTTGCTGTCTATCATCAAATTTTAAAAGAATGGGGTCATGAAGAATGAAGACAAAAGCGGCACAAGCTTTATTGGAAGCACGCGCAGTACAACTATCAACAGAGCCTTTGTTCACGTGGGCTTCTGGCATCCAGTCGCCAATTTATTGTGATAACCGGTTGCTGATGGGGTATCCGAAATTGCGTGAACAAGTTGCAAGTGAACTGTCTACTTTAATAGAGACCCATTTTCCTAAATGCGAAGTGGTGGCAGGTACGGCAACTGCTGGAATTCCACATGCAGCATGGGTAAGTACGAACCTTCAATTGCCGATGGTCTACGTTCGCTCAAAAGCAAAAGAGCACGGTCGAGGAAATCAAATAGAAGGGAAACTTCTGAGCGGGCAAAAAGTAGTAGTAGTCGAGGATTTGATTTCAACAGGTGGCAGTAGTATTACGGCTGTTGACGCATTAAGAAAAGAAGGAGCGGACGTCCTTGGTGTCGTCAGTATTTTCTCGTACGATTTACCAAAAGCTACTGAAGCATTTGAACAAGTAGGTGTTCCTGCTTACTCATTGACTACCCTAAACGATTTATTGATGGAAGATACTTCTTTATCAGCGGAAGACCGGACGTTTATTGAATCTTGGCATACAGAGTTGAAGAGAAATAGTTTAAAGTGAAAATCAAAGAGGCTGTGACAAAACCCAGCAAAGGGAGTTTCTCGTCATGAGAAACTCCCTTTTTGTATGTTCTATTGGGTGTAGGGGAAGCGTTCCGCGGGCGCGGGCTGAGCCTCGGTCTCAGCTTCCGCTTATAATCCCGCTGGAGTCACCCCTACACACTTTTCATTTTGTTATCTTTACCTTCATTTGTGGAATTAACTGAGTTATGTCCCTGCCTCTTTTTATTGAGTCATAGCTCTTATTTCTGCAACGACCGTACAACCTCTTGGTCAGGCGTCACAAATACTGTCTTCTGCTCAAAATAAATCACAAAGCCAGGCTTCGATCCATTTGGTTTCTTGACATGGCGAATCTCCGTGAAATCAACTGGGACAGAGGATGAGTCACGTGCTTTACTGAAATACGCAGCTAGTACCGCTGCTTCGTGAATCGTTTCTTCGGATGGCGACTCCGCGTGAATGACTACATGTGAGCCTGGTATGTCTTTCGTGTGTAGCCAAGTATCAGTCCGTTTCGCAAGCTTAAACGTCAAGAAATCATTCTGCTTATTGTTCTTACCCACAGAAATCGCCGTCCCGTCTGACGAAATATAGGCTTCAGGTTTCGGCTTACTTTCTTTTTTAGCTTTTGCTTTCGCGCGTTTCTTCAAATACCCTTGATCCATTAGCTCTTCACGAATTTCTTCAATATCAGAGGGCGATGCTTGTTCTAGTTGGCGCATCACTTCATCAAGATAAATCAACTCACTATCGGTTTTATCCATCTGTGCCCGTACCTCTTGTAAAGCTGTTTTTGCTTTCGTGTATCGATGGAAGTAATTTTGGGCATTTTGAGAGGGAGTCTTTTTTGGATTTAATGCGATGACAATGGTCCCTTGATTCTCATCGTAATAATCGATAACCGAAATCTCTTTCATCCCTTTGGTGATGGCATGCAAATTCCCCATCAACAGTTCGCCTTTTTTCTGATCTTCTTGTAGGTTCTCTGCGCGTGTTAGATCTGCTTGAAGTTTTTTCTTTTTTGTTGTCAGTTTTTTACGCTCATTTACCAACCAGCGCTCTAAGTCTCCAGCTTGTTGTTTCACACGGTCACGCTCTGCTTTTTGATAATACACACGGTCTAACAAGTGACCCAATGTCGCAGCAGGCATCCACTCTGTTTCTAAATGAAGGAGAGGGGATGCAGAAAACACGGTTTTGCCGCCAACTTCCGTACTACCGGGTTGATCGCCACCGCGCATAAAGCTCATTAAAAAGTCGTACGCGTCTTGGCCATCTCGAGAAGCGAGTTCTGTCGCATGAAGTTTCGCAACTCCTTGAAAATTTGCCATCCACTCTTCTGCACTTGCAGGTAGTTCTGCAGAGTTCGCTAAAGTAAATGGATTTTCTTTGTCTTGCTTTGGTGGATAAATATAGTCCTGTCCGGGCATCATCGTGCGATACGAATTCATCGAAGGAGGAAGGTGCTTCATCGTCTCAATGATTTTTGATGTATCACCGTTTACAAGTGTTAAGTTGCTGTGACGCCCCATAATTTCCATGATGAGAATGCGGCTAGTATCGTCTCCAATTTCATCTTTACTTCGAATCGTGAATTGAATGATCCGATCCGCTTCAATCTGCTCGACTTTTTCAATGAAGCCACCTTCGATGTGTTTACGCATCATCATACAAAAGAGCGGTGGAGTTGGAGGGTTATCAATCGATTCATACGTCAAGTGAACACGAGCATAGGAAGGATGGATTGAAAATAATAATTTATGGTTTTGGCCGCCTGCACGGATATGAAGCATCAGTTCTTGGGTGTTCGGCTGATGAACGCGCGTGATTCTTCCTGTTCTAAGCTGTTGAAGTTCTTGATTTACTGCTGCTGTGAATAATCCGTCAAATGCCATTTTAATTCCTCTTTCAAAACGTTTTGTTCTATTCTAACATGATGTGCTATAATCAAGTAAGTATGTTGAATGTGAAGGAGTCATTATGTACAAAGAACGCGGCATCTTAATTGTTCTCTCCGGTCCCTCTGGCGTCGGTAAAGGAACGGTGCGAAAAGAGCTCTTTTCCACCCCAGAAACAAATTATGAATATTCGATTTCTATGACAACACGGAAAGCGCGCGAAGGCGAAGTAGACGGTGTTGATTATTTTTTTAAATCGAAAGAGCAGTTTGAAGAATTGATTGAACAAGGAAGACTCCTTGAATATGCCAATTATGTTGGCAATTATTACGGTACGCCTCTTGATTACGTGAATGCCACGTTAGACGCAGGTCGCGATGTGTTTTTAGAAATTGAAGTGCAGGGTGCCAAGCTCGTCCGAGAAAAAGCACCAGATGCGCTCTTTATTTTTCTAGCGCCACCTAGCTTGTCGGAGCTAGAGAGTCGATTAGTCGGAAGAGGAACGGAAACGGACGATGTGATTCAAGCACGAATTGCAGCAGCACGTGAAGAACTTGCGATGATGGATTTGTACGACTATGTTGTTGAAAATGATCAAGTCGAGCGTGCATGTGATAAAATTAATGCGATTGTGACAGCTGAGCATTGTAAGCGTGAGCGTGTAGAGCAACGCTACAAGGCCATGTTGAAAGGAGAACTCTAAATGTTATATCCATCAGTGGATTCGTTAAAGAAAAAAGTTGATTCTAAGTACTCATTGGTGAGTATCGCTTCCAAGCGTGCACGCCAGATGCAAGAAGAGAAAAACATGCGTTTAGTAAAGTATGTTTCTGATAAAAACGTTGGCAAAGCACTTGAGGAAATCGCTACAGGCGTATTAATCAATGAAGTCGCCGACCAAAATGTAGTATACGAAGACGAAGTATAAAACCTACCTCCCAAAGATTGTCTTTGGGAGGTCATTCTGTATAAAAGGGGATTTTCGAATGACTGGGTCAACAAAAATTTTACTCTGTGTGACAGGTGGGATCGCGGTTTACAAAGCAATTGCGCTTGTTAGTAAACTTACACAAGCGGGTGCAGATGTACGTGTCATTATGTCACAATCAGCAATGGAATTTGTCCAACCACTTTCTTTTCAAGCGATGTCCCGCAATGACGTCTATTTTGACACATTTGATGAAAAAGATTCACGTGTCATTGCTCATATTGATTTAGCAGACTGGGCAGATTTAGTTGTAGTTGCGCCGGCAACTGCAAATGTCATCGGCAAGTACGCAAACGGTATTGCAGACGACATGATCACTACAACACTTCTTGCAACGACAAAAGAAGTATGGATGGCACCTGCGATGAATGTCCATATGTATAGTCATCCTGCGGTACTTCAAAATATTGATACCCTCCATAAACGCGGCGTTCGCTTTATCGAGCCTTCTGAAGGATATCTTGCATGCGGATACGTCGGAAAAGGGCGTTTAGAAGAGCCAGAAAAAATTACAGAGCTCATCATGAATCGTAAACAAAAATCAATGCCCTTAAAAGGGAAGTCAGTCGTAGTAACGGCTGGGCCTACGCGTGAACGAATTGACCCAGTACGCTACGTATCAAACTTCTCAACAGGCAAGATGGGCTTTGCGATGGCCCGTGCAGCAGCAGACCTTGGGGCAGAAGTGACATTGATTGCAGGGCCAGTAACATTAGAAACGCCAACCGGAGTAACGCGTGTTGATGTTGAAAGTGCAGCGGACATGTTACGTGAAGTGGAGACACGTTTTGCATCTACAGATATCCTTATTAAAACGGCAGCAGTTGCCGATTATAAACCGAAACTTCAAGCAGACCAGAAAATTAAGAAACAAGATGGCGATACAGTACTGGAGATGGAGCGCACGACTGATATTCTGGCGCATATGGGCTCGATCAAATCGAACCAAGTCGTCATTGGTTTTGCAGCAGAAACGAATGATGTTGAAGCGTATGCGGAGAAAAAACGTGTGAAAAAGAATGCCGATTATATTATAGCCAATGATGTCACGCAACAAGGTGTTGGATTTGGCACAGATACAAATAAAGTAACTGTGTTTTCAAAATCAGGAAAATCAGATTTTCCATTCCTACCGAAACAACAACTTGCACTTGAATTGCTACAGTTTGTTGCTGAGCAGGAGGGATGGCACTCGTGATTGCACAGGTCATTGTAGATGTTTCTACAGCGGCAATCGACCGGCCGTTTGATTATCACGTGCCTGCTCAACTCGAAAGTTTTATTCATCCAGGTATTCGTGTACACATTCCTTTTGGACCTCGTAAAGTGCAGGGGTTTGTCATTTCAACGTCAGATGAAACAGAACTTGATGAAAAAAAATTGAAGCCTATTGAATCAGTAGTTGATATTGAACCGGTATTGACAGCAGAAATGCTCGAGCTAGGTAAATGGCTAAAAGATGATACGTTGTGTTTCTATAACGATGCGCTCCAAGTGATGATTCCTGCAGCTCTCCGAGCAAATTACACAAAACTTGTTAAGGTTGAAAATGCTTCAGTTTTATCCGAGCCTTTTCAAAATTTATTGTCCAAAGATCTAGAAGTTGATTTTGCATCACTTGAAAAACAACACTTGATACAAGAACTGAAAGTCCACCTCGATACGGGAAATGCCACGATAGAAACTCGAATTCGTCAAAAAGCGAAACCAAAACTACAAACGGTCTATCACGTCATCGATGCATCGATTGAGCTTTCTGGTCAAGCGAAAAAGCAACAACAAGTTGTAGGTTGGATTTTAGAGACAAATTCAAAATCTTTCACCATAGTAGACATTCAAAAACATGTCCAAGTGACGACGCCTGTACTAGATGCGCTCGTTGAAAAGAAGATTTTAAAAAAATCTAAACAAGAAGTGTACCGTGAAATCGAATTACTTGCAGATACATCAATTGATAAAGTGGTCACACTTACAGAGGCTCAAAAAGAAGTTCTTGAGACGATCAACCGTGCGCAACAAAATCAAAAAAGTGAAACATTCCTTTTGCACGGGATTACGGGTAGCGGGAAAACAGAAATCTATTTACATGCGATTGAAGAAGCACTTGCTCTTGGAAAAGAAGCCATTATGCTTGTGCCAGAAATTGCTCTTACACCACAGATGGTTACGCGTTTCAAAATGCGATTTGGGAATCAAGTGGCAGTGATGCATAGTGGTCTTTCTGTCGGAGAAAAGTACGACGAGTGGCGTAAAATTCATCGCCGAGAAGTGCGAGTAGTAGTAGGGGCGCGTTCAGCCATTTTTGCACCGTTTGAAAACGTAGGGTTACTAATACTCGATGAAGAACATGAGTCCTCTTACAAACAAGAAGATTCTCCGCGTTACCATGCACGAGAAGTCGCAAAATGGCGCGCGCAGTTTGCAAATTGTCCTGTGATTTTAGGAAGTGCAACACCTTCCATCGAATCCTATGCTCGTGCAAAAAAAGGAGTCTATACACTGCTTGAGCTCCCGAGTCGAGCGAATGCTAAAGCTTTACCACCTGTTGATTTAATTGATATGCGGGAACAACTAAAGGGTGGAAATCGCTCCATGTTCAGCATGGAATTGATTGATGCGATTCGAGATCGATTAGCAAAAAAAGAGCAGATTGTTTTATTTTTAAACAAACGAGGCTTCTCATCTTTTGTATTGTGCCGCGATTGTGGAACGACAGTCCAATGTCCGAACTGTGATATTTCCTTGACCTATCACAGGATGGGCGAAGCTTTAAGATGTCACTATTGTGGATATGAAGAACTAGTTCCCACCCAGTGTCCCCATTGCGAAAGTGAGCACATTCGATTTTTTGGCACAGGTACTCAAAAAGTAGAAGAAGAGATTACAAAGCTATTTCCAGAAGCCCGAACGCTGCGAATGGATGTTGACACAACGCGTACGAAAGGTGCACATGAACGAATCCTGCATCACTTTGGACAACGACAGGCGGATATTCTATTAGGTACACAAATGATTGCAAAGGGATTAGATTTTCCGGAAGTGACTTTAGTGGGTGTGTTAAATGCCGATACTTCTTTGCATCTTGCGGATTTTCGGGCGGCCGAAAAAACGTTCCAGTTGATTACGCAAGTGAGTGGTCGAGCTGGTAGACATGAGAAAAAAGGCCACGTCATCGTCCAAACATATGATCCGGAACATTATGCACTCGTCAATGCCCAAACACATGATTATTTGGGCTTTTACACGCAAGAGATGCAAATGAGAAAAGCTTATCAATACCCTCCGTTTTATTATTTGACCCATATTCAAATCAGTCATCCAGAGGTCATAACGACTGCAGACTATGCGGGTAAGACGGCAGAGTGGTTGCGAGAAAACCTTTCGCAATCAACCGCTGTAATAGGTCCGACTGCTTCTGCAATCAGCCGCATACAAGAGCGGTACCGTTATCAATGCATGATTAAATATAAGCGAGAGCCAAACTTAACGACTGCGCTTCATCAGTTATTAAAGCTTTCCCGAACGCAATGGGAAAAGCAAGGGGTGCGAATCAGCATAGATTTACACCCATCTACGATTGTATAGAAATGAGGAACGAAGAATGACAGTATTAAAAATAGTTGAACATCCCAATGATATTTTGACGACTCCGGCAGCAGATGTCACAGAGTTTAATGAAGAACTAGGCAAATTGCTTGATGATATGTATGAAACTATGGTGGCAGCAGATGGTATCGGCCTTGCAGCTCCGCAAATCGGAGTATCAAAACGCATAGCCATTGTAGATATGGGAGAAGGCCAAGAAGTCATTGAAATGATCAACCCACAAGTTGTTGCTATTGGTGGTAAAGAAGTTGAAGTAGAAGGCTGCCTAAGCTTCCCGGGATTGTACGGAGAAGTAGAACGACCGTATTATGTAAAAGTTGAGGCGGAAGACCGTGACGGCAATTTGTATGAATTAGAAGCAGAAGATTATGAAGCACGTGCCATTCAACATGAAATCGACCACTTAAATGGTATTTTATTTACTTCAAAAATTATTCGTTATGTCTCTCCTGAAGAATTCATGGAGGAAGGTGAAGAACAATGACGTCCATCGTATTTATGGGGACACCCGCATTTTCTGCACCCGTTCTTCGTATGTTGGTTGAAGAGGGCTATAACGTTTTAGCAGTTGTCACACAACCTGATCGTCCTGTTGGGCGGAAAAAAGTGTTGACGCCACCACCGGTTAAAGAAGAAGCGCTTCGTCACGAAATCGAAGTACTACAACCTGAAAAGTTAACAGGCAGTGCGGAATTAAAAAGACTGCAAGAATTAAATCCAGATTTGATTGTGACAGCAGCATTTGGTCAATTATTGTCTGAAGAGGTGCTAACACTTCCTCAATTAGGCGCCATTAATGTCCACGCATCCTTACTACCAAAATATCGCGGCGGTGCACCAATTCATCAAGCGGTTCTAGACGGGGAAGAGAAAACGGGTGTCACTATCATGTATATGGTGAAGAAACTAGATGCAGGAGATATTATCTCGCAAGTAGAAGTTCCCATTACAGAACAAGACACTACAGGAACGCTCTTTGACAAGCTCAGTGCAGCAGGAACATCCTTGTTAAAGGAAACACTTCCATCGATTGTTGCTGGAACGAACGCACGAACACCTCAAAATCCTGATCAAGTAACGTTTGCACGAAACATCTCACGCGAACAAGAACGAATCGATTGGGCAAAGCCTGCTCGGGAGGTATTCAACCAAATTCGTGGTTTGAATCCGTGGCCAGGTGCGTACACGACGTTTGATGAGGCAAGTTTTAAAATTTGGTCTGCACGTGAAGTGAACGGAAACTCGCATGCTGTACCAGGTGAAATCATTGATACTACAGGCCGTTTTGTTGTACAGACAGGAGACGGACAAGCATTGGAACTACTTGAAGTACAACCTGCAGGAAAGAAAAAATTAGCTGTTGACGAATTCTTACGAGGTGTTGGGCAGCAATACAAACTAGGAGATCAATTTAAATGAAGCGAAAACAACTAGGCAACCCTAGGGACGCAGCTCTATTTGTTCTAATGGATGTCGATAAAAATCAAGCGTATAGTAATTTGTTGCTCACAAAACATATGAATCAACACAAAATTGCAGGTATTGATAAAGGTCTTATGACAGAACTTACGTATGGGACGTTGCAACACAAAATGACACTCGATTTTTTCCTAGCTCCTTTTATCAAAGGAAAATTAGAAAACTGGGTTCAGTGGGTATTGCGCATGGCCGTTTACCAGATTCACTACCTGGATCGTATTCCGAACCACGCAGTAGTAAATGAAGCTGTTCAACTCGCTAAGTATCACGGACACAAAGGTGTTTCAGGTTTAGTGAATGGTGTGTTGCGTGCATTTCTTCGTGAAGGTGTGCCAAGTTTTGATTCGATTAAAGACCCATTAGAACGTTTGTCAATAGAAACTAGTCACCCAGAGTGGATGCTAGAAAATTGGATCCAAGCATTTGGTTTTGAAAAAACAGAACAAATTGCACGCCAAAACAATGTCGCACCTCCTCAGACTATTCGTGTCAACACGATGAAAATATCAATTGATGACGCAATTCAAGCGCTCGAGTCAGAAGGGTTTACTGTACGAAAAGGAATCTTGCCAGAAAGCTTGCATGTTGCTGGGAAAACAGCAGCGACTTCAGCACTTTTCGCATCGGGTCAGTTTACGATTCAAGACGAGAGTTCGATGATGCCAGCACATGCACTCCAACTTGAAAAGGGTATGTCGGTTCTTGATATGTGTGCAGCACCTGGTGGGAAAACCACACATATTGCGCAACTTCTTGCCAATACGGGTCATATTACAGCACTTGATCTTCACGAGAATAAATTAAAGTACATTCATGAGAATGCCGAGCGTCTTGGTTTTACACACATTTCGACGGTTGCGGCGGATGCAAGACAAGCGCAAGAAGTTTTAGAGCAAAAGCAATTTGATCGTATTTTAGTGGATGCACCGTGTAGTGGATATGGTGTCATTCGTCGCAAGCCAGATATGAAATATGCAAAAAAACCACAAGATGCAGAACGATTAGCTACGATCCAACTTGCTATTTTAAATGAAGCCTACTCTCTTTTATCGCCTGGTGGCATACTGGTCTATAGCACATGTACGATTGAACCGACTGAGAATGATGAAGTGATTGATGCTTTTTTACAATTGCATCAAGATATGCAAGAACTCTCTCTTCCGGATGTATTTACTGCTCTTCCGCATGGCGCTGCGAAAGTAGGTCATCAAGTACTTCCATATCCAGACGGCGATGGATTTTATGTAGTAGCTCTTCAAAAAGCATAATCAAGGGGTGACAAAATGGAATTTGTTCATCGCACGGATGTAGGTAAAAAGCGTGCAATCAATGAAGACTATTTGCAAGTCTTCGAAAAATCTAAAGGTATGACGTTAGCAGTACTTGCTGATGGAATGGGTGGTCACAATGCCGGGGATGTTGCTAGTGAACTGGCAGTAAGGTTTTTAGTAGACCGCTTTCAGAAGTCTTCTCTACAAGTTGAAAGTGAGGAGACACATGTTTCTAAATGGTTAACAGAAGCCTATGAGGGTGCAAATGACCGAATAAGCACTATAGCTGAATCGGATCCTGCATGCAAAGGAATGGGTACAACACTGATTGCTGCAGTGTTCCAAGATAGAAAAGTCACGTTTGCACATATTGGAGACAGTCGCGTGTATCTCTATTCTAAAGGGGAAATCCATCCATTGACGAAAGATCATTCCTACGTAAATGTTTTGCTCGATTCGGGAGAGATTGATGAAGAGCAGGCGAAAACACATCCTAGAAAGAATATGCTGATGAAAGCGATTGGGACAGAGATTTCTATAGATCCTGATATTTTAACTGTGACAATGCGTGAAGGGGAGTATGTTCTTATGTGTTCTGACGGATTGAGCAATATGCTGTCATCCGAACAAATCGTTCATGTCCTTCAAACTGAAGCCACTCTTACAGCAAAAGCGGATACACTTGTCACACTAGCCAACGACCAGGGTGGAGAGGACAACATCTCACTCATTCTTAGTCACCTGAAGGTAGGTGAGTAACGATGTTAATCGGAAAACGGATAAGTGGACGTTATAAACTAGAGAAACATATCGGCGGGGGTGGCATGTCCAATGTCTACCAAGCACACGATATGATTTTAGATCGAGACGTTGCCATTAAAATATTGCGTTATGACTTCTCAAACGAAGAGGACCTACACAGACGATTTCAACGGGAAGCCCTTTCTGTCACATCACTGACACACGACAATATCGTCACAATCTATGATGTAGGCGAGGACGGGGATATCCATTACATTGTAATGGAACACGTAAAAGGACAAACATTAAAAGAATACATAGCTGACAATGCGCCTGTGCAACCCGCAAAAGCAGTGACGATTATGAAGCAGCTGTTATCAGCGATTGAACATGCACATGAGCACCATATTGTGCACCGTGACATCAAACCTCAAAATATCTTGTTAGATGAAGAGGGCAATGTCAAAGTGACGGATTTTGGAATTGCGATGGCGTTATCTGCGACATCCTTTACCCAAACGAATTCAGTTTTAGGTACTGTTCACTATTTGTCGCCTGAACAAGCGCGTGGTGGCACAGCAACTCGTAAGTCCGACATCTACGCATTAGGAATTGTATTATTCGAATTATTAACAGGTCAACTTCCGTTTAAAGGGGAGTCAGCAGTTTCGATTGCACTCAAGCACTTACAAGCAGAGACACCTTCTGTTCGAGCAATCAATGCAGCGATTCCCCAAAGTTTAGAAAACGTAGTCCTTCGAGCTACAGCAAAAAAACCTGAAGACCGATACGTCTCTGTAAAAGAGATGCATGCGCATATTGCACGTTCTTTGGATACGGACTATTTAAATGAACCAAAGTATGTACCGAGTGTGGATGACGATGCGACAAAAGTGATGCCTGTCATTAAACAGCCGATTCCGCTCGATGAAATCCAAGAAACGCGTAAACTAGAAGACCGGAAACCAAAAGTTGATCCGGCTCCTGCTCCTGTGAAGAAAAAATCGAAAAAGGGTAAAATTATTGCTCTGATTATTGGTGCGTTACTGTTAATAGGGTTAATTGTTGTACTCGCTTTTCCTGGTATGTTCCGCCCTGCGAAAATTGAGGTGCCGGATGTTGTAGGGATGACACTTGAAGAGGCAACGGAAGAACTCGAAGCCACTGGATTTGTTATTGGAGAAGTACGCGAACAGTATTCAGAAGAAGTGGAAGAAGGACAAGTGATCCGCACAACTCCTGAGGCTGGTAGAATGCGTGATCCTGAAACGGAAATCAATTTGTATGTATCGCAAGGACCCGAAACGATTAAAGTAAATGATTATGTAGGAAGAAGTATCGAGCAAGTTCGACCGCTTGTTGCCGACTCCTTCCAATCAGTTACAGAAAACGAAGAGTTTTCGGATGAACCTATTGGAACGATTATTGCACAACAGCCTGAAGCTGGTGAAGAAGTCAACGCACTAGAAACAGAGTTGATTTTAACTGTTAGTAAAGGACCTGAAACGCGAGAACTTTTAGATTTACGCGGTTACAATGCTCGAGCTCTTGAAGATTACGCGGCGTCTTCAGGGTTTGTCATTAACTCGTCTGCCCGTGAAAATTCATCCGAAGTACCCGCAGGTGAAGTCATACGACAAAGCCCTGAACCGGGAACTATGTTAAAGCCAGGTAGTGAAGTAGCAGTTGTTATTTCAGACGGGCCGGCAGCGGCAGCTACCAAATTATATATCGTGTCCATTGAAATCCCGTATGAAGTAGAAGAAGGTCAAGAGCAGGTAGAGCAGTCTGTTCGAATTTTTGTACAGGACCGTACGCGAACTTTAGCAGAACCGATTGAAGAATTTACAATCACGGAAGACGCAACAAGACGACTTCAGTTAGAAATTGTGGAAGGTGCACAAGGGGCGTATCGCATCGAAGTAGATAATGTTGTAGTAGCACAAGAAACAATTAATTACGCAGATCTACCATAAGGAGGAATGGCATGCCAACAGGCCAAATCAGAAAAGCATTAAGTGGTTTTTACTACGTCTATGATCAAGGTACGGTTATCCAAACGCGGGCACGCGGAGTATTTCGCAAAAGAGGCCAGTCGCCACTCGTGGGTGATATGGTAACTTATACAGTCGAAGGAGAGAATGACGGTGTCGTGACGGAGATAGAGGAACGCAAAAACGAGCTTGTACGGCCACCTATTTCGAACGTCGATCAGGCGCTCCTCGTATTCTCTGCGATTGAGCCAGATTTTAATGAACATTTACTTGACCGGTTTTTAACAGTCATCGAAGGGTATGGAATTGAACCTGTCGTGATTGTAACGAAAATGGATTTATTATCGGACGAACAGCGCTTGAAAGTTGAACACCAAGCTTCTTATTATGAGCAAATTGGCTATCCTTTGATTTACACATACAAGGGAGACCCGTTGCTTGCAGAAAGTATCGCTAAGTTGTTACCAAATCGTCTTAGCGTACTAGCAGGACAATCAGGCGTTGGGAAATCGACATTACTCAATACGTTGTTACCAGAACTGAAGTTAAAGACCGGCGAAATCTCTATGGCTTTAGGACGCGGGAAGCATACAACCCGTCATGTTGAGCTAATAGAGGTAGCAGGAGGTCTTTTAGCCGACACTCCAGGATTTAGTAATTTTGAACTCGATCATCTTGAAAAAGAAGAACTAGGTGAATGTTTCCCGGAAATGAGGAAATTAACGTGCAAGTTCAGAGGATGTCTTCATCTGAAAGAGCCAGGGTGTACGGTGAAAGATGCCGTAGACGTAGGCGAAATTGCCGAGCATCGTTATGATAATTATCTTCAATTTTTACATGAAATTATGGATAGAAAGCCGAGGTATTAACAATGGTAAAAATAGCACCTTCAATTTTAGCAGCAGATTTTGCAAATCTTCAAAGTGAAGTCCAACTCGTCGATCAAGCGGGGGCGGATTGGATTCATATTGACGTTATGGATGGTCATTTTGTTCCAAACATCACTATGGGTGCACTTGTAGTAGACGCTATTCGTCCACATACAAAGCTACCACTCGATGTGCATTTAATGATTGAAAATCCAGATCAGTATATTGAGTCCTTTGTAAAAGCTGGTGCGGATATTATTACGGTGCATGTAGAAGCTTGCCGTCATTTGCATCGAACATTGCAACATATCAAATCTCAAGGAATTCAGTGTGGAGTTGTGCTAAATCCACACACGCCAATTTCTACAATCGAACACGTACTTGAAGAAGTTGATGTCGTGTTGTTCATGACCGTAAATCCTGGTTTTGGGGGGCAGTCTTTCATTCCCTCGGTGTTAAAGAAAGTGAAACAATTGGCTGATTTAAAACAACAGCACGGCTATACATTTGAAATTGAAATTGATGGTGGTGTCAATAAAGAAACCGTTAAAGAGTGTGTGGCTGCTGGCGCGACAGTCGTTGTAGCGGGTTCCGCAATTTATGGTGCTACCGATAAAGCACAAGCACTTCGTGACATCAAGGAAGCCTAGTATGCGTATTGGGATTTGTGGGGGAGGACCGCGTGAGCAACTTCCTCTAACTCTTGAAGCAGATTACTGGATAGGAGCGGACAGTGGAGCCATTCGATTGTTGGAGAAAGGTATAACACCTGACTTTATCATTGGTGACTTGGATTCTATTCAAAATGCAGAGCGTGAAAAGTGGCAGACTCAGTTGATGCAAGCCGTGCAAGTTTCACCTGAGAAAGACGAAACAGATACGTATTTAGCACTTGAAAGATCAGTCGAAATGCTCCCAAAGCAAATCGTACTCGTCGGCGTCACAGGAGGCAGACTTGATCATTATCAAGCAGTCTTGCATGACATGTTGCGTTTTCAACTGCAGTTTCCGTCTATTCAGTTTGAACTACTAGACCGCGATAACAGAATTCTCTTTTTGCAACCTGGCGTTACAGAGGTTGAGAAAAATGAATACACCTACTGTTCTTTCTTTTCATGGCAAGGGGATGTTCTAAACGTTTCTCTCACTGGATTTAAATATCCCGTGCAAAACGACTTGATCAGTAAAACCAGCGCGCGCTTTACAAGTAATGAGATTGTCGAACAAGTTGGGTCTATCTCATTTTCCTCCGGCATATGTTTATGTATACAGAGTCGCGAGGAAAGTGGGGATTAAATGAAGGTCATTACAATTCAACTTCCATCGAGTGTAACAAAGCTTTTGAGATGGTTCTTCCGAGATACCAAAAAAAACCGCCACTAAGGCGGTTTTTTACGTACAAAGAAAAAACCACAGCATATGCCGTGGTCTTTACAAAAGGGAGGCGATTAAACGCGCTCCACTTTTCCTGATTTTAATGCACGAGCAGAAACCCATACGCGTTTTGGTTTACCATCTACAAGAATACGAACTTTTTGTAAGTTAGCACCCCATGTACGCTTAGAAGCGTTCATAGCGTGTGAACGGTTGTTTCCAGAACGAGTCTTACGGCCTGTAATGACACATTGTTTAGGCATACTAATTCCCTCCTCACAACAAGAAGCTATGCTTTTTGTTTTACTTCGTTATTTCACATACTTTAGTAATTTACCATACTTTTTTTATGTTCGCAAGTGTTATCAAGAAAATTTCCTTTACAGCTCATCAGTAAATCGTTTCTTTTCAGGACACGCTTCGTATAGTACAATGGTGAGTAGTCAGTTTGACTTAGGGAGGAATTGCAATGTCAATTGAAATAAAAAATGATTTTGGCCAGATTGAAATTTCACAAGATGCGATTGCTCAAATCGCAGGTGGAGCAGCGATTGAATGTTACGGGATCGTAGGCATGGCTTCGAAACACCAAGTGAAAGATGGCTTATCTGACATTTTACGAAAAGAGAATTTTACAAAAGGTGTACTTGTTCGTGAAAAAGACGGAAAAGTGCATATTGATATGTATATCATTGTGAGCTACGGGACAAAGATCTCAGAAATCGCATACCAAGTCCAATCAAAAGTAAAGTATACGCTTGGCAAATCTTTAGGCATGGCTGTCGAATCGGTGAATGTCTATGTGCAAGGCGTTCGCGTTGCGACAATGTAAGGGAGAGAAATTTATGAAAACGATTAATGGGATTCAATTTGCTGAAATGGTGCAGATGGGTGCACACCACCTGGCTCAAAATGCAGCATATGTAGATGCATTAAATGTCTTCCCGGTTCCGGACGGAGATACAGGGACGAACATGAATTTATCTATGACATCAGGTGCAACAGAAACAGCTAAAGGAACAACAGAACACCTAGGTAAAACAGCTCAAGCACTTGCAAAAGGCTTGCTAATGGGCGCACGAGGTAATTCTGGAGTTATTTTATCTCAGCTTTTCAGAGGGTTCGGTAAGTCTGTTGAAGGCTATTCTGAAGTAACAGCAGAACAATTTGCTGCAGCACTTCAGTATGGTGTAGATACAGCTTACAAAGCTGTGATGAAGCCAGTTGAAGGTACAATTTTAACTGTTGCAAAAGATGCAGCGAGAAAAGCAGTAGAGGTAGCTAAAGAAGTTGATGCGATCGATGAACTCATGACACTTACTCTAGAAGAAGCCAAGGCTTCTTTAAAACGCACGCCTGATTTACTTCCAGTATTGAAAGAAGTAGGCGTTGTCGATAGTGGTGGACAGGGTCTAGTCTATGTATATGAAGGGTTTTTAGCTTCTCTTAAAGGAGAAGAATTACCTGAGAAAACGTCCGCTGCTTCAATGGACGAAATGGTGAGTGCTGAACACCACATGGCTGTTCAAGGCTTTATGGATACGTCAGAGATTGAATTCGGTTTCTGTACAGAATTCATGGTTCGTTTAGATGAAACGAAAAAGTCATTTGATGAGACAGATTTTCGGAATGATTTAAGTGTATATGGTGATTCGTTACTTGTCATCTCAGATGAAGAAGTCGCGAAAATCCATATCCACTCTGAGCAGCCTGGGGAAGTTTTAAACTATGGGCAGCAATACGGGGATCTCATTAAAATTAAAATTGAAAACATGCGTGAACAACACACAGATATTGTGGGTGATAAACCGAAACAAACAAAAGCAGTGAAACATCCATATGCCGTAGTGACGGTTGCAATGGGCACAGGAGTTAGCGAATTGCTGAAAAGTTTAGGGGCATCTGCAGTGATCGAAGGCGGTCAAACAATGAACCCGTCTACTGAAGATATCGTGAAAGCGATTGAAGAAGTCGGTGCAGAGCGCGTATTGATTTTACCAAACAATAAAAATATCATTATGGCAGCTGAACAAGCAGCTGAACTTCTTGATATTGAAGCGGCAGTTGTTCCAACGAAAACTGTTCCACAAGGTATGGCAGCAGTCCTTGCATTCAATCCGGAGGCATCTGTTGAAGACAATAAAACATCGATGACACAAGCCTTCTCACATGTGAAGACTGGACAGATCACACATGCAGTGCGAGATACGTCAATTGATGGTGTCGAGATTGCAAAAGATGATTTTATGGCGATTGCTGAAGGTAAGATTATTCTGTCAACGAAGGATTTAGACGCAGCTGCGAAAGAACTATTAAATAAGATGGTAGACGATGAAGCGGAATTGTTAACAATTCTGTATGGTCAAGACACAACAGAAGCGCATGCCAACGAACTTGCTGAGTGGATTGAAGAAAATTATCCGGATGTAGAAGTAGAAGTATACAACGGTAAACAGCCGCTGTATCCATACATCTTATCTGTCGAATAAGTATAGTTTTAATGTAATGCTAGAAGGGGGAGTTTCTTATTACTGAGAAACTCTCTTTTTATATGGTGTCTTTAGTAATAGGGGTTTTGGCGACTATACTAGTTTCCATAACATCAGGAATGTAATAATGGCGACCACTAACGTTATAATCAACCTAGTAGTGTGCCAAAGTTAGTAGCGTTCTACACATCGAAAAATAAAAGTTGAGTTCCGTTCCGGGGCTGCTTTCCGAGGGCGCGTCGTGAGCCTCCTCAGCGAAAAACACGCTTGCGGGGTCTAACGTTCCGCTTTTGATCCCTCCGGAGTCAGCCCCTGCTCTCCACTCAACTAATTAACTGCCAGTGTGAAAGCGACTTTCATATAGTGTCTGCCATCAAAGTTAAGAATAAGAGGATTTCAATGGTTTCACCAGTTAGTGGTAATAAAGCCCGGAACCCAGGGCGTCATTTCCCGGGTTATCAGGGTTTTCCCGAGACCCGGCAACGAAGATGAAAGTGGACTTCTTTCATCTTACGTGGGGAGGCTCGGGGAAATCCTCCCAGGAAATGGCGACCTGGGTGGAGGGTTTTACAGTTTAGAGTGGCGTTCTCCTATCTAAAACTAAAGTTGAGTGGAATGGAGGGGTTGACTCCAGTGGGATCAAAGTCTGCCGTGAGATCCCGCAGGAGCCTGCGACGAGGAAGCTCACGCAGCGCCCACGGAAAGCAGCCCCGCAGTGGAACTCAACGTTTTAAAGGGGTTTCGACTTTGACTGGAATCGAGTTACGCCTCCTAGAAATCCCGCAAGAAGCCATCGCGGTCTATGAAGCAAAGAACGCTTCACAGCCCACGCTGTCATCTCGCACAATTTCTGAACAGTCGGCTCCACATCTAACTGGAATCGAGTTCCGAACGCCAGAAACACGCTCCGGAATCAGCCGCACCACAAAGGCTGAAGTACGCCTTCATGGGCACGTCTGATTTCCTCGGAGTTTCTAGAGTGGCGTTCTCCACATCTAATAAACTAGAAGTAAAAGCGTTTTCATAGTAAACTAGTAAGGATAAAGGTTTGGGGGAATGACGTATGAAATTTAAATCAGTTTTCGATATAATCGGTCCAGTCATGATTGGACCTTCATCTTCTCATACAGCAGGTGCTGCTCGCATTGGACGCATTGCGCGTGACTTATTTGGGCGTCAACCGAAATGGGCACGTATCCATCTTTATGGATCGTTCGCCGAGACATACAAAGGGCATGGAACAGATGTGGCCATCATCGGGGGGCTACTTGACTACGATACAGACGATGAGCGCATCAAAACAGCATTTGAAGATGCAGCCCGCCTTGACTTGTATTTTGAATTTATTCCAGAGACCGGTCATACAGAACATCCGAACACTGCGCGTATTGTGATTGGAGACGACGAACAAGAAATGTCCATTGTCGGTATTTCCATCGGTGGAGGAAAAGTTGAGCTTGTGGAATTGAATGGATTCCCTCTTCGTCTATCTGGCGGTGGAGCGGCAATTCTTGTTGTCCATGAAGACCGATCTGGTTGTATTGCCAGTGTTGCAAAATGTTTAGCAGATCAACACATCAACATTGGACATATGGAAGTGTCACGGAAAGAAAAAGGAAACATGGCTTTAATGGTCATCGAAGTAGATCAAACTGTCAGTGAATCCGTTTTAGCAGAAATCGCGACATTGCCAAATATCACGCAAGTCACACGAATTGCAGAGTAGGAGGAACGAAAATGGAAGTATTGTTTCGGAATGTTCGGGAACTTGTCGAACGTGCAGAAAATGAAAATAAATTAATATCTGAAATTATGATTGAACAAGAAATATTAGTGACAGGTCGCAAGCGTGAAGAAATTATGAAACAAATGGATCGCAATCTGACTGTCATGGAAGAAGCGGTTGAAAAAGGATTACTTGGAGTACGTTCGACATCGGGATTGACGGGTGGCGACGCCGTACTTATTCAAAACTATATGAAAAAAGGCAACTCCTTATCTGGTGAGCTATTACTCGACGCTGTCAGCAAAGCCGTCGCTACGAATGAAGTAAATGCGGCTATGGGAACAATTTGTGCGACTCCTACTGCAGGATCTGCTGGGGTTGTACCAGGTACTTTGTTTGCTGTCATTCACAAATTAAACCCAACGCGCGAGCAAATGATCAACTATTTATTCACTTCAGGGGCTTTTGGCTTTGTTGTCGCTAACAATGCATCGATTTCAGGTGCAGCTGGAGGTTGCCAAGCTGAAGTGGGGTCTGCGGCAGGAATGGCTGCAGCGGCAATTACAGAAATGGCTGGCGGATCGCCACAGCAATGTTCAGAAGCCTTTGCGATTACATTAAAAAACATGCTTGGCCTTGTGTGTGATCCAGTAGCCGGACTTGTAGAAGTCCCATGTGTAAAGCGCAATGCAATGGGTGCTGCGAACGCACTTGTAGCAGCTGATATGGCACTTGCTGGTGTAACAAGTCGCATTCCTTGTGATGAGGTAATCGATGCGATGTACAAAATCGGACAGACGATGCCAACAGCACTGAAAGAAACTGCGCAAGGTGGATTAGCTGCAACACCAACAGGTCGCTGGTTAGAAGCAAAAATCTTCGGTGGAGCCGTCGCGAGTCGTGAACAATAACCTTTTGCATGAGCCACTCACCATTTTAAAAGGTGTTGGGAAAGCAACTGCAGAAGCATTACAAGAATTGGGCATCTCCACATTGGAAGATGTCCTCTTCACATTTCCCACCCGACATGAAGATTTTCGATTAAAAGATCTGACCCTGACCGATCACAATGAACGAGTAACAATTGAAGGCCGGATTGAGAGTGACCCAACTATCCTTTTTATGGGGAAAAAATCAAGACTACAAGTGAAAGTGCTGACAGGAAGACACTTGATTAAAGCGGTGTTTTTTAACCAGCCTTATTTAAAAGCCAAGTTTATACCAGGTGAAATCGTGACGATTTCCGGTAAATGGGACAAAGGCCGTCAAGTTATTCAAGCTTCTGCGCATCAGCTTGGGCCTCGTACAGATGATCATGATTTTGAACCTGTCTACAGTTTAAAAGGGCGTGTGACTCAAAAAGTATTCCGTAGACTACTGACGCAAGCATTTGAATTAACGAAAGAAGAACTTGTGGACCCATTGCCGGAGTCTGTTCGTGAGTCGTATCGGTTACCGAACTTATACGAAGCGCTTCAAGCTATCCATTTCCCAGAAGATGCAGCGCAGACAAAGAATGCACGTCGACGTTTTGTGTATGAAGAATTGTTGCAATTTCAATTAAAAATGCAAGCATTGAAAAAAATTCGAAAAGATGCGAATGTCGGTCGACCCGTCGAGTATGATCCGCTACTCATCAAGAGTTTTGTAGCTTCTCTTCCGTATGAATTAACGGGTGCACAAAATCGAGCCGTGGATGAAATCTTAAAAGATTTACGGGCGCCCTACCAAATGAATCGATTGCTTCAAGGAGATGTTGGATCAGGAAAAACAGTCGTTGCTGCGATCACAATCATTGCGGCGTATAGTGCAGGGATGCAAGGGGCCATCATGGCACCGACAGAGATTCTAGCTGAACAACATGCCAACGCATTCTTTGATTGGTTCTCTCCGCTTGGCATTCAGGTTGCATTATTGACGGGCTCGACGAAAGCGAAGATGAAGCGCCAGATTCTAGAAGGGTTGCAAACAGGGGAGATCGATGTCGTCATTGGGACGCATGCGTTGATTCAACCTGACGTTCAATTTAAAAACTTAGGTGTAGTCGTCACAGATGAGCAACACCGTTTTGGAGTAGAACAGCGCCGCGTGTTAAAACAAAAAGGTCTAGAGCCCGATGTCTTGTTCATGACCGCTACACCTATTCCTCGAACACTGGCAATCACAGCGTTTGGAGAGATGGATGTAACAATCGTTGATGAAATGCCAGCAGGTCGAAAGCCAATTGAAACGTATTGGGTGAAAGAACAGCAATTGCCTGCATTATTGTCTCGCCTAAAAAAAGAGCTGATTGCTGGGAGGCAAGCGTATGTAATCTGTCCTCTCATTGAAGAGTCCGATAAATTGGATCTACAAAACGTACTCGATATCTTCCATGAATTGCAGGCTTATTATGAACCTGAGTTCAAAGTGGAATTGATGCACGGGAAATTACCTTCCGATGAAAAAGACGCTGTCATGCGAAAGTTTTCGGACAATGAAAGTCAAATTCTCGTGTCGACAACAGTTGTGGAAGTAGGCGTAAACATTCCGAACGCGACGTTCATGATGATTTTTGACGCTGAGCGGTTCGGCCTTGCACAGCTCCATCAACTGAGAGGAAGAGTAGGTCGAGGAGATCATCAGTCATATTGTGTGTTAATCGCTGATCCAAAGACTGAAGTGGGGAAAGAGCGGATGACATCGATGACAGAAACGACCGACGGTTTCGCGCTTGCTGAAAAAGATTTAGAACTTCGGGGGCCTGGAGACTTTTTTGGGAGAAAGCAAAGTGGGATGCCTGAATTCAAAGTAGCAGATCTTGTGCATGATTACCGGGCACTCCAAACAGCTCGGGAAGACGCAGAAAGATTAGTGGATAGCCAGTATTTCTGGCACTCAGAAGAGTGGAGTCTGATTCGGGCAAAGCTTGAGCAATCAGGTATTTTGGAAGGCCAGCGAATCGATTGAGAATGCAAAGAACGAAACAGTTCTTGCATTCTTTTTTTTCTATTTATATACTGATATTAGTACCAAGTGCTAAAAGAGGTGATAATCATGCGCTATTCCAAAAAAGAAAGACAATCGGGGCTGAAAACGATGTTGGATGAAAACCCGTTTATAACTGACGAACAACTTGCCACACATTTTACGGTGAGTGTACAAACGATTCGTTTGGACCGCATGGAACTATCCATTCCCGAACTTCGTGAACGGATCAAGCATGTAGCAACGGATAGGCTGTCAACGGTACGCTCTCTGACAGAAGATGACGTGATTGGCGAGATTATTGACTTATCACTTGGTGAATCGGCAATTTCCATGCTTGAGATTGGCGGGGAGCATGTCTTCCAAACCCGCAACATTGCGCGAGGGCATCATTTGTTTGCGCAAGCCAACTCATTAGCAGTCGCATTACTGGATGATGAACTTGCGTTGACGAAAAAGGCGACCATACACTTCGTCAAACAAGTGAAAAAAGGAGATCGAGTAGTTGCGAAAGCTCGTGTATTAGAGCGGTCAAATGAACGAAACTCCATCATTCATGTCATCAGTAAAGTTCATCAGGAAAAAGTATTTGAAGGGGAATTTGAGATGTACCACGTTTCCCAATCCAAAGAGAAGGTGACAAAATGAAGCTTGCATTAGACGCAATGGGTGGCGATAACGCACCTGGTGAAATTATTAAAGGCGCCTACCGTGCACTCGATGAATTTCAAGATATTGAGATTATGTTGTATGGTATCGAGCAAGAAATGACGCCGTATCTTAAACAACATGATCGCTTGAAAGTAATTCCAACAACTGAAAAGATTGAAGCGACGGATGAGCCTGTTCGTGCGATTCGTCGCAAAAAAGACGCTTCGATGGTCCGGATGGCACAAGCTGTGAAAGACGGGGAGGTGCATGCTGCGATTTCTGCTGGGAACACGGGCGCGTTAATGGCATCTGGCTTGTTCATTGTTGGCCGTATACCTGGTATCGAGCGACCTGCCCTAGCACCAACTCTTCCAACTATAGATGGGAAGGGGTTTGTCATGTTAGATCTTGGTGCGAATGCGGATGCCAAGCCGGAGCACTTAGTGCAATACGCGGTGATGGGAAGTATTTATGCTAAAAACGTTCGGTCTATCGAAAAGCCGCGTGTAGGGTTACTAAATATCGGTACAGAGCCTGGTAAAGGAAATGACTTAACAAAACAAGCCTATAAACTGTTGGAAGAGGCACCTATCCATTTCATTGGAAACGTTGAAGCACGTGACCTGTTGGACGGAGTAGCGGATGTTGTTGTGACGGACGGATTCACAGGCAACATGGTACTAAAGACAATCGAAGGAACTGCAGGTAGTTTATTTAAAATGTTGAAACAAACATTTATGAAGTCAACCAAGACAAAACTGGCTGCTGCTCTTGTGAAAAATGATTTATCGGATTTAAAAGGGTTGATGGACTATACAGAGTACGGTGGAGCAGGCCTGTTTGGTCTCAATGCACCCGTGATCAAAGCACATGGCTCTTCTAATGAAAATGCTATCTTCCACGCCATTCGCCAAGCACGTACGATGGTGGAATGGGATGTAAGTGGCGTGATCGCGGAAACCATTCGAAAGGAAACTGAACAATGAAGGTAGCATTTGTATTCCCAGGGCAAGGTTCTCAATCTGTCGGTATGGCAAAAGACCTTGTTGAGAACTTTAAAAAGTATGACCAGTACTTGACGACAGCTGAAAAAGCAATGGGTATTCCCATCTCGAACATAATGTTTGAAGGACCACTTGAAGAATTAACAAAAACGTATCACGCACAACCGGCTCTTCTTCTAAGTAGTACAATCGCTGCGTCTATTCTTATGGAAAACGGCTTGAAGCCCGACTATATGGCGGGGCACTCCCTTGGGGAATATTCAGCACTTGTGATGGCGGGAGTTCTCTCTGTTCAAGACGGTGCATCAATCGTTCACAAACGTGGGAAATTCATGAACGAAGCCGTTCCTGCAGGACAAGGTGCAATGGCAGCGATTCTTGGTATGGCCGCTGACGACTTAGCAACTGTAACAGAAGCTGTTACTACTGAAGGTCACTCTGTACAAGTGGCAAACTTGAACTGTCCGGGCCAAATTGTCATTTCAGGTACTGCTGAAGGCGTAAAATTAGCGTCTGAGCGAGCAAAAGATCATGGAGCAAAGCGCGCAATTCCACTCTCGGTTAGTGGGCCTTTTCATTCATCATTAATGCGTCCAGCTGCAACCAAGCTAGGTGTTGAGTTAGCGATGATTCCACTACGTGAACCAAAAGTGCCGATTATCGCAAACGTTACAGCAAAGCCGGTTGAAAGTGCAGATGAAATTCGCAAACTATTGATAGAACAAGTAACGGCTCCTGTTCGATGGGAAGAATCTATACGAACGATGCTGGATTTAGGTGTCGATACATTCATTGAGTGTGGACCAGGAAATGTATTATCAGGATTAATTAAGAAAATTGACCGATCTGTAACGACTTATTCAGTGTTCGATACACTCAGTCTCACCAATACGTTGTACCATTTGAAAGGAGATTCACAATGAGCTTACAAGGAAAAACTGCCGTTGTAACGGGTGCATCCCGCGGAATCGGAAGTGAGATTGCAAAAGATTTGGCTGCACGAGGTGCTCAAGTGGTTGTCAATTATAGTGGGAGCAAAGAGAAAGCGGAATCCGTTGTGGCGGAAATCACACAAGCTGGTGGCCAAGCGATTGCTGTGCAAGCGTCTGTTTCAAACGCAGATGATGTCACAGCACTGATGAAAGCAGCACTTGATGCATACGGTTCTATCGACATCCTTGTAAACAATGCGGGAATCACGCGTGATAATTTGCTAATGCGTATGAAAGACAGTGAGTGGGACGATGTGATCGACACAAACCTCAAAGGTGTGTTTTTAACGACAAAAGCTGTTACGCGTCAAATGATGAAGCAACGCAAAGGACGTATCATCAATATCTCCTCAATCGTCGGTGCATCTGGGAATCCGGGTCAGACGAATTATGTAGCTGCTAAAGCGGGTGTCGTCGGCATGACAAAGTCTGTCGCACTCGAACTTGCATCACGCAATATTACAGTCAATGCGATTGCTCCAGGGTTCATTGAAACAGAGATGACGGATTCACTACCTGAAGAGATCAAATCCGCAATGCTTGCACAGATTCCACTCGGCCATTTTGGCACTGCAAAAGATATTGCAGCAGCTGTTGCATTTTTAGCTTCGGAAGAAGCTACATATATTACAGGGCAAACACTCCATGTCAACGGTGGAATGTACATGTAATCTAGGCAAGACGCAGGTTTTTGCGTATACTAATGAGGGGAGGTGACATGAAATGTCAACAGTATTAGAACGCGTAACAAAAGTCATCGTAGACCGCCTTGGTGTCGATGAGAGCGAAGTGAAAATGGAAGCTTCTTTCCGTGAAGATTTAGGCGCTGATTCATTAGACGTAGTTGAACTTGTAATGGAGCTTGAAGATGAGTTCGACATGGAAATCTCTGATGAGGAAGCTGAAAATATTTCAACTGTAGGTTCTGCAGTAACGTACATTGAAGGTAAATTAGGCGAATAAAGAAACGTAGCCAGAGAGTGCAGACTCTCTGGTTTTTCTTTTTTAGGCCGAGACTATGCAAGGCTTGTAATAAACAGTAAACTAAGAAGGATAGACATGTAGAAAGGCTGAGGCAAATGAAGGAATCGAAGAAAAAACCAGTGTACAGTGCAGAGGCAAAAGCAAAAGTGGCCGAGTTTCAAAAACAAACAGAATTTGTATTTACAAACGAAAGTCTATTGTTTGAAGCGTTCACGCATTCATCTTATGTAAATGAACACCGCAGAAAATCGTTTATTGACAATGAACGGTTGGAGTTTCTTGGTGATGCCGTACTCGAACTAGCAGTATCCCAATACCTTTTCCATCGTTATCCGAAAATGACCGAGGGAGAGTTGACGAAACTTCGTGCGTCGATTGTCTGTGAACCGTCCCTTGTTCATTTGGCAAATGAGTTGGATCTTGGCTCGTATATTTTGCTTGGCAAAGGAGAAGAGAATACGGGTGGGCGTAATCGTCCTGCGCTTCTAGCGGATGTATTTGAAGCATTAGTAGGCGCTTTGTATCTCGATCAAGGATTAGATAAAGTCACTGAGCTTCTGGAAACTGTGATGTTCCCAAAAGTTGAAGTGGGAGCATTTTCAAAAGTCTCGGACTACAAGAGTCAACTTCAAGAGCTTGTCCAGCAAGACAATTCTGGACAATTGAAGTATGAAATCATTGAAGAAAAAGGTCCCGCTCACAATCGTATCTTCATCTCACAGGTGTCTTTAGATGCAGAACCTCTTGGAGAAGGTAGCGGAAGGTCAAAAAAAGAAGCGGAGCAACAAGCTGCGCAACTGGCAATACAGAAATTAAAGGCGGATGAGTAAGTATGTTTTTAAAGAGGCTTGAAATTGTAGGCTTCAAATCGTTTGCAGAACGCATTGCAGTGGACTTTGTTCCAGGTGTGACAGCAGTCGTCGGACCAAACGGAAGCGGTAAAAGCAATATTACAGACGCGATTCGTTGGGTACTTGGTGAACAATCTGCTAAATCGTTGCGTGGAACTAAGATGGAAGACGTCATTTTTGCAGGGAGTGACTCCCGCAAACCACTCAACTTTGCAGAAGTCACGCTCGTTCTAGATAACCAGTCCAAAGCGCTGCATACCGAGTATGCGGAAGTGAGTGTGACGAGACGCGTTTACCGTTCAGGAGATTCCGATTACCTACTGAACCGTCAAACTTGTCGTTTAAAAGACATTACGGAACTGTTCATGGATTCAGGGTTAGGGCGTGAAGCCTTTTCGATTATCTCGCAAGGAAAAGTCGATGAAATTCTAAACAGTAAGGCAGAAGATCGTCGCGCGATATTCGAAGAAACAGCAGGCGTTCTAAAATACAAACAGCGGAAACGAAAAGCAGAATTTAAATTAATTGAAACAGATGACAACTTAAACCGGGTATTGGATATTTTGCATGAGTTAGAAGGGCGTATTGAGCCGCTTCAAATTCAGTCATCCATTGCGAAGGATTATTTGGCATTCGCTGAAGAGCTTCGAACACGTGAAGTAAGTTTGGCCTTATTCGACATTGAACAGGCTGAGGATCAATTGGAAGTCCTTGCAAAACATGCAGAAGAAGTAGCAAAAGAAGTCCAGTCTACACGTACTCAAAAAGAAGAACTCGTTCTTCATCTTACACAAGCGCGTTCACAACTTTCACAACTTGAAGAATCACTCGATACGCTTCAAGATGAGGCTGTTACAGTTTCTACAACTTTAGAGCGTCAAGAAGGAAGAAAGCTAGTCTTAGAAGAAAAACAAAATAATCGGAAACAACAAATAGAAAAGCTTCAAGCTTCACTTGCGGTCGCAAAACAAGAAGCAAAACAGCTAGAAGAGAAACATGAACAACTAGAGATGCAAAAAAAGGAGCAAGCGAAAAAAATAAAAGAGTTGCGTGATACACGTAACCAGCTCGAGCAAATTCTACATACGTCTGAAGAAGATTTAGAAGTGCAAGTAGAGACATTAAAAGCGGATTATATAGAACTCTTAAATGAATCCGCGGCACTAAAGAACGAGCAACGAATTTTAGAACAGCAAACAGAAAAGCAAAAGCTCCATTATGCTCGTTTCTCATCGGATTTAAAAGAAATCGAGCGTCAACTGGACGAGGCGAGAAATGCCCACAACCTTGCTAATGCTTCAAAAGAGCAACTCGATCACAAGCTCGAGCAGGCCTTATTAGCATTTAAAGAAAAAAAAGTGGTCTATGATGATGTTTCACAATCGTATGAAAAGAAACGACAACTTCTCTTTGATGGCTATCAACAACTTCATCAGCTTCGTGCAAAACGAGACTCCCTTGTAGAATTAGAATCGGAATTCAGTGGCTATTTCCAAGGTGTGAGAGAATTATTAAAACAACGAAATGAAGAGAGGTTTAACGGCATTCGTGGAGCTGTCGCGGAACTATTAGATATCCCTACAGCATATGTAACGGCCATCGACACAGCTATCGGAGGCCAAGCACAACATGTTGTAACGGATACTACACGTGATGCGCAGCATGCAATTGCCTATCTGAAACAACAGCGATTAGGGAGAGCAACATTCCTTCCGATGGATGTTATAAAGCCACGTCAACTTCCAGATTTTCAGTTGAAAAAGCTTGAAAATCATGCGGCATTTGTAGCAACGGCAAATACGCTAGTTTCCTGTGAACCGGAATATCGTCCTATTCGAGATAATCTACTCGGGACTATTGTGGTCGCAAAGGACTTGAATGGTGCATCTCAACTGGCAAAGCTGATCAACCACAGTGCACGAATTGTTACTCTAGATGGCGATATCGTTCACCCTGGAGGGTCATTGACAGGCGGAACTACGAAAAAGCAAAGTTCAGTGTTCTCAAGGAAAGCAGACCTTGAGAACTATTCTACGCTCGTTGTGAAACTAGAGGCAGACCTCGCACGTGCTGAGCAACAGGTGGCAGATTTTAAACGCAAGAAGGACCAGCTTGAAACAGAACTTGAAACACTTCGGTCCTCTGGTGAAGAACTCCGCAGCAATCAACAACAAGTTTATTCTGAAGCTGCCAGCGCAGAAAACTTAGTCGAAAAATGGCAAGACAAAAAAGATATGTTTCATCTGCAACAGCAAGAACATGGAGATGACCAACAACAAGCGACAACTCGTTTAAATGAAATTGAGCAATTACTAGCAGAGAGATCACAGAAGGCGCAGTCCATACAGAGTCAAATTGATGAGTTGACGGCTCTAAAGTCTAAGACGGTGGAACAGAAAGACGCGATTCAAAACCAACTGGGAACTGTGATCACAGAAGTTGCGCTTGCAAGTGAACGGGCACACCAACTTGATCGAGAATTAACCGCATTGTCTGAGTCTATCGCGAAGGCGACTACACAGATTACAAGTTGGGAAGAAGAACTAGCATGGTATCAAACAGGTCATGAAGGGCAAACAGCCGAAGAATTAGCTGCAGAAATCGAGCAGTTGGTGATCTCTCGTAATTCCTTGCAAACAACGATTCAGTCCGTACGGGAAAAGCGTAAAGAGCTAAATCATCAAGTGCGCGCCGCCGAGTTAGAAGAAGAAGCGGTATCCGAACGTCTGCACACGCTATCCGTGCAACACGAGAAGTTGAACATGCAAAACGAACAACTAGAATCTAGCTTGGCGAGCTATTATTCTGTGTTAGAAGATGACTATGAACTGACGTATGAAGATGCGAAACAGACATTCTCACTACCGGAAGATAGTGATCGTGAGCGCTCTAAAGTTCGATTGTTAAAGCGTTCAATCGAAGAGTTGGGACCGGTAAACATCGCTGCCATAGAAGAGTTTGAGCAAGTCAACGAACGCTATCAGTTCTTAACAGAACAACGCAAAGACTTGATTGATGCAAAGGATACGCTTCATTCAGCGATTACAGAGATGGACGAGGAAATGACAGAACGTTTCAGCCGTACATTTTTTGAAATACAGAAACATTTCCGAGATGTTTTTCGTAAATTATTTGGAGGCGGACAAGCGGATCTCGTGTTGACCGATCCAGAAAATATGCTTGAAACGGGAGTCGACATTGTCGCACAGCCTCCAGGCAAGAAATTACAAAATCTATCGCTACTATCGGGTGGAGAACGTGCACTGACAGCGATTGCACTTTTATTTGCCATTTTACAGACGCGTCCAGTACCGTTCTGTATTTTAGATGAAGTAGAAGCAGCGCTTGATGAAGCCAATGTCGTACGATACAGTGAGTATTTAAAGCAATTCTCGGGTGATACCCAATTTATTGTTATCACTCACCGCAAAGGGACGATGGAAGGTGCAGATGTTTTGTACGGTGTGACAATGCAAGAGTCTGGTGTATCGAAATTAGTCTCAGTAAAATTAGAAGAATACGTATAAGGGAAGGGTTAACATGAGTTTTTTTAAGAAATGGAAAGAAAAAATGGCAGGTACGCCTGAAGAGCAGGTTGAAAAACAAAGCATTACTGAAAAGTTTAAAGGGGGTCTCACGAAGACTCGTGACCAATTTACATCTAAAGTCAATGACTTAGTAGCAAAATACCGCAAAGTAGATGAGGATTTCTTTGAAGAATTAGAAGAGCTTCTCTTGCAAGCAGATGTTGGCTTTGAAACAGTTATGGAACTCATGGACAAGCTGCGTTATGAAGTGCAACGCAAAAATATTAAGGATACATCTGGCATTCAATCCGTCATCGCTGAGAAATTAGTCGAAATTTATGAGGATGGAGAAGAGCAGCTAGCAGAAATTACGTTACCAGAAGAAGGGTTAGGCGTTATTTTAATGGTAGGCGTGAATGGTGTCGGCAAAACGACGACAATCGGAAAGCTTGCATACCAGTACAAGCAACAGGGAAAAACCGTCATGTTAGCAGCGGGAGACACATTCCGCGCAGGTGCGATTGACCAACTGCAGGAGTGGGGAAACCGTGTAGGTGTAGAAGTCGTTAAACAAGGCGAAGGGTCAGATCCGGCAGCTGTAATGTATGATGCAGTGCGCGCAGCGAAAAGCCGTGGTGTCGATATTTTAATCTGTGATACAGCAGGGCGTCTTCAAAATAAAGTCAACTTGATGAATGAGCTGGAAAAGATTCACCGCGTTATTTCACGTGAAGTGCCAGATGCGCCGCATGAAGTGTTACTTGCTCTAGATGCGACGACAGGTCAAAATGCATTGATTCAAGCCCAGACATTTAAAGAAGTGACAAATGTATCAGGAATCGTGTTGACGAAGTTAGATGGCACAGCAAAAGGCGGAATCGTTCTTGCTATCCGTAACAAACTTGGTATTCCTGTAAAGTATGTAGGACTTGGAGAGAAAATCGACGACTTGCAGCCTTTTGATGCAGACAAATATGTATATGGCTTATTTGCTGAAGGATTGGATTTAGAACAACAAAACGAACAAGACAAGTAAAAATACTTGACAGCACTTGGTCGACCTACTACACTAGTGGGTGTAACCGAAAGGGAGCGACAAGATGATTGAAAAAACAACCCGAATCAACTTCCTGTTTGACTTTTATCAATCACTTTTAACAGATAAACAACGCTCATACATGGAACTTTATTATTTAGATGATTTGTCTCTAGGTGAAATCGCAGAAGAATACGAAATCTCCCGTCAAGCGGTCTATGACAACATACGTCGTACAGAGATGATGCTTGAAGAATATGAGACAAAACTAACACTTCTTGAAAAATTTCAGCAGCGCCAACAGTTGGTTGAACAACTCGAAGCGGCTGTGAAACAAAATCAATCACCTGAAAATGTACTCGCTTTATTAGAGCAACTAAAAGGCGTCGAATAGGAGGAGCAATCATGGCTTTTGAAGGTTTAGCAGAACGACTCCAAGGGACGATGCAAAAGATTAAAGGTAAAGGAAAGATTTCCGAGGCGGATGTCAAAGAAATGATGCGCGAAGTCCGCTTTGCTTTGATTGAAGCAGACGTCAACTTAAAAGTCGTCAAAGAGTTTATCAAAACGGTATCTGAACGTGCGGTTGGTCAAGACGTTATGAAGAGTTTGACGCCTGGTCAACAAGTCATCAAAATTGTAAAAGATGAATTGACGCAATTAATGGGTGGCGAACAAAGTAAAATCGCTTTTTCTACACGTCCGCCAACAGTCATTATGATGGTCGGTTTGCAGGGGGCCGGTAAAACGACGACAAGTGGTAAGCTTGCGTCTGTACTTCGTAAAAAATATAATAGAAAACCTCTATTAGTAGCGGCTGATATTTATCGTCCAGCAGCCATTAAACAGCTTGAGACGCTGGGTAAGCAATTATCGCTTCCTGTCTTCTCGCTTGGCACTGAGGTATCACCTGTAGAGATTGCAAGACAAGCCATTGAACACGCTAAACAAGAGCATCATGATGTGGTGATCATCGATACAGCGGGTCGTCTACACGTAGACGAGACGTTAATGGATGAATTAAAACAGATCCGTGCTTTAAAAGAGCCAGATGAAATCTTCTTAGTTGTCGATTCAATGACAGGGCAAGATGCTGTGAATGTCGCATCCAACTTTAATGAAGCCATCGGTATCACAGGCGTTGTATTAACAAAGCTTGATGGAGATACACGCGGTGGAGCTGCGTTATCCATACGTTCCGTTACTCAAAAACCGATTAAATTTGTCGGTATGGGTGAGAAGATGGACGCTTTAGAAGAATTCCACCCAGATCGCATGGCTTCTCGAATTCTTGGGATGGGCGACATGTTGTCGCTCATTGAAAAAGCACAAACGGAAGTCGATGAAACGAAAGCAAAAGAGCTTGAAGAAAAGATCCGTACGCAATCATTTACGTTTGATGATTTCATCGAGCAACTCCAACAAGTGAAAAAGATGGGACCGCTTGATGAGATTTTGAAGATGCTTCCGGGCGCTGGAAAAATCAAAGGTCTTGAAAATGCAAAAGTCGATGAGAAACAGATGGGGCGCGTCGAAGCGATTATTTATTCAATGACGCCTCATGAAAAATCACATCCCGAGAGCATCAATGGCAGTCGTAAAAAGCGAATTGCAAAGGGGTCGGGAACTTCTATTCAAGAAGTAAATCGTCTTTTGAAACAATTTGAAGACATGAAAAAGATGATGAAACAAATGTCTGGTATGCAACAAAAAGGCAAGAAAAAGATGAATTTCCCAGGTATGGATGGGTTATTTCGATAACTTTTAGTAGTGTTAAGAAAAAACACTTTACAAACTAAAAAAAGCTTGGTAATATACTATCTTGTGTGAAACTATTCGGAGGTGCACTAACAAATGGCAGTAAAAATTCGTTTAAAACGTATGGGAGCTAAAAAGTCTCCTTTCTATCGTATTGTAGTAGCTGATTCACGTTCACCACGTGACGGCCGTCAAATCGAAACAGTAGGTACTTACAACCCACTAACTAAACCAGCTGAAGTAAAAATCAATGAAGAATTAGCATTGAAATGGCTTCAAGATGGTGCAAAACCATCTGACACAGTACGTAACTTGTTCTCTGAACAAGGCATCATGGAAAAATTCCATAACGCAAAATTAGGTAAATAATCGGGGGTGATTGCATGAAGCAGCTGATTGAAACGATCGTAACACCACTTGTCGACCATCCGGAATCCATTGAGATTCAAGAACAGGTCTCCGGGAACCGGGTTGTCTATAAGCTTTCTGTACATCCAGAAGATATGGGGAAAGTCATTGGCAAACAAGGACGTGTCGCAAAAGCGATTCGAACAATTGTGTATTCAGCAGCAAGCAGTCACCAATCAAAACGTGTATTTGTCGATATTTTGGATTGACCGAAAGGAAGAACTCAACTAGTTCTTCCTTTTTGTTCGTCTACGACTAGCAAAGGAGCGGTACAATGACACATTGGTTAAATGTAGGAAAGATTGTCAATACGCATGGGATTCGTGGAGAAGTTCGAATTTTAGCATCGACAGATTTTCCCGAGGAACGCTTTAAAAAAGGCAGCGAGCTGGCATTATTCAAAGAGGATCACCATATCCAAACGGTAAAGATTGCAAGCCATCGCACGCATAAGAACTTTGACTTAGTTACATTCGATGGCATGCCATCAATCAACGACGTTGAAAAATTCAAAGATCATTTTCTGAAAGTAGATGCGGCCACATTAACGGAGCTTGAGGACCATGCCTATTATTACCATGAAATTCTCGGCTGCGACGTTGTCTCGACGGACGGAGAAGACATTGGTAAAGTCACAGAAATTTTAGCTACAGGCGCAAACGATGTGTGGGAAGTAACGCCTGTAAAAGGGAAGAAACATTATATCCCGTATATCGAGCAAGTAGTCAAATCAGTTGACCCACAGGAAAAGAAAATCGTGATTGAAGTCATGGAAGGTTTGCTGAGCGAATGAAGATTCAAGTACTGTCTTTATTTCCAGAGATGTTTGAAGGAGTATTTGGTTCGTCCATCTTAAAAAAAGCGCAAGAATCTGGCAGAGCCAAACTTGAAGTCATCAACTTTAGAGACTATTCAGAGTCGAAACACAAGCAAGTCGATGATTATCCGTATGGTGGTGGGGCTGGGATGGTATTAAAGCCGGAACCTTTATTTGCAGCAGTGGATGCAGTAAAGCACCAAACTGCAAAATCACCTCGCGTCCTATTAATGTGTCCTCAAGGGGAACGCTTTTCTCAACAAAAAGCAGAAGAGCTTGCGAAAGAAGAAGCACTCATCATCATCTGTGGTCATTACGAAGGATACGATGAGCGCATTCGTGAGCATCTTGTGACGGACGAAATTTCAATAGGGGACTTCGTGCTGACAGGTGGAGAAATTGCAGCGATGACAGTAGTCGATAGTGTTGTGCGCTTATTGCCAGACGTTCTAGGTAAGCAAGCTTCTCACGAACAAGATTCTTTTTCCACAGGATTACTTGAGCACCCCCATTATACGCGTCCAGCTGACTTTAACGGCATGAAAGTTCCAGAGGTGTTATTGTCCGGAAATCATGCGAAAATTGAACAGTGGCGACGTGAAGAGTCTTTAAAGCGCACGTTCGAACGCAGACCAGATTTGCTCGAGTCAGCTACACTGACGGAGCAAGACTTGGCCTTTTTGGAAACATTGAAAAACTAGCTGACAAGTATTGCAACTTGTCAATGTCTATGGTATGATGTTTGATGTGCTTCTATACAGAAGCATCTATTTTGGGTGTTCCGCTGCAGCGGATAAGCGTGTAAGAGCATTCGTATAAGGAGAGAAATGATTATGCAAAACATTATTTCAGAGATTACAAAAGATCAGCTTCGTTCTGACCTTCCATCGTTCCGTCCTGGAGACACTGTACGTGTACACGTTAAAGTTGTCGAAGGTACTCGTGAGCGTTTACAGGTATTCGAAGGTGTTGTAATCAAACGTCGTGGCGGCGGTATCAGCGAAACTTTCACAGTTCGTAAAATTTCTTCTGGTGTAGGTGTTGAGCGTACATTCCCTGTACACACACCAAAGATTGCACGTCTTGAAGTTGTTCGTCGTGGTAAAGTACGTCGTGCGAAATTGTACTACCTACGTAACCTACGTGGTAAAGCAGCTCGTATTAAAGAACTTCGCTAATTGGAATACTGTGTGTTGTCGTAAGACAGCATGCAGTATTTTTATTTATAAAGACTTAACACATTATAAGATGGTTACAACTAGAGAAAACCCTCTATTTTTTGTAAGATAGAAGGTGAGGGGAGAGCTGAGCGAATGGAAACAGCCAAAAAGAAAAATGAAGTATGGGAATGGGCAAAAGCAATTTTAATTGCATTTAGTATTGCAGCATTGATTCGTTTCTTTCTATTCACACCAATCGTAGTTGACGGGGAATCCATGATGCCCACCTTAAACAATGGTGACCGTATGGTCGTGAACAAAATTGGCTACGACATCGGTACGCCAGAGCGCTTTGAAATCGTTGTGTTCCACGCACCAGAGCAGAAAAATTACATTAAACGTATTATTGGACTGCCAGGGGACCATATTGCGTATGAAGATGATCAACTGTACATCAATGGTGAAGCTGTGCCGGAGCCTTATCTGGATCAGTATAAAGCTGAGATTACAGAAGGAACACTCACAGAAAACTTCACTTTAGAGGAGCTTACACAGCTTTCAGAAATCCCAGAGGGGTATTTCTTCGTAATGGGGGATAACCGTCGTTATTCAAAAGATAGTCGCGCAATCGGCCTCGTTCCAGAAGATGAAATCATCGGGACGACAAGTTTGATTTTTTGGCCGTTAGAAGATATTAGTATTGTAAAGTAGAGGTGTCACAATGACGATTCAATGGTTCCCGGGACATATGGCAAAAGCACGCCGGGAAGTAACAGAAAACTTAAAGCTTGTGGACATCGTTTTCGAACTGGTAGATGCACGTCTACCAGTTTCTTCACGTAATCCAATGCTCGAGCAAATTGTTCATCAAAAGACAAAATTGATGATTTTAACGAAAGCTGATATGGCGGATGAGCGCGAGACAGCTAAATGGATCGAATACTACGCTACTCAAGGTATACAAGCTGTTGCCATCAATTCATTTGAGGGAAAAGATCTTGAAAAAGTTTTAAAAGAAACACGTGTACTTTTGAAACCAAAGTTTGACCGCATGAAGTCTCGTGGAATGAAACCACGCGCGATTCGTGCGATGATTTTAGGGATTCCAAACGTTGGGAAGTCAACATTGATTAACCGGTTTGCGAAAAAGAATATCGCCCGAACAGGAAATACACCAGGTGTTACAAAGTCGCAACAATGGATCAAAATCGCAAAAGAACTAGAGCTTCTAGATACACCTGGGATTCTTTGGCCAAAGTTTGAAGACCAGCAAATCGGCTTTAAACTCGCTTTGTCAGGCGCTATCAAAGATGCAGTTCTTCGTATGGAAGACTTAGCCGTATATGCCCTTCGATTTTTAGAAGCGCATTACCCAGAACGTTTACAAGAACGTTTTCAACTTGAAACAGTGGGAGACGACTTAGAACAAGTGTTTAATCATATCGGTCAACTACGTAAGGTATACGCAACAGGTGGAGAAGTGGATTATGACGCTGTTGCAGAACTTATCGTTCGAGATGTCCGAAATGAGCATCTTGGTCGCTTGACATTTGATTTTGTAGAAGACGAAGCCCCTTTGGAATAGTTCCAAAGGGTTTTTTATGTAGGAGGAGTCTAGTTGGAATCACTAAAACTAATTAAAGAAAAGCTAGTAGCTGCAACCAGTGAAGAGGAATGGATCACAGCACTTCGGTCAGATGAACGCACAGGTGTAAAAAAACTACTGGCATCATTCGACCGGAAAGTACAGAAAGAACAACAAAAATGGTCAGACTATAAAGCTCGTCATGAATTTGATTCAACGTTTGGAGAAGGACTCGTTGCTGGAGTCGACGAAGCCGGGAGAGGACCACTTGCAGGGCCAGTAGTAACAGCAGCAGTCATTTTGCCAAAAAACACTGAGGCACTCGTCGATGTCAACGATTCAAAGCAGCTCAAGAAAAAAATACGAGAAGCGCTTGCCGAGTTAATTAAAGAGCATGCTGTAAGCTACGCTGTTCATATCCAACCGCGACAAGAGATCGACCGATTGAATATTTATGAGGCAACTCGTCAGTCCATGTTGGCATCAATCGGAGGGTTACAAGTAAAACCTGACATCGTCCTGTCAGATGCAATGCCACTTCCGATTGAGCAGCCATGCTACGATTTGATTAAAGGAGATGCGCGTAGTTTGTCGATTGCAGCAGCCTCAATTCTTGCTAAAACAACGCGTGATGCGTATATGGAGCAACTTGCACTAGACTATCCACAGTACGGGTTTGACAAGCATTCTGGGTATGGCACAGCTGTTCACCTTCAAGCAATCGATACGTATGGGATTTGTCCTGAACATCGTCACTCGTTTGAGCCAATCAAAACACTCGTTCAATTTATGAGAGAAGATTGAAAATTCGCAGTTTCAGACTTTTATGGACATATTGTGACAGGTTTTATACAATGGGGAAGGTAGTAAACTCAATAGTTCGATTGGAGGACGCACAATGAATATCCATGAATACCAGGGAAAACAATTGCTACGTCAATATGGAGTTGCAGTGCCAAACGGAATCGTTGCTTTCTCACCAGAAGAAGCAGTTAAAGCAGCGAAAGAATTAGGCGCAGCAGTAACAGTTGTCAAAGCTCAAATTCACGCAGGTGGTCGCGGTAAAGCAGGCGGCGTTAAGATTGCAAAAAATCTTGACGAAGTACGTGAATACGCGAAAGAACTGATCGGTAAAGTTCTTGTAACGCACCAAACAGGTCCTGAAGGTAAAGAAGTAAAACGCATTTATATCGAAGAAGGTAGCGATATTCAAAAAGAATATTACATCGGGCTTGTATTAGATCGTGCAACTTCTCGTGTAACGCTTATGGGTTCTGAAGAAGGCGGTATGGATATCGAGGAAGTAGCAGCAAACACGCCTGAGCGTTTGTTCTACGAAGAAATCGATCCAGTTGTTGGTCTTACAGGCTTCCAAGCGCGTCGCATGGCGTTCAACATGAACATTCCTGCTAAGCTTGTCAACAAAGCTGTAAAATTCATGTTGGGTCTTTACAAAGTATATGTTGAAAAAGATGCTGCAATCGTTGAGATCAACCCACTTGTTGTGACAGGTGACGATCAAGTTATCGCGCTTGATGCAAAATTCAACTTTGATGCGAATGCATTGTACCGTCATCCAGAAATTATGGAAATGCGTGACTATGATGAAGAAGATGCAAAAGAAATCGAAGCTTCTAAATATGACCTTAGCTACATCTCATTAGATGGAAACATCGGATGTATGGTTAACGGTGCCGGACTTGCTATGGCAACAATGGATACGATCAGCTATTACGGCGGATCACCCGCTAACTTCCTGGACGTTGGGGGCGGTGCGACAGCTGAGAAAGTAACAGAAGCATTCAAAATCATTCTTTCTGATAAAAACGTAAAAGGTATTTTTGTTAATATCTTTGGCGGAATCATGAAGTGTGACGTTATTGCTGAAGGTGTTATTATCGCAGCAAAAGAAGTTGGACTACAAGTACCACTTGTTGTTCGTCTTGAAGGTACAAACGTAGACCTTGGTAAGAAAATGTTGAACGAATCAGGTCTTAACATCATCGCAGCTGATTCTATGGCTGACGGCGCACAAAAAATCGTGAAACTTGTAGGATAAGAAAGGCAGGGAGATAAAATGAGCGTATATATTAATAAAGATACGAAAGTACTCGTTCAAGGAATCACGGGCTCAACTGCTCTTTTCCATACAAAACAAATGATTGAGTACGGTACGAAAATCGTTGCAGGTGTTACACCTGGTAAAGGCGGTACGGAAGTTGAAGGCGTGCCAGTATTTAACACAGTTGAAGAAGCTGTAAAAGCTACAGGCGCTAATGTTTCTGTTATTTATGTACCTGCACCATTTGCGGCTGATGCAATTTTAGAAGCGGTTGATGCTGAGCTTGATATGGCAATTTGTATCACTGAGCATATTCCAGTTCTTGACATGGTCAATGTGCGACGTTACATGGAAGGTAAAAAGACACGCTTGGTCGGTCCTAACTGCCCTGGTGTCATCACAGCTGACGAATGTAAAATTGGAATCATGCCTGGTTACATCCATACAAAAGGTCACGTCGGAGTTGTTTCACGCTCTGGTACACTTACGTATGAAGCTGTTCACCAGTTAACACAAGAAGGCATTGGTCAAACGACTGCTGTCGGTATCGGTGGAGACCCTGTAAACGGGACAAACTTTATCGATGTTCTGAAAGCATTCAACGAAGATGAAGATACGTATGCAGTGGTAATGATCGGTGAGATCGGCGGAACAGCAGAAGAAGAAGCGGCTGAGTGGATCAAAGCGAACATGAAAAAACCTGTAGTCGGATTCATTGGTGGGCAAACTGCACCTCCAGGAAAACGTATGGGTCACGCTGGAGCTATCATCTCAGGTGGACAAGGAACTGCAGAAGGCAAAATCAGCGCTATGAAAGATGCTGGTATGAAAGTTGCAGCAACTCCATCTGTAATCGGTGAAACTTTAATTGAAGCAATTAAAGAAGCGGGTCTTTACGACGCGTGTAAAACACACTAATATTAGAGATACGGCACACGCCGTATCTTTTTTTATCCCCAAATCTAACCTCGAGGTGATATGTGAACGACCGCCAAAAACTTCTCGCCCTCCATAGTCTGATTCCTTGGCCTTGGCCCCGTTTCAACCAAATTTCTACTTTTCTTGCTAATAATCTGCAGGATCATCTACCCACAATAGTTAAAGAAAACTATAGGACAGCCAGTTTGTTTCCATTTGAAAGCTATTATGCGGCGTCTGACGTAGCGGTAGTTACTTATCTTGACCCGGACTACCCTCCACTTTTAAAAGAGCTTCACGACCCACCAGCTGTGCTTTATTTAAGAGGGAATAAACAACTCCTTACGAATTCCATGCTTGCCATCATCGGTTCTCGCAAAGCAACTTCGTATACACACGATATCATCGACTACTTTATGCCACAGTTTAAAGCGGCCGATTTAACCATTTGCAGTGGACTGGCAATTGGAGCGGATACGCATGCGCACAAAATTGCAATAGAACATGGTGTGAATACTGTAGCTGTACTCGGGTCAGGATTTCACTATCCTTATCCGAAACAAAACATAGCTTTATTTTCAGAACTAGCAAAAAATCATTTGCTTGTCACGGAATACCCTCCGAACACACCGCCTCAACCCCATCAATTTATTGCAAGGAACCGCGTCATTAGTGCACTTTCTAAAGGGATTTTTATAACTGAAGCAGAGTTGAAAAGTGGAACGATGTCAACTGTTGACTTTGCTTTAGATCTTGGAAAAGAGGTGTATACAGTTCCTGGTTCCATATTTTCTACTCTCAGTTCTGGCCCTCATAGCTTGGTCCAACAAGGGGCAACACTTGTCCATTCTAGCGAAGATTTTTCAGAGCAAATCTTGCCACGTTCAAAAGCTTTGAAATGAAAAACCTTGCAATCGCTTTAAAACTGTTATACATTTTGCATCAGGTATTTGTTTTTATCGTGAAGCGGATTACCTTCTATTTAAAGGAGGCCAATTATGTCAGATTATCTAGTAATCGTAGAGTCCCCAGCAAAAGCTAAAACAATTGAAAAATATTTGGGGAAGAAATACAAAGTAAAAGCTTCAGTTGGCCACGTTATTGATTTACCCCGTAGTCAAATGGGAGTCGATGTAGAAAATAACTATCAACCGAAGTATATTACCATTCGCGGGAAAGGTCCCATCTTACAAGAACTGAAAACAGCAGCTAAAAAAGCTAAAAAAGTCTATCTCGCAGCTGACCCCGACAGAGAGGGAGAGGCAATTGCGTGGCATTTAGCAAATGCATTATCCATCGATGCAGATTCAGATTGTCGTGTGGTATTTAATGAAATTACAAAAGATGCGGTCATAGAGTCGTTCAAACATCCTAGACCGCTAAATCGTGATCTAGTCGATGCACAACAAGCACGCCGTGTACTCGATCGATTAGTTGGGTACAATATTAGCCCAATTCTATGGAAGAAAGTCAAAAAAGGATTGTCTGCAGGGCGGGTTCAATCTGTAGCATTGCGGTTGATCATCGACCGTGAAAATGAAATCAAGGCATTTATTCCAGAAGAATATTGGTCAATTGAGGCAGAGTTTGAAAAAGGAAAAAGTCGTTTTGAAGCTGTCTATTACGGAGATAAATCCGAAAAGAAAAAATTGACCTCGCAAGAAGATGTAGATGCTGTCTTAAAATCAATGAAGGGCAAGCAGTTTACAGTGGACAAAGTTGTCAAGAAAGAACGTAAACGCAACCCATCTCCATCCTTTACAACATCGTCTCTACAACAGGAAGCAGCACGTAAATTGAACTTCCGTGCTCGAAAAACCATGATACTTGCACAACAGTTGTACGAAGGAATCGACTTAGGTAAAAAACAAGGTACTGTAGGTCTCATTACGTATATGCGTACAGATTCAACTCGTATCTCGGATAGTGCAAAAGCAGAAGCAACAGGTTACATTGAAGGCAAGTATGGGAAAGAGTTTTTATCGACTGCCCAAGCTGCCAAATCAACTAAAAAAACACAAGATGCACATGAAGCGATTCGTCCGACAAGTGCCCTTCGTACGCCGGATGAAGTCAAATCTCTATTATCGCGTGATCAATATCGCCTCTATAAATTGATTTGGGAACGTTTTATTGCAAGTCAGATGGCATCAGCTGTTTTAGATACAGTTGCTGTTGACCTTGTGAATCAAAACGTACTATTCCGAGCAAACGGCTCTCAAGTCAAGTTTGCTGGATTCATGAAAGTGTATGTTGAAGGATCGGACGATCAAATTGATGACAAAGATAAACTTCTGCCAGAACTTACAGAGGGTGAAAAAGTAAAGGCAGCGCTGATCGATCCGAAGCAGCACTTTACACAGCCACCACCACGTTATACGGAAGCGCGTCTTGTGAAAACGCTTGAAGAACTTGGAATAGGTCGTCCGTCGACTTACGCACCAACTTTAGATACGATTCAAAAACGTGGGTATGTACAACTTGAAACGAAACGTTTTGTGCCAACAGAACTTGGAACAATCGTGCATGAATTAATGACGGAATTCTTCCCAGATATCATCAATATCGAGTTCACAGCACAAATGGAGAAAGATCTGGACTTGATTGAAGAAGGTCAGATCGAATGGATCAAACTCATCGACCGTTTCTACGGTGGATTTGAAAAACATGTCAAGCACGCAGATGAAGAGATGGAAAAGATTGAAATCAAAGATGAGCCGACTGGCGAAGACTGTGAAAAATGTGGATCTCCTATGGTTTATAAACTGGGACGCTACGGGAAATTCATGGCGTGCAGCAACTTCCCAGACTGCCGTAACACGAAAGCAATTGTAAAAGAAATTGGCGTACCTTGTCCGAAGTGTCAAAAAGGTCAACTTCTAGAGCGTAAAAGTAAAACGAAGCGAATCTTCTACGGATGTGATCAGTTCCCAGAATGTGACTTCGTCTCTTGGGACAAGCCAATCAATCGTCCATGTCCGAAGTGTGAAGAGATGCTTGTTGAGAAGAAGCTGAAAAAAGGCGTTCAAATTCAATGTGTATCTTGTGATTACAAAGAAGAAGTACAAAGTTAGAAAGAAGGCATTTACCTCATGACTCAAACAGTAAACGTAATCGGAGCCGGCCTCGCAGGGAGCGAGGCGGCTTGGCAGTTAGCAAAACGCGGTATTCAAGTGAAACTTTATGAAATGCGACCTGTGAAGCAAACACCTGCTCACCATACAGATAAATTTGCAGAGTTAGTTTGTTCCAATTCTTTGCGTGCCAATAATTTGACGAATGCTGTCGGTGTGATTAAAGAAGAGATGCGTATGCTCGATTCATTAATTATTCATTCAGCAGATAACAGTGCAGTGCCTGCAGGTGGAGCACTTGCGGTCGATCGTCACGATTTTGCTGGACGCGTTACAGAGACGATTCGTAACCATCCAAATATTGAAATCGTTAACGAAGAAGTGACAGATATTCCAGAAGGTATCACTATTATTGCAACGGGACCTCTTACGTCGCCTGCACTTGCAGAAAAAGTGAAAGAGCTGACTGGACAAGACTATCTTTACTTTTACGATGCAGCAGCGCCAATCGTTGAAAAAGACAGTATCGATATGGACAAAGTCTACCTGAAGTCTCGTTATGATAAAGGCGAAGCAGCGTATTTGAACTGTCCAATGACAGAAGAAGAATTCGACCGTTTCTATGATGCTTTAGTAGAGGCAGAAGTCGTGCCTCTTAAAGAATTCGAAAAAGAGATTTATTTTGAAGGATGTATGCCTGTTGAAGTGATGGCATCTCGTGGACGTAAAACTTTATTATTCGGACCGATGAAGCCAGTGGGTCTTGAAGATCCGAAAACGGGTAAGCGTCCGTTTGCAGTCGTTCAACTTCGTCAAGATGATGCGGCTGGAACGCTTTATAACATTGTTGGATTCCAGACACATTTGAAATGGGGACCTCAAAAGGAAGTCCTTCAACTGATTCCTGGACTTGAAAATGTTGAAATCGTGCGTTACGGTGTGATGCACCGAAACACGTTTATTAATTCACCAACAGTACTTGAGCCAACTTACCAGTTGAAAGCTAACCGCAACATTTTCTTCGCAGGTCAAATGACAGGTGTCGAAGGATATGTAGAGTCTGCGGGAAGTGGCTTATTAGCTGGAATCAATGCAGCGCGTTTAGTGCAAGGTGAAGAGTTAGTTGTATTCCCATCTGAAACAGCGCTTGGCAGTATGGCACGGTATATCACGGAAGCAGATTCGAAGAACTTCCAACCAATGAACATTAACTTTGGTTTGTTCCCGAACTTACCTGAACGTATCCGTGATAAGAAGGTTAAAGCTGAAAAATTGGCTGACCGAGCACTTACAACAATTCAAAATTTTGTGAAGACTAATTCACTTTAATTGAAGTTGCCCCTACAGATTGATATAATCTTAGGGGTTTTTACGTGGAGGAGGATGACCAATGGAACGTCCAGAAGTACGTGATTTTATTGAATTTATTCAACTTGATAAGAACTATTCTCCGCATACTGTAAAAGAATACGAAAATGATATTAATCAGTTCATCACTTTTTTGAATGAAGAAGCAATTACATCCTTTGAAGAAGTAGAATATTTGCATGCACGTCTGTATGTGACAAAACTTTATAATGCGAAACTTGCACGTACATCGATTTCACGCAAAATTTCAGCCATCCGGACATTTTTTACGTATCTTTCGAAAGAACGAGACGTGAATTCAGATGCGTTCCAAGCGCTGTTCCACCCAAAACAACAAAAAAAACTTCCTCAGTTCTTTTATGAGGAAGAGCTAGAAGCATTGTTTACAGCCGCACAAGGGGAGAAACCTCTTAATATTCGCAACATAGCATTACTTGAACTGTTGTATGCAACGGGCATGCGTGTTAGTGAACTGACGGAACTTGAAGTTTCAGCGGTTGATTTACCGTATGGAATCGTCCGGGTAATGGGAAAGGGTCGTAAAGAGCGCTACATCCCCATTGGAAGCTTTGCAGTAAGTGCACTTGAAACTTATTTAGAAGTAGCGCGTCCTCGGTTAATGAAGAACACGCAACACGATAAACTATTTGTGAATAATCGCGGCGAACCACTTACGGACATGGGTGTTCGCTACATTCTTCAGGAAATTGTGAAAAAGAGCACGTTAACTAAGTCGATTTATCCGCACATGATACGCCACACATTTGCAACACATTTGTTAAATAACGGAGCGGACATGCGGACTGTTCAGGAACTACTCGGCCACAGCAGCTTAAGCTCTACACAAATCTATACCCATGTAACAAAAGATCATTTACTTACAACTTATAAAAATTCGCATCCACGCGCATAGGAGGCACACGGAATGACAATTCATGCAACTACAATATTTGCGATACAGCATAAAGGGCAGTCGGCAATGTCAGGGGACGGGCAAGTCACACTTGGAAATCAAGTCGTAATGAAGCATACAGCAAAAAAAGTACGCCGCTTATTCAATGGGCAAGTCGTAGCCGGATTTGCAGGGTCAGTTGCAGATGCGTTTACACTTTTTGAGAAATTTGAAGCGAAACTTGAGATGTACAACGGCAATCTTCAGCGTGCCGCAGTCGAGCTTGCAAAAGAATGGCGCGGAGATAAGATGTTGCGTCAATTAGAAGCGATGCTACTCGTAATGAACAAAGATACACTCTTACTTGTATCAGGTACGGGTGAAGTGATCGAACCAGATGATGGGATCTTAGCGATTGGCTCTGGTGGAAACTATGCGCTTGCAGCTGGTCGTGCTTTGAAGAAGTTCAGCGGTGACGCCCTAACTGCAAAAGAAATTGCACATGCTGCTCTTGAAACTGCAGCAGATATCTGTGTATTTACGAACCACAATATTATTTTGGAGGCGATCGATCATGACGAAAGAGACAACGCCTAAACAAACAAAAGCCTATTTAGACCGCTACATTATAGGTCAGGACGAAGCGAAAAAAGCAATATCTATTGCCTTGCGCAATCGCTATCGCCGGAAACTCTTGAGTGAAGAATTACAACAAGAAGTTGTACCGAAAAACATGTTGATGATTGGTCCGACGGGTGTTGGGAAGACAGAAATTGCACGACGAATTGCAAAATTGACGCGTGCACCTTTTATTAAAGTAGAAGCAACCAAGTTTACAGAGGTCGGCTATGTGGGTAGAGACGTGGAGTCAATGGTGCGAGACTTAGTAGAAGCGTCTATTCGACTTGTAAAAGATGAAAAAACTGAGCAAGTTCGTCCGCAAGCAGAGCGCTTAGCAGAAGAACAACTTGTAAAATATTTAGTGCCTTCATTAAAAAAGAAATCCAATCCGTCGAATCCTTTCGAAGCATTGCTTGGTGGTCGTGTTGAGCAAGAAGAAGAGGAAGATTCATCCGTACGATTGAAACGTAGTGAAATTGCTGAAAAGTTAAAAGCCGGACTTTTAGAGGAAGAAGAAGTGACTGTTAGTGTAACAGAAGCTACACCGTCCCTATTCGATATGATGCCAGGTGCGGATCAAGGGCAAGGAGCACAAATGCAAGACATGCTTTCAAACTTCATGCCGAAAAAGAAGAAAAAACGCAAAATGAAGGTAAAAGATGCAAGACGTGTATTGATTCTTGAAGAAGCCAGCAAGCTATTAGATACCGATGAAGTGAATCAAGCTGCTATTGAAAAAGCTGAACAAGATGGCATCATCTTCATTGATGAGTTTGATAAAATCGCTGCAAAATCTGGACAAGGTGCAGATGTTTCGCGCGAAGGTGTGCAGCGTGACATCTTACCAATCGTCGAAGGTTCAACAATTGCCACAAAATATGGAGCTGTCAAAACAGATTATATCTTGTTTATCGCAGCAGGTGCGTTCCATATGGCAAAACCGTCCGACTTGATTCCTGAACTGCAAGGACGTTTCCCGATTCGGGTTGAACTCGAAAAGTTAACGAAAGACGATTTCGTTCGAATTTTAAAAGAGCCGAATCATTCTTTGATTCAGCAGTATGTTGCGTTACTTGCTACAGAAGGTATCGAAATAGAGTTTACGGATGAGGCGATTGAGCGGATTGGTGAACTTGCATTTGAAGTGAATCAGGAGACAGACAACATTGGGGCGCGCCGCTTGCATACACTGCTTGAGAAGGTAATGGAAGATTTATCCTATGAGGCATCAGACATTTCTCCTGCCCACATAGACATTACACCGGCATTTGTGGACAGTAAGCTCAAAAATATCGTAAAAAACAAAGATTTGTCACAATTTATCTTATAAATGAAACTTTTTTGTTTTAAAAACAATTAAAAAGCTTTAGAATATTTTATAAATAGAAAAAATTTAAAATGGAGGTTCATAATGAATCTATTAGAAAAAACACGTAAGATCAATTCGATGCTCCAAGCGTCTGCTGGGCAACAAGTAAACTTTAAAGAAATGGCTGAGTCGTTATCACAAGTAATTGAGTGTAACGTATTTATCGTAAGCCGTAAAGGGAAACTTTTAGGGTTTGATATCAATCAACAAATCGACAACGATCGTATGATTCGTATGTTAGAAGATCGTCAGTTCCCAGAAGTGTATACTAAAAACTTATTCAAAATTACTGAAACATCTTCAAACTTGGACGTAGAGAGCGAGTTTACTGCGTTCCCGGTCGAAAATAAAGATTTATTCAAAGAAGGTCTGACTACAATCGTGCCAATCAACGGTGGCGGTGAGCGTCTAGGTACTTTAATCTTAGCGCGTATCAAACAAGCATTCGGCGATGATGATTTAATCCTTGCTGAATACGGTGCTACAGTTGTAGGTATGGAAATTCTTCGTGAGAAATCAGAAGAGATTGAACTTGAAGCACGCAGCAAAGCAGTTGTGCAAATGGCAATCAATTCACTATCTTACAGTGAGCTTGAAGCAATCGAGCACATTTTCGAAGAGTTGAATGGTAATGAAGGTCTATTAGTAGCTTCAAAAATTGCAGACCGCGTTGGAATCACACGTTCTGTTATTGTAAACGCACTGCGTAAATTGGAGTCTGCTGGTGTTATCGAATCACGTTCTTTGGGTATGAAGGGAACATATATCAAGGTTCTTAACAACAAGTTCTTAGAAGAACTTGAAAACATGAAACTATAATTTTAACGTTTCTACTCTCTCCATAGCTGGAGGGAGTTTTTTGTTTTAAAACTAAGGTTTTTTGTTGTCAACTTGTCCAATGTATGGTACATTATAAGACGGTATGATTATACACGCTATTCAGATGGCCAAGCAGGTGCCTACGGGTCGTTTGGTCACAGGAAGAATGGCGGAAGTTTAAACCAATAGGAGGAAATATCATGTCAGTAATCTCTATGAAACAACTACTTGAGGCTGGTGTACACTTTGGTCACCAAACTCGCCGCTGGAACCCGAAAATGAAGAAATACATCTTCGTTGAGCGTAACGGCATCTACATCATCGATCTTCAAAAAACGGTGAAAAAATTAGAAGAAGCTTATGCTTACATGCGTCAAGTTGGCGAAGAAGGCGGTAAAGTCCTATTCGTTGGTACGAAAAAGCAAGCACAAGAAGCAATCAAGGAAGAAGCAGAACGTTCAGGTAACTACTACATCAACCAACGTTGGTTAGGTGGAACACTTACAAACTTCGGCACTATCCAAAAACGTGTTGCTCGTATGAAGCAAATCGAAAAAATGGAAGAAGACGGTACTTTTGCTGTACTTCCTAAAAAAGAAGTAGTTCAACTTAAAAAAGAACACGAGCGCTTAGTGAAATTCTTAGGCGGAGTTCGTGATATGAAATCTCTACCAGACGTTATGTTTGTTGTAGACCCACGCAAAGAGCGTATCGCTGTTGCTGAAGCAATCAAATTACACATCCCAATCGTAGGTATCGTTGATACAAACTGTGATCCAGATGAAATTGATTACGTAATCCCAGCTAACGACGATGCAATCCGTGCTGTAAAACTTCTAACTGGTAAAATGGCAGACGCTTTACTTGAAGCAAAACAAGGTGAAGAACTTGCTGAATCTACTGAAGAAGTAGCAGCTGAGTAATTTTTAACACAAACAGGTGATAAGCGGCCAACCCACTTATCACCTTTTTTTAAGAACTTGACTAGGAGGAACTTAACATGGCAGTTACAGCTCAAATGGTAAAAGAATTACGTGAAAAAACAGGCGCAGGTATGATGGACTGTAAAAAAGCATTAGTAGAAACAAACGGCGATATGGACGCAGCTGTTGATTTCTTACGTGAAAAAGGTCTTTCTTCTGCAGCTAAAAAAGCAGATCGCATTGCTGCTGAAGGTATTACAGCAATCGAAGTACAAGGTAACAAAGCAGTATTAGTAGAAGTTAATGCAGAAACGGATTTCGTTGCGAAAAACGAAAACTTCCAAACGGTTGTTAAAGATCTTTCTGCTCACCTTTTAGCTACTGAGCCAGCTACTGTTGAAGAAGCTTTGGCTTCAACAATGGAAAACGGTTCTACAGTGGAGAACTACATCTCTAACGCTGTAGCAAAAATTGGTGAAAAAATCACTCTTCGTCGTTTTGAAATCAAAACAAAAACAGACACAGATGCTTTCGGACCATACTTACACATGGGCGGACGTATTGGTGTTCTTGCACTTCTTGAAGGAACAACTGACGAAGCAGCAGCGAAAGACGTTGCAATGCACATCGCTGCACTAAACCCACAATACATCTCACGTGACGAAGTTTCTGAAGAAGAAGTTGAGCGTGAGCGCAAAGTATTAACTGAGCAAGCTCTTAACGAAGGTAAACCAGAAAATATCGTTGCAAAAATGGTAGAAGGACGCCTTGGCAAGTACTTTGAAGATGTATGTGTACTTGATCAATCATTCGTTAAAAACCCAGATCAAAAAGTTCGTGATTTCGTAAAAGCTACTGGCGGAGAGTTAGTATCATTCACTCGTTACGCTGTTGGTGAAGGAATCGAAAAACGTGAAGACAACTTCGCTGAAGAAGTTATGAGCCAAGTTAAAGGAAACTAATTCAATAACAACAGGCCAGTAGGGAACACACCTGTGTGTTCCCTATTTTTCAAGACAAAATCTGGGAGGATATAAATGACGACACCACAATATAAACGAATCGTATTAAAGCTGAGCGGAGAGGCTCTTGCAGGAGAGCAAGGGTTTGGTTTATCGCCAGCCATCATTAAATCTGTTGCTGAACAAGTGAAAGAGGTAGTAGATTTAGGTATCGAGGTAGCTGTAGTCGTGGGCGGCGGAAATATCTGGCGCGGAAAAGTAGGCAGTGAGATGGGCATGGACCGTGCAACAGCAGACTATATGGGGATGCTTGCAACGGTTATGAATTCACTTGCTCTACAAGATGCACTTGAGAAAACAGGTGTAGAATCACGTGTTCAAACATCCATCGAGATGCGTCAAGTAGCAGAACCTTACATTCGCCGTAAAGCGATTCGTCATTTAGAAAAAGGGCGTGTTGTCATTTTTGCAGCAGGTACCGGCAACCCGTACTTCTCAACAGATACAACAGCTGCACTACGCGCAGCGGAAATCGAAGCAGATGTCATCTTGATGGCAAAAAATAATGTGGATGGCGTATATTCTGCTGATCCAATGGTAGATCCAACTGCTGTGAAATACGAGAATCTGTCGTTCTTAGAAGTTATTCAAAATGGGCTTCAAGTAATGGACTCAACGGCGTCTACTCTATGTATGGACAACGATATTGATCTTATTGTATTCTCAATTATGGAAAACGGTAATATTAAAAAGGCAGCACTCGGTGAAACAATTGGGACTGTCGTAAGGAGGAATTCATAATGACGAAGCAAGTAATTGACCAAACGAAAGATAAAATGGAAAAGTCAGTAGGTGCCTTTTCACGTGAAATCGCAACAATTCGTGCAGGACGTGCCAACGCTTCTCTACTAGACAAAATTACAGTAGACTACTATGGTTCACCAACACCAATTAATCAAATGGCTGGTATTTCTACGCCAGAAGCTCGTCTTCTAGTCATCCAACCATACGACAAAACTGTGATCAATGATATTGAGAAAGCAATTATGAAATCTGATTTAGGGATTTCTCCTACGAACGATGGTTCGGTGATTCGTTTAGCTGTACCTGCTTTGACGGAAGAACGTCGTAAAGACCTTGCGAAACAGGTGAAGAAAGAAGCAGAAGAAGCAAAAGTTCATATCCGAAATGTCCGCCGTGATGGAAATGAAGATTTGAAGAAGTTAGAAAAGAACGGTGAAATTACAGAAGATGATCTTCGCAGCTTCCAAGATGACGTTCAGAAACTAACGGATTCCTATATTGCGAAAATAGATGAACTTGCAAAAGAAAAAGAAAACGAAATCATGGAAATCTAATCTCAGGCGTCCTCTTAGGAGGATGCTTTTCTTTTTCTTTGAAACCTTCTGCTCAAAATCGCGTTCATATGGTGAAAGTAAAAAAATACAACTCAATGCTGTATGAAATTTGGTATGATAGGATATATATGTTTTGATACGAGCGTTTGGAGGAACCAATTTATGTTTAAAAAGCTTTTCACTCAAAAGGAAGAGGTGCCTGTCACAGGTCCTGTGCCGTCCCACATTGCCATCATCATGGACGGAAATGGTCGCTGGGCAACAAAGCGTGCCCTTCCACGGATAGCAGGCCATCATGAGGGAATGAAAACTGTTCGTAAAATCACACGATATGCCAATGATCTTGGTGTACAAGTACTAACGCTCTATGCATTTTCTACAGAGAACTGGTCTCGACCTAAAAAAGAGGTCGAATTTTTAATGCGTCTACCTGAAGAATTTTTAGGTACTTATTTGCCGGAACTGATTGAACAAAATGTTCGTGTTCAGATTATGGGAGACTTTCACTCACTACCAGAGCACACTAAACGAGCTGTTCAAAAAGCAATTGATGGAACAAAGAACAATACCGGCCTGATTTTAAATTTTGCACTGAACTATGGAAGTCGAGCAGAAATTCTACAGGCAGTGAAGACAATTTCTGAGGCTGTACAAACAGGCGAATTAGCACCAGAAGATATTACGGAAACTTGTATAGAAGAACACTTGATGACGAAAGATTTGATGGCACCGGACTTATTGATTCGAACGAGCGGGGAAGTTCGTCTAAGCAACTTCATGCTCTGGCAACTTGCCTATACAGAGTTTTTCTTCACAGATGTTTTGTGGCCAGACTTTGATGAAGCTTGTTTAAGAGAAGCGGTCTCGGTTTATCAATCGAGAAACCGTCGCTATGGTGGACTGGAGGAAACTAAGAAATGAAAGAACGTATTATTACAGCGTTAATTGCTCTGGCGCTGTTCATTCCCATCATATGGGTGGGGGGCATTGTTTTTGCGGTGGCGATCTATTTGATTGCTACAATTGCTCTTTATGAAATTTTGAGAATGAAACAAATTCGTTTGAAATCAATTCCAGGGTTCTTAGCACTCATAAATTTATATGTGCTACTAGTACCAACTCAATATGAAGAGACGTTGCTTGGCTGGACAGGTCACGATAAAATGACTTTTGTTTACGTATTAGTTTTCATGCTTTTGTTGTATGCAGTACTTGTGAAAAATACATTTACATATGATGACGCAGCATTCGTCTTTTTTGGAATGATGTACATCGGTATTTGTTTTTACTATTTAATTGAGACACGTATGGATGGACTCATTTATGTGGTCTTTGCTTTACTTATAGTTTGGACGACAGACTCAGGGGCCTACTTTACCGGAAGAAAGATTGGAAAGAAAAAACTTTGGCCGGAGATTTCTCCAAATAAAACAGTTGAAGGATTTTACGGTGGAGTTGTTGCAGCGCTAGTTTTTGCTTTCTTGCTAAACTGGTTATTCCCTTTTGCAGATACACTTCTGCAACTTGTTCTTGTGACGATTACGGCTTCTATTATTGGTCAGTTCGGTGATCTTGCCGAGTCCGCTATTAAGCGCCATTATCACGTGAAAGACTCGGGTACTTTACTACCGGGTCACGGTGGTATCCTTGATCGATTCGATTCCTTATTATTCGTAATTCCTTTACTACACTTTTTACACTTTATTTAATGTCACCATCTGAGGAGTAGATGAATGAAGAAAATTAGTTTATTAGGAGCCACTGGTTCTATCGGTCAACAAACATTAGATGTATTGCGTACACATCCTGAGCAATTCGAACTTGTCGCCTTTTCTGTCGGTCAACAAGTCGATGCAGCACGTGCAATCGCTCGAGAATTCTCGGTGCCTTTGCTCTCTGTAGCAAATCAAGCAGATGTGAAAGCACTACAAGAAGATCTCCCTTCTACAGAAGTAGTCTGGGGATGCGAGGGCTTAGTAGCTGTAGCGAGTGAGTCCGGTGCGGATTTACTTGTCAACGCAGTCCTAGGAAGTGTTGGCCTACAACCTACGTTACGCGCTATTGAAAAAGGCATTACGATTGCTATAGCAAATAAAGAGACACTTGTTACAGCCGGACATCTCGTGATGGCAGCAGCAAAAAAACACAATGTAGCCATTCTTCCTGTGGATAGTGAGCATTCCGCTTTATTCCAAGCTTTAAATGGTGAAAATCCAAAGCAAATTAAGAAGTTAGTTATTACTGCTTCTGGTGGAAGTTTCCGGGATAAAACGCGTGCGGAATTAGAAGGTGTAACCGTTCAAGATGCCCTCAATCACCCGAACTGGTCGATGGGAAGTAAGATTACTATAGATTCAGCAACGATGATGAACAAAGGGCTTGAAGTCATTGAAGCACATGTACTCTTTGATATGCCGTACAGTTCCATTGACGTTGTACTTCACCGTGAGAGTATTATCCATTCCATGATTGAGTTTGTAGATACAAGTGTCATGGCGCAGTTAGGTACACCAGATATGCGTGTTCCGATTCAGTACGCTTTAACGTATCCTGATCGTCTTCCATTGCCACAAGCGAAAAGTTTGGATTTAGTGGAAATCGGTAAGTTGCATTTTGAAAAAATGGATCTAGAGCGTTACAAGGCACTTCACCTCGCAATTGAAGCAGGAAAAGCAGGTGGAACAGCAACGACTGTTTTAAATGCAGCAAATGAAGCAGCAGTAGCACTATTCTTGCAACAGAAGATTTCGTTTTTAGCGATTGACTCCTTCATTGAAAAAGCTCTTGAAGCGCATACAGTTACTGCTAATCCGACCTTAGAGACCATCTTGACAGTAGATGCTGAAACGAGAAGATTCGTCGAAAAAATGGTACACTAATCGTACTGTGAGAAATGAAGGTGGGGTAACTTGGAAACAGCAATTGCGTTTATATTAATATTTGGTTCTATTGTCTTCTTCCATGAATTGGGGCATTTTATTTTTGCAAAACGTGCTGGAATCATGGTACGAGAGTTTGCAATTGGAATGGGACCCAAACTACTTGGCTATACAAAAGGTGAAACTGTTTATACAATCCGCATGCTACCAATCGGTGGTTATGTGCGAATGGCGGGTGAAGATCTGGATGCCATTGAATTACAACCGGGTTACCGGATTGGTGTTCGCCTAAATGAAAAAAATGAAGTGGATTTACTCGTTTTAAATCAAAAGAATTACTTGCCTGACATGCAATTTTTAGAAATAGAACGTGCGGATTTAATGAACGACATGTTCATTGAAGGATACGATGAGTCCGAAACATTTGTCCGTTACACGATTGCTCGTGATGCAAAAGTGAATGAGTCGGGCAGAGTTTCATTAATTGCACCGTATGATCGTCAGTTCCACTCGAAAACGGTAGGGCAGCGTTCACTAGCTATTTTTGCAGGACCTTTATTCAATTTCATTTTAGCGTTTCTTGTGTTTACAGCACTTGCAATCTTCCGCGGAATTCCAACTGATGAGCCGCTGATTAGCTCGGTAGTTGACGATTCACCAGCGGCAGTTGCAGGACTTGTTCAAGGCGATGAAGTGACAGCAATTGACGGAGAGTCTGTTGCAAGTTGGTCAGAGCTTGCCCTTATCATTCAAGAGAATCCTGAGACACCTCTAACATTTGATGTGGAACGCGATGGACAACCTCTATCTCTTGAAATAACGCCCAATGCAGTAGAGAACGGGGAACAAGTCATTGGACAAATCGGCGTTCAAAGTCCACTAGAAAAGTCGATTTTAGGTTCTTTTGCGTACGGGGCAACCCAAACGTACGAATGGACTGTGTTGATTTTCCAACTTCTCGGTAACTTGATTACGGGTCAATTTTCTATCGATGATCTCTCAGGACCAGTAGGAATTTATAAAGCAACAGAAGAAGTAGCGAAGTTCGGAATCTTTAATTTGATGAACTGGACTGCTGTGTTGAGTATTAACTTAGGAATTATGAATTTACTTCCTCTTCCAGCACTTGACGGAGGTCGCTTGTTGTTCTTCGGATTCGAAGCACTTCGGGGCCGACCCGTTGATAAGCAACGTGAAGGAATGGTCCACTTTGTCGGGATTATGTTACTGATGGTTCTCATGATCGTTGTTACGTGGAATGATATCCAACGATTTTTCTTTTAATGATGTCTAAGGGAAAGTTCACAAGTTGAACTTTCCTTTATTTTTACGGCAAGGGGGGATGTTCGTGCAAACGAATAAAATGAAGATGTTGCTACTTTTGCAACAATTAGAATTAGAAGAGGAAGCATATTTAGATGCTTTCGATAGTTATGAGCTTGAGAAACTGACTGTACATAAAAAAGAGCGCGTATGGTGTTTTCGGCTGACGGGTGAAAAAGCATTGCCAGGACCTATTTTTCATGAATTCAAAAATCGATTAGTCGAACGCTTTAAAGGAATTGCCATTGTCGAACTTGAAATAGCTTTGACAGGTGACTATCAACTAGCAGAAGTCATTCCGGCTTATTGGTTAGATGTTGTAGAATCATTCTATGAGATGAGTCCACCTTTAAAAGAATTGCTTGCATCTCAAGTGCCTCAAGTAGAGGGCCAGCTAGTCAAAGTGAAATGCGCACAAGAACTGGAACTTCGCACGTTGCAGACCAAATATTTCCCTAATCTTGCAGCTGCCTATAAAAAGCTTGGCATTGAAAATGTGCGTTTTGATTGTATTTTAGATGAGAATCCAGAAAAACTTGCAGAGATGCAACGTCAATTCCATGAGCAAAAGCGTGCAGAAGAAGAAGCGCTTAGCCGCAAAGCACTTGAAGACCAGATGAACCGCGAGCAGTCTTCGGGTGAATCAAGTGTACCTGAAGGACCGTTCCAATTAGGAGTCCAAATTAAACAGGATGAACCTATCGTAGAAATTCGACGCATCCAAGATGAAGAACGTCGTATTACAGTTGAAGGCTTTGTATTTGATGTTGAAATTAAAGAGCTTCGTAGTGGTCGTTCACTACTTACAGCAAAAATTACGGATTATACAGACTCCATTCTTGTCAAAATGTTCTCACGAGACAAGGAAGATGTGCAGATGATGGAGCGACTGAAAAAAGGTATGTGGATCCGAACGCGTGGATCGATTCAAAACGATACGTTTGTGCGTGATTTGATTATGATGTCTCAAGACATGATGGAAATTCGCCCAGAAGTGAAGCAAGACAAAGCACCTGAAGGTAAAAAACGCGTAGAGCTCCACATGCATTCACCTATGAGTGCGATGGATGCGGTAACGCCTGTAGGGGAACTTATCAAACAAGCTGCCAAATGGGGGCATCCTGCAATTGCAATCACAGATCACGGGAATGTCCAAGCGTTTCCTGATGCCTATGCAGCTGGGAAAGCGAATGGTATTAAAGTTATATTTGGCTTAGAGGCGAATCTTGTTCATGACGGTGTGCCGATTGCCTATGACGCAATCGACCAGTCACTTGAGCATGCAGAGTTCATCGTATTTGACGTGGAGACGACAGGTCTTTCTGCGACTTACGATAAAATCATCGAGCTTGCTGCAGTGAAAATTCGAGATGGAAATATAGTGGATAAGTTTGAACGCTTTGTAAATCCGCATCAAACACTTTCCGCAACGACGATTGAGTTGACAGGTATCACGGATGATATGGTGAAAGATGCACCGGAACTTGCTCAAGTGACAAAAGAATTCCATGAATTTATCGGTTCTGGAATTGTGGTCGCTCACAATGCTTCATTTGATATGGGCTTTTTATATGAGGCGTACCGTCAAAGTGGCGTTGAGACGTTTGACCATCCAGTAATAGATACATTAGAACTTGCCCGTTTTTTGCATCCAGAAATGAAAAATCATCGACTTGGTTCTTTAGCGAAGAAATTTAATATCGAACTTACACAAGCTCACCGCGCAATTTATGACTGTGAGGCTACGGGTTATTTACTTCTTCATTTATTAAAAGAGGCTGAACAACAAGGAATCACCAATCACAATCAATTGAATGATTACGTAGGAGAAGGCGACGCGTATAAGCGAGGGCGGCCGTCACATTGTACAATTCTTGCCATAAACGACGAAGGATTAAAGAATCTCTTTCATCTAGTATCGATTTCGCACGTTCAGACATTCTATCGTGTCCCCCGCATTACTCGTTCTACTTTACAAAAATACCGAAAAGGTTTACTGATCGGGTCAGGCTGTGACAAAGGAGAAGTGTTTGAGGGATTGATGCAAAAACCGCTCGAGCAAGTGGAGCAAATAGCAAAGTTTTATGATTACTTAGAAGTGCATCCGAAAGAAGTATATCAGCATTTGATTGAACTAGAACTCGTGCGTGATGAATGGAACTTAGAAGACATCATCCGCAAAATGATCAAGTTAGGGAAACGTGTCAATAAACCGGTTGTTGCCACGGGGAATGTTCACTATTTAACGGAAAATGATGCAATTTATAGAAAGATTTTAGTGAGTGGTATGGGGGGAGCAAACCCATTGAACCGCCATGAGCTCCCGAAAGTGCATTTCCGAACAACAGATGAGATGTTACAAGCATTTGATTTTTTAGGTGCAGAAACAGCGCACCAAATCGTAGTAGAAAACTCTCAAGCAATTGCCGAACGTATCGGAGAAGTCAAACCAATCAAAGATGATTTGTTTGCACCGAAGATTGAAGGGTCAGATGATGAGATTAAAGAATTGACCTATACGCGGGCGAAAGAGCTATATGGAGATGAATTACCTGAAATCGTGTCGGCTCGTATTGAAAAAGAATTGACGTCAATTATTGGTCACGGTTTTGGTGTTATTTATTTAATTTCACACAAACTTGTGAAGAAGTCTCTCGACGATGGCTATCTCGTAGGGTCACGTGGGTCTGTTGGTTCGTCGCTAGTCGCGACTTTGACGGATATCACAGAAGTGAATCCACTGCCACCGCACTATGTCTGCCCAGAATGTAAAAAATCGGAGTTCTTCCAAGACGGATCAGTCGGTTCGGGATATGATCTTCCGGATAAAGAATGTCCAGACTGCCAAGTGTTGTATCGAAAAGACGGTCAAGATATTCCGTTTGAGACGTTCCTTGGATTTAAAGGTGACAAAGTCCCTGATATCGATTTGAACTTCAGTGGAGAATATCAACCAACAGCACACAATTATACGAAAGAACTGTTCGGTGAAGACAATGTGTTCCGTGCAGGGACGATTGGTACGGTTGCTGAGAAGACTGCATATGGCTATGTCAAAGGCTATGCATCCGATCATAATTTGATTATGCGCGGAGCGGAAGTGGACCGGCTTGTAAAAGGGTGTACCGGCGTCAAACGATCGACTGGACAACACCCGGGTGGAATTATCGTAGTCCCTGATTACATGGACATCTACGATTTTTCACCAATTCAGTTCCCGGCAGATGCACAGGACTCGAGTTGGAAAACGACACATTTTGATTTCCATTCGATTCATGACAACTTGTTAAAACTTGATATACTCGGTCACGATGATCCGACCGTAATTCGTATGCTGCAAGACCTTTCGGGGATTGATCCAAAAACCATTCCAACGGATGATCCGGAAGTTATGAAGATTTTTAGTGGGACAGAATCATTGGGTGTCACGCAAGAACAAATTGACTGCAAAACCGGAACGCTTGGAATTCCGGAATTTGGTACGCGCTTTGTTCGTCAAATGTTAGAAGAGACTAAGCCATCGACATTTTCAGAACTTGTCCAGATTTCAGGCTTATCTCACGGGACAGACGTTTGGCTTGGCAATGCGCAAGAACTGATTCAAGCGGGTACATGTCAGTTAAGTGATGTAATTGGGTGTCGAGATGACATCATGGTCTACCTTATCTATCAAGGATTAGAGCCGTCACTCGCATTTAAAATTATGGAGTCCGTGCGAAAAGGGAAAGGGTTAACACCAGAGTTTGAAGGCGAAATGAAGAAAAACAATGTTCCGGGATGGTATATCGACTCATGTAAAAAAATCAAATACATGTTCCCGAAAGCCCACGCCTCAGCGTATGTGTTGATGGCTGTTCGGATTGCTTTCTTTAAAGTGCATTTCCCAATCCTCTATTATGCAGCTTACTTTACAGTACGTGCATCAGATTTTGATTTGCAGGCAATGGTCAATGGCTCGCAAACGATTCGCGCACGCATTCAAGAAATTAATGCAAAAGGATTGGAAGCTAGCCCGAAAGAGAAGAGTTTGCTAACCGTACTAGAAATTGCACTTGAAATGTCTGAGCGAGGCATTCGTATGCAAAAAGTGGACCTTTATAAGTCAAAGGCTACAGAGTTTGTCATAGAAGGCACTACACTGATCCCGCCATTTAATGCTGTACCTGGACTTGGTACGAATGTTGCACTTCAAATCGTCCGTGCTCGTGAAACAGGTGAATTCTTATCAAAAGAAGATTTACAACAACGAGGCAAGGTGTCTCGAACGATTATTGACTATTTAGATTCCCTCGGATGTTTAGAAGGAATGCCGGATGCGAATCAATTGTCTTTATTTTAGCTACAATTTGCGTATGCCTCTCATATATGGTATGATTGGCATACGAATGGTAGATAACTTTTGCGCAAAGAGTGGGATTTCCCGCTCTTTTCTGTTGTTTAAAGACAAAAGTAAGGAGGATTTTATGCAAGAGATAGCCACAAAAATTGAGGGAATGATTGCTCCGATCGTTGCCGAAATGAATCTTGAATTAGTAGATGTTGAGTATGTAAAAGAAGGCCGTGACTGGTTTTTGCGCATTTATGTCGATGTTCCAGGTGGTGGAATTGACATTGAACAATGTGCACGTGTAAGTGAGCGAGTGAGCGAACTACTCGACGAAAAAGACCCAATAAAAGAAAACTATTTTCTTGAAGTGTCATCACCAGGCGCTGAACGCCCTCTAAAAAAAGAAGAGGACTACGTGCAAGCAGTTGGAGAATATGTTTTCTTCAAAACCTATGAGCCGATTGACAACCGCAAAGAATTTGAAGGTACGTTAAAAAGTTATTCTAAGGAAGAGGGAGCAGTAATCGAGTATCGTGATAAAACACGTGTCCGCACTGTTACGATTCCTCGCGATAAGGTTGCACTAGCGCGTCTAGCGATTGATTTTTAAGCATACTAGGTAAAATAAGGAGTGATAGCTGTGAGTAGCGAACTATTAGATGCCTTGACGGCTCTTGAACAACAAAAAGGAATTAAGCGTGATGTATTGATTGAGGCGATTGAGGCAGCACTTGTTACTGCATACAAACGTAATTTTAATCAAGCGCAAAACGTGCGAGTGGATATCAATCTTGACTCTGGATCTATGATTGTTTATTCCCGTAAAGATGTAGTGGAAGAAGTAGAAGATGAGCGTTTACAAGTTTCTCTTGAAGATGCACATCAAATCAATCCACATTATCAAGTTGGAGATGTTATTGAAGAAGAAGTGACACCTCGTAACTTTGGTCGTATTGCAGCGCAAACAGCAAAGCAAGTTGTAACACAACGTGTTCGTGAAGCTGAGCGCGGATTGATCTACGAAGAATATGTGGATCGTGAAGAAGATATCGTCAACGGAATTGTAGAGCGCCTAGACGCACGAAACATTTACGTAGGACTAGGTAAAGTAGAGGCTGTTCTTCCAGCGAATGAACAGATTCCTTCAGAAACATACCGTCCGCATGACCGAATCAAAGTGTTTATCACAAAAGTTGAGCGTACTACACGCGGACCTCAAGTATTTGTTTCTCGAACACATCCTGGATTACTTCGCCGTCTGTTTGAGATGGAAGTGCCAGAAATTTACGATGGAATTGTTGAAATTAAATCGATTGCACGTGAGGCGGGAGACCGTTCTAAGATCTCAGTAGTTGCACATAACGAAGATGTAGATCCAGTTGGTTCTTGTGTTGGAGCAAAAGGTGCTCGCGTACAAACGATTGTAAACGAACTCGGTGGCGAAAAAATCGATATCGTAGAGTGGTCTGAAGATCCAGTACAATTTGTAGCAAATGCATTAAGCCCATCACAAGTCTTAGATGTACAAGTAAACGACGACGATAAATCTACAACAGTAGTTGTTCCAGATTTCCAATTATCGCTAGCTATTGGAAAGCGCGGACAAAATGCGCGTCTTGCAGCAAAATTAACTGGCTGGAAAATTGATATTAAGAGCGAAACAGATGCACGAGAACTAGGTATTTACCCACGTGCGTATGAAGAACAAGAAGATCTCGAAGACTTTGTCCAAGACGAAGAGTTCGATTTTTATAAAGACTAAGTTAAAGAAGGTGTCTGCATATGGCAATCCAAAAAAAGATCCCCATGCGCAAATGTGTGGCAACCAATGAAATGTTTCCGAAGAAAGAAATGATTCGTGTTGTGCGGTCAAAAGAAGGAGACGTTTCTGTAGACCCGACTGGTAAGAAATCAGGTCGCGGCGCTTATCTTTCGAAATCGTTAGATGCGGTTGAAGCGGCGAAAAAGAAAAATTCATTAGGCAATCAATTAGAAGTCGCGATTCCACCTTCTATCTATGATGAATTGATCGTATTGATTGAGCGTGAAAAGTTAAAATGACACGTGAAGAGCAAATTACAAACCTTATAGGTCTCGCAACTAGAGCTCGCAAACTTGTCACAGGTGAAGAGCTAGTGATTCGAGAAGTAAGAAGGCAACAAGCCAAGCTGGTCATATTAGCGACGGATGCATCAGCTAATACAGCAAAAAAAGTGACTGATAAGTGTGCATCATACAACGTTGATTTAGGTGTCTTCGGAAATCGATATGATTTGGGACATGCAACCGGGAAAGAAGCCCGAGTTGTTTTAGCAATTATGGATAATGGTTTTGCGAAAAAATTGGCATCACTAATCAACGAATATAACCGGGGGTGAGCGAATGACGAAAATCAGAGTTCATGAATACGCCAAAAAAGTAAATAAATCAAGCAAAGATGTCATTACAGAGCTTGAAAAATTAAATGTGAAAGTTACGAATCATATGTCAACGATCGAATCCGATACAGTAAAACAATTAGATTCTAAATTCACACCAAGCCGTCCACAAGGCCAAGGACAACAACGTCCACAAGGCCAAGGACAACAACGTCCACAAGGCCAAGGACAACAACGTCCACAAGGCCAAGGACAACAGCGTCCACAAGGTCAAGGACAACAGCGTCCACAAGGTCAAGGACAACAGCGTCCACAAGGTCAAGGACAACAACGTCCGCAAGGCCAAGGACAAACACCAAGCCGTCCACAAGGCCAAGGTACTGCACCTAACCGCGGTCCACAAGGCCAGAATCGCCCGAACTCAGGTGGCGGTGGCCGTCCAGGCGGAAATCGTGGTGGATTCCAAGGGCGTCCAGGTGGCAATCGACCACACCGACGCAAAAAGAATTCAACACCAGTTCAACCACCAGTTCCACGTAAAGAGCGTGAACTACCAGCAAAAATTACGTTCACAGAGTCGCTCTCTGTACAAGAACTTTCAAAAAAATTAGGTCGCGAGCCAGCTGAACTGATCAAAAAGTTATTTATGCTCGGCATTATGGCTAACATCAACCAACAGCTTGATAAAGATACAATCGAATTAATCTGTGCGGACTATGGTGTAGAAGTAGAAGAAGAAATCAAAGTCGATATTACAGACCTTGAAGTACACTTCGAGAACGAAGAAGAGAGCGAAGCGGATTTAAAAGAGCGTCCGCCAGTTGTAACAATCATGGGTCACGTTGACCACGGGAAAACTACACTTCTTGACTCGATTCGTAATTCAAAAGTTACTTCTGGAGAGGCAGGCGGTATTACACAACATATCGGTGCTTACCAAGTAACGGATGAAAACGGCAAAAAAATTACATTCTTAGATACTCCTGGTCACGCAGCGTTTACTACAATGCGTGCACGTGGAGCAAAAGTTACGGATCTAACAATTTTAGTTGTAGCAGCAGATGATGGCGTTATGCCACAAACGGTTGAGGCAATCAACCACGCGAAAGCTGCAGAAGTTCCAATTATTGTAGCAGTAAACAAAATGGATAAACCATCTTCAAATCCAGATCGCGTTATGCAAGAGTTAACGGAACATGGTTTAGTTCCTGAAGATTGGGGCGGAGATACAATCTTTGTACCAATTTCAGCTTTAAAAGGTGATGGAATAGATACATTACTTGAAATGGTACTTCTTGTATCTGAAGTGGCTGAGTTAAAAGCGAATGCTAAGCGCAAAGCAATCGGTACTGTTATTGAAGCGCAACTTGATAAAGGTCGCGGTTCAGTAGCTACTCTACTTGTTCAAGACGGGACATTACGTGTTGGAGATCCAATCGTAGTAGGTCATGCATATGGACGTGTTCGTGCAATGGTCAATGAGACAGGTCGTCGATTAAAAGAGGCGGGTCCTTCTACTCCTGTAGAAATTACAGGATTGAATGAAGTGCCACTTGCAGGAGATCGTTTCGTTGTATTCGAAGACGAAAAAACTGCTCGTCAAGTTGGTGAATCACGTGCATCTACAGCGATTCAAGAACAGCGTTCAGAGAAAACGCGTGTAACACTTGATAACTTATTTGATCAAATGAAACAAGGCGAAATGAAAGAGCTAAACTTGATTGTAAAAGCTGACGTACAAGGTACAGTGGAAGCAATGGCAGCTGCTCTCATGAAGATTGAAGTCGAAGGCGTAAACGTCCGTATCATCCATACTGGCGCTGGCGCAATCACGGAATCTGACATTTCACTTGCTGCAGCTTCTAATGCAATTGTTATCGGATTCAATGTACGTCCAGATACAAACGCAAAACGTGCTGCGGAAGAAGAAGGCGTAGATATTCGCTTGCACCGTATTATTTACAAAGTAATTGAAGAGATTGAATTCGCAATGAAAGGGCTACTTGACCCTGAATTCGAAGAAAAAATCATTGGTCAAGCAGAAGTTCGTGAGACATTCAAAGTTTCTAAAGTTGGTACCATTGCAGGTTCTTATGTCACAGAAGGAAAAATCACTCGTGACTCTGGCGTCCGTGTGATTCGAGACGGCATCGTAATCTTCGAGGGCGAACTAGATACATTGAAACGCTTTAAGGATGATGCGAAAGAAGTAGCACGTGGCTACGAGTGTGGTATCACAATCAAAGGATTTAATGATGTAAAAGAAAACGATATTATCGAAGCCTACATCATGCAAGAAATCGTACGTAAATGATCCTCTATCTCGAGTGTGAATTTATTCTGCCAAATGTGCACACCCTAAAAGAAAAGCGGGCAGTACTTCAGCGAATGTTGAAACGCACGAGTCAAAAATACAATGTCGCTGTCAGTGAATTGGACTTCCAAGACCTCTGGCAACGCACCAAAGTCGGAGTTGTGACGGTCTCTTCTGACCGTCGTCACTCTGAGCGCGAGCTCCACCGAGTGCTCGAGTTTTTAGAATCAAACTCTGAATGGGAATGTCTTCATTACCAAATTTTAGAGCTGTAATTGAGGTGAAGAAAATGTCGATGAGATCAAACCGTGTTGCGGAACAAATGAAAAAGGAAATCGCAGATATCCTAAAGCGTAAAGTGAAAGACCCACGCGTAGAATTTGTGACGGTCACTGACGTAGAAGTAACTGGTGACCTTCAACAGGCCACTGTTTATGTCACTGTGTTAGAAAACGAGCAGGAAGCACTGAAAGGTCTTGATAAGGCAAAAGGAATCGTTCGCTCTGAAGTAGGAAAACGTATCCGTCTTCGCAAAACACCTGAGCTTGCTTTCCAGATTGACGAATCAATCGCTTACGGAAATCATATAGATAACCTTTTGCGAAAACTAAATCAGCAAGATTAATCTGAAGCCTGCCTCCACTAGAGGCGGGCTTTTTTGTAAGGAGGGGTAGTATGCATGAATTAGAAGGAATTTTGCCGCTATGGAAAGAATCGGGCATGACTTCGCATGATTGTGTATTTAAATTACGTAAGATTTTAAAGATGAAACGAATCGGTCATACTGGCACTTTAGATCCGGACGTAGAAGGTGTACTTCCTATTTGTGTAGGACAAGCCACTAAAGTGGCGGAGTATGTGATGGCACAAGGGAAAGCATACAGAGCAACAGTGTCACTCGGAGCTTCTACGACTACTGAAGATGCCTCTGGTGAAGTGGTTGCGCGAGCACAAGGTCCTGTAGCAATCACAAAAGAGGAGCTGCTTTCTGCATTAGCAGAACTTACGGGCACAATCACCCAAACTCCACCCATGTATTCAGCAGTGAAAGTGAATGGTCGTCGCCTCTATGAATACGCGCGAGAAGGAAAAGTGATCGATCGTCCGAGTCGTGAAGTGACGATTCATACCCTTGAACTTATTGAAGAACCTAAGCAGTGGAGTGGCGATGAACTTACTTTTGTCGTAGATGTTGCATGTAGCAAAGGGACATACATTCGAACACTTGCTGTTCAAATAGGAGAGCTTCTCGGTGTTCCAGCGCATATGAAAAAGCTCGTTCGTACAAATGCTGGCGGTTTTGAATCCTCTGAAGCCGTTACACTAGCTGAGCTCGCTGAACTGTTTGAAAATGATCAAATCCAATCTGTGTTACAACCCATTGAACGTTCGTTAAAAGAGTGGCCGTATCATGAAATCCCGGTAGATCTTGAAAAAGCTTTTTCAAATGGGCAAGTTGTTCCTGCTCACACGGACTTACAAATTCATGATAAGATTGTAATTGGAAAAAATGGAGTAGCGCATGCGGTTTATCGAGCGCATCCAGAAAAGCCAGGTTACATGAAACCTGAAAAAATGTTTACACGTCCGGAGATGGAAATCCAATGATTACCCAGTACATCACTTATCCCTCAAAAATGCCTGCTCCTGATAAAGTAGGATATGCACTTGCACTAGGCTTTTTTGATGGATTACATAAAGGGCACCAACAATTGATCAACCAAGCGGTAAAAAGTGCAAAAACGAATGCGCTGCGTAGTGCCGTCATGACATTTGATCCGCACCCTTCAGTCGTACTTGGGGGGAAAAAAGAAGATATCTTCTATATAACACCACTTAAACAAAAACTTGAATTACTTGAAGAGCAAGGTGTAGACACTGTTTTTGTTGTTCGTTTCACATCGGACTTTGCACGGTTATCACCAGAGACATTTATCGAGCAATTTATTTTGGGCTTAAATGTGCGTCATGTCATTGGCGGGTTTGACTTTTCGTTTGGAGCGTTTGGAAAAGGTTCTATGGAGCTTATGAAGACGTACGAATCAGAACAGTTGAACGTCACGACGATTGACAAATTTTCGCAAGATGGTGAAAAGGTCAGCTCTACACGTATCCGCGGGGAATTAAAAGAGGGCAATATGCAACAAGTATGTGAACTTCTAGGACGACCATTCCAGCTTGATGGGGTAGTCGTACACGGAGATAAGCGCGGCCGCACTATTCAGTTCCCCACAGCGAATGTAGAACCAGACGAAGGACAATTCATACCAGCAACTGGTGTTTACGCCGTCCGTATGAAAGTACAAGACCAATGGATTGATGGAGTATGTAACGTTGGCTATAAACCAACAGTCCAATCCGAGAAGAAATTGTCAATTGAAGTTCATTTGTTCGATTTCGATCGCGATATATACGGTGAAGAAGTGCGCATTCATTGGTACTATCCGATTCGCAAGGAACAAAAGTTTCCATCACTTGATGCATTAAAAGTTCAGATTGAAAAAGACAAAGACCAAGCGATTCGATTATTGGCCGCTGAAGGCTTGCAACCCTAACTGCAGTCTGCTATACTGATTCAGTACGTCTTGTACTTAACCTTATCTTGGCTTTTCGATTCTCCAACGATTGCTCAGGTACAGGGGATATTTTATTTTCTAGGAGGAAACCAACATGGCAATTACAAAAGAACGTAAAAATGAACTGATCAATGAGTATCGTACACACGAAAGTGACACGGGTTCACCAGAAATCCAAATCGCTATGCTTACTGAAGAGATCAACTCTTTAAACGAGCACTTACGTACACACAAAAAAGATCACCACTCACGCCGCGGTCTATTCAAAATGGTTGGACGTCGTCGTAACCTATTGAAGTACCTACGTGAAACAGAAGTTCAACGTTACCGTGAATTGATTGCAAAATTAGGCTTACGCCGCTAATTCGAATATTCAATTTAGTAGACTCAACTTGTGATACAGGTTGAGTCTTTCTGCTAATAGAAAGTTGTTTTCATCATATAGAGTAGTCTGATACACTACAAGAGGATACATAACAAGGATTTGGATGTTGAGAGGAGTACGCACATGACCGAAAAGAAAACGTATACGTATGAATGGGCAGGTCGCCCGCTGACGATTGAGGTCGGACAGCTTGCCAAGCAAGCAAATGGAGCCGTTTTAGTACGCTATGGAGATACAACTGTATTGTCTACAGCCACTGCTTCAAAACAGCCGAAGAACTTAGATTTCTTCCCACTTACTGTAAACTATGAAGAAAAATTATATGCCGTCGGTAAAATTCCAGGGGGCTTTATCAAGCGTGAAGGCCGTCCATCAGAACGTGCAATTTTAACGAGCCGCTTAATTGACCGTCCAATTCGCCCACTATTTGCCGATGGTTTCCGTAACGAAGTACAAGTGATTTCAATCGTCATGTCGGTTGATCAAAACTGTTCTTCAGAAATGGCAGCAATGGTTGGATCTTCTCTAGCACTATCGGTTTCAGATATTCCATTTGAAGGACCAATTGCGGGTGTGCAAGTTGGATATGTTGACGGAGAATTTCTGATCAACCCTACAACAGAGCAAATGGAAAACTCATTAATGGATTTAGTTGTCGCTGGAACAAAAGATGCGATTAACATGGTAGAAGCGGGCGCGAAAGAAGTTTCTGAAGAAATCATGTTAGAAGCCATCATGTTCGGCCACGAAGAAATTAAAAAGTTGATTGCATTCCAAGAAAAGATTGTTGCAGAAGTCGGTAAGGCAAAGACTGAAGTAACACTTTATCAACTTGATGAATCAATCGTGGCAAAAGTGCGTGAAATGGCTGAAGTTGAAGTAAACACAGCTGTACAAGTAGCAGAAAAAGCTGCACGTGATGAAGCAATCAATGAAGTACGTACGCGCGTAATTGAAACATTCGAGGCTGAAGAAGCAGACGCCGATACAGTAAAGCAAGTGCGTCAAACTGTTGATATGCTTGTGAAAGAAGAAGTTCGACGTTTGATCACAGAAGAAAAAGTACGTCCAGATGGTCGGAAGCAAGACGAAATTCGTCCACTCTCTTCTGAAGTGAGCGTTCTGCCACGTACTCATGGTTCGGGACTATTTACTCGTGGCCAAACACAAGCACTCAGCATTTGTACATTAGGTCCACTAGGCGATGTTCAAATCATCGACGGACTCGGTATTGAAGAATCAAAACGCTTTATGCATCATTACAATTTCCCACTCTTCAGTGTTGGAGAAACTGGTCCGATTCGTGCACCAGGTCGCCGCGAAATTGGACACGGTGCATTAGGTGAACGTGCTTTAGAAGCAGTGATTCCAGATGAAGAGACATTCCCATACACAATGCGACTTGTTTCAGAAGTATTAGAATCGAATGGCTCTACATCTCAGGCAAGTATCTGTGCATCCACTCTTGCGATGATGGATGCTGGAGTGCCTCTTAAAGCGCCTGTTGCGGGTATTGCAATGGGTCTTATAAAAAAAGGTGAGCACTATACAGTGTTAACAGATATTCAAGGGATGGAAGATCACCTTGGAGACATGGACTTTAAAGTAGCTGGAACTGCAGCAGGTGTCACGGCTCTTCAAATGGATATCAAAATTGATGGGTTATCTCGTCAAATTCTAGAAGAAGCTCTAGCACAAGCAAAAACGGGCCGTCTACAAATTTTAGAGTCAATGCTTGCAACACTTCCTGCTTCTCGTGAGAAGTTATCACAATATGCACCGAAAATTGATGTACTGAAAATCAATCCGGATAAAATCCGTGACGTTATCGGACCGGGTGGTAAAGTGATTAACAAGATCATTGATGAAACAGGTGTTAAGATTGATACTGAACAAGATGGTACAATCTATATCGCTTCTTCAGATGAAGAGATGATTGCGAAAGCACGTGCTATGATTGAAAATATCGTACGTGTAGCAGTTGTCGGAGAATACTATCTAGGGAAAGTGAAACGCATTGAAAAATTCGGTGCCTTCCTTGAACTTTTCCCAGGAAAAGATGGACTTCTTCACATCTCTGAAATTCAAGAAGAGCGAACAAAAGCGGTGGAAGATGTCTTGAAAATGGGCGATGAGCTCCTAGTCAAAGTCATCGAAATCGACAACCAAGGACGCGTCAATCTTTCACGTAAAATCGTGTTGAAAGAAGAAAAAGAACGCGCTGAACAACAACAATAAGAGAAAGCTGCATGCATTGGCATGCGGCTTTTCTAGTCTTTTTGAAAGGTCGAATTAGCATGACGAAATTAACATTACCGAATGGTGTCCGTGTATTGACACATCCAATGGAACACACACGTTCCGTTTCAATCGGGATATGGGTCGAGGTTGGGTCACGCCATGAGCAACCTGAAGAGTCCGGAATGGCTCATTTTATAGAACATATGCTATTTAAAGGTACAAAGACACGGTCAGCAAAAGATCTTGCGATTGCATTTGATACAATTGGCGGCAATAGTAACGCGTATACATCGAAAGAGCAAACTTGTTATTATACACGTGTTGTTGATCGTTATGCGGAACGGGCAATTGAACTCCTTGGTGATATGCTGTGGAACTCTGTATTTGACCCAGAAGAAATGGAACGAGAGAAACAAGTGATTATTGAAGAGATTCATATGGTAGAAGATACACCCGATGATATCGTCCATGAATATTTGTGGGAAGGAATTTATAAAAATCATCCTCTCGCACGTCCAATACTTGGAACGAGTGAAACTGTCGCTTCTTTTTCACGAGAACAAGTCTGTGCATTTTACAACAAAATGTACCATCCTTCTCGAATCATCGTCTCCGTCGCTGGAAATGTAAATGACAGTTTGATTCAGCAAATCGAGAAAACATTCGGTGCAGTAGAGTGGGAAAATCAAGAGCAGGAGGAAGTGCTGCCAGCCCCGTTCTATTCTGTTGAAATCGTGAATGAACGAGAAATCGAACAAGCCCATGTGACACTTGCTTGGAATTCTCATTCTGTTTTAGATGAAGATATTTATGCAATCGTACTGCTTCAGACAATGCTTGGTGGATCGATGTCATCACGACTTTTTCAAACGATACGTGAAGAAAAAGGCTTGGCCTACTCGATCTATTGTTATCATACTTCTTACATCGATGGAGGAGTTTTTGCCATTTATGGTGGGACGTCAACAGATCAAGTAAATGAGCTTCTTGCTGCAATCGATGAAATAGTGAAAGACATTTGCACGACTGGATTTACTTCGCAAGAGCTCGACAACGCACTCGCGCAAATTGAATCTAATTTAATTTTGTCTTTAGAAAGTTCTACAACATGGATGAACCGTCTCGCACGTAACGAGATTTTATACGGAGAGCAACATTCAGTAGAAAGCTACTTAGAAAAATACAAAGCTGTCACACTAGAGGATATTTTGCGTGTCGCACAATTGTTCCAAAATCCAAAATCTTGTTCTATTTTAAAACCATATGCTTCATAATTCATGAAACTCCTCTTTCCCAGTAACATATAGTACTGGATAAGGGGGGTTTATGTGTTTATCGGAGTTGATTCGTAAAGAATTGGTAGGTGTGCAAGACGGTAAGAAATATGGACTGCTAGAACATGCGGAACTGGTAGTCGAACCTGTGAGAGGAGACTTAGTCTAAAAGGTTGCCTTCTAAAAATAATAGTAATAATTATTTAATCCCGTGAATTATCATACGAATTGTGGTACAATATCGCCATTATGAATGCAGGAAGGGGAGTTTAGAGTGAGTGAACAATACCAGGTTGCCATCGTAGGGGCAACAGGAGCAGTAGGACAGAAAATAGCTGAGAAACTAGTTGAGAGGAATTTTCCATACTCCCATATAAAATTATTGGCATCCAGTCGTTCAGCAGGCCAAACTGCTAAAGTTGGTGGCCATACCTATACAATCGAAGAAGCGAAACCGGAAGCGTTTGATGGTGTGGATTTTGCGTTCTTCTCAGCAGGTGGAGACGTCTCCAGAAAGCTTGCAAAAGAAGCGGCCGCTCGTGGAGCAGTTGTCATTGATAATACAAGTGCTTTTCGGATGGACCCGGATACGCCGCTTGTGGTGCCGGAAGTGAATCCGCAGGCATTACATGAACACAACGGGATCATTGCGAATCCAAACTGTTCAACAATTCAAATGGTATGTGTACTTGAACCACTTCGACAAAAAGCAGGTTTGAAAAAGGTAATCGTTTCGACATATCAAGCCGTTTCTGGTTCGGGTGCAGCAGCAATCGATGAGTTGACGAAAGAAAGTCATGCTTTGGGACTTTCGGAACCGTCGCCACAAGTGTTACCAGTAAAGAGTCAACCAAAGCATTATCCGATTGCAGGGAATCTACTCCCACAAATCGATGTGTTTGAAGAAAATGGTTTTACATTTGAAGAGATGAAAATGATGAACGAAACTAAGAAAATCATGAGCTTGCCAGACCTTTCAATTGCAGCTACATGTGTGCGTGTTCCAGTCGTCACAGGACACTCTGAATCCGTCTATTTAGAAACAGAACAAGTGCTATCATTACAGGAGATTCGAGACGTTTTAACAGCGGCTGAAGGTGTGGTCCTACAAGATGATCCAACAGCTCAACTGTACCCGATGCCACTCTACGCAACAGATGAAGATCCAGTATTCGTCGGCAGAATTCGTAAAGATCCAGTTGAAAAGACCGGAATTCATTTATGGATTGTTGCGGACAATCTGTTAAAAGGTGCCGCTCTGAATTCCATTCAGATTGCCGAAAAAATGATTGAACAAAAAGAGGTGTCCTCGTGAATTTAGGTAAAGTTTCAACAGCACTGATCACACCGTTTACATCGACTGGTGAAGTTGACGTTAACCAACTACAAAAAATTGTAGAGCATTTGCTACAATCAGGTACAGAAAGTATTGTAGTGAATGGGACTACGGCCGAATCACCAGTGTTGTCTCATGACGAAAAGGTACGTGTCATTCAAACAGTAGTGAATCAAGTAGCAGGTCGTGTGCCTGTAATCGCTGGAACGGGTTCAAACAACACAGCACAGACGATTGCTTTCACAAAAGAAGTCGAAGCACTCGGTGTTGATGGTTGCATGGTCGTCGCACCTTATTACAATAAACCAAATCAACGCAGCATGATTGCCCATTTCACAGCGATTGCTGATGCTGCGACAAAGCCATTAATGCTCTACAATATACCCGGACGTTCAGTTGTCAATATGACCGCTGACACTACAGCTGAATTAAGTAAGCATGCAAACATTCACTGGATGAAAGAAGCAAGTGGAGACGTTGGCCAAATTACACAGATACTCCGTAAATCATCAAAAGATTTCAAAGTATATAGTGGAGATGATGGTCTGACATTGCCGTTGTATGCGATTGGTGCTAGTGGTATCGTCTCTGTTGCATCTCATATTGTCGGCAAAGAGATGCAAGAAATGATTCAAGCTTTTGAGCAAGGAAATCACTCGCTTGCTAGAGCATATCATCAACTTCTACAACCACTTTTTGATGGGCTGTTCACATCTCCGAATCCAACAGTCGTCAAATATGCACTCGGAAAGCTGCACGGTTTTTCAGAGGACGTGCGTTTACCCCTCGTTCCATTAAGTGCCGAAGAGAAAGCAAACTTTGATACACTTTGGGCAGAATTTGAAGAAGGCCGGAATAAATTAACACGCACGATCCAAGACTGAGGAAACTCAGTCTTTTTTTCGTTTCACCCCTACTTTCTAAAACGCAACGAGTAAGCTATAATGAAGACTAGTGAAAAGGTGCGGGTACTTATTTAGGAGGAAATCAATTGAAAACTGTTAATGAATCAATTCGCGTGATTCCACTCGGTGGAGTTGGAGAAATCGGAAAGGCTATGTACGTTGTGGAAATTGACGATGAAATCTTCGTTGTCGACAGCGGACTGATGTTCCCGGAAAATGAAATGCTGGGGATCGACATCGTCATTCCTGATTTAAGCTATTTAGAAGAAAATAAAGATCGTGTAAAGGGTATCTTTTTAACACATGGTCATGAAGATGCGATTGGATCAATTGCATACTTACTTCAAAAAATATCAGCGCCTGTTTATGGTTCGAAACTTACAATCGCGCTTGCAAAAACGCATTTAAAAGATTTAAAACCAAAGCAACCGGTAAAGTTTTTCGAAGTAACAAACGCAAGTCGCATGAACTTTAGTCGTACGCACGTGACATTTTTCCATGTGACACACAGCATTCCAGACACACTTGGGATTGTGTTCCATACATCAGAAGGTCCAATCGTTTACACAAGTGAATTCAAATTTGATCAGTCAGCGCAAGGAAAATACGCACCAGACCTAGCCAAACTTGCAATGCTTGGTGATCAAGGTGTATTTATGTTGCTATCCGACTCAACAGAAGCAGAACGTCCAGGGTATACAACGTCTGAGACCGTTATTGCAAACCAATTATCAGACACGTTCTATGCTGCAAAAGGGCGCGTTATTGTAGCTCTTTACGCGTCTAACTTTATCCGTATCCAGCAAGTGTTAGATAAAGCTAAGGAAACCGGTAAAAAAGTGGCATTTGCGGGACGTACTTTAGAAACGACGATGAAGATCGCAATAGACTTGGGCTACATGATTGTCGGAGAAGATGTATTGATTCCTTTAAAAGAAATCAGTTCAGTTGATGAAGATAACCTCGTTATCATCGTATCCGGTACACAAGGTGAACCATTAGAAGCACTTGAAAAAATGGTGCGCAAACAACATCGTGAAATTAAAATCAATGAAAATGATACAGTACTGATTACGTTCACACCATCTCCAGGTATGGAAGTAAGCATGTACCACACGATGAATAGCATCGCAAAAGCGGGAGCACGCGTGTTGACATCTGCTAAAAATGTCCACGTATCCGGTCACGGTAGTCAAGAAGACTTGAAGATGATGATCAACTTCTTAAAACCGAAGCATTTCATTCCCGTTCAAGGTGAATATCGTATGCTGATTGCTCACTCAAAGCTGGCTCAACAAACAGGCATGTCGAAGTCTCAAATCTTTATTGCGGATAAAGGGGACATTGTCGAGTTTAAAAACGGCAAGGTGCGCATGAGTGGCCGCGTTACAGCAGGGAATGTGTTGATTGATGGGATAGGAGTAGGAGATGTTGGAAATATCGTGCTTCGTGACCGTAAATTATTATCGCAAGATGGTATTTTCATTGTCGTCGTGACGTTAGATCGCAAGAAGCGTAAGATTGCCAGTGGACCTGAAGTATTATCTCGTGGATTTGTGTATGTACGCGAATCTGAAGAACTACTGCACGAAGCGCAACAAAAAGTGAAAACGGTTGTTGAAAAGTATACAGAGAAAGAATCGTTTGAGTGGACGAATATCAAGCAAGAGATTCGGGATACATTGCACTCGTATCTTTTCCAGCAAACGAAGAGACGCCCGATGATCATTCCGATCATTATGGAATATTAAATTGTACAGGGTTTCCACCTTCCGGGGAGGAGGCCCTTTTTACTTATGAAAATGAGGTGAGCGAAGTGGCACGAAAACAAACAAAACGAAAGACCACAAAAAAGAAGAAAACACCCATGCATCCTTTGTTGTATGAAGTGATTGGTCTTTTATTAATTGGACTCGCTGTCATCGGTTTGTTCGAATTTGGTCCTGTTGGATCTGCAATTCACTTTGTGGGTGAAGCGTTATTTGGAAACTGGCATATGGCACTTCCCTTTTTCTTTATTCTCTATGCACTTTGGATGATGGTAAAGCAAACCTTTCCAAAATGGACAAATCGCATTACTAGTGGCTCGATTTTAGTGTTTACGGGAATTTTGATGCTCAGCCACCATTTTATGATTACTCAACGAACCGAAATGGGCTTTGCTGTAGATTCTTCTGTTATGAAAGAAACTCTGACAGTATTGTTTTCTGACACAGTGACGTCAAACCTTGGAGGAGGCCTTTTAGGTGGTGTGTTGTATGCTTCTGCAAGTGCTTTAGTTGCATCGACTGGCGCCGTGATCGTCGCTTGGATTATCCTATCAATTGGACTTATCATTATTACTGGAAAAGCGTTAATTCCATGGCTTGCTGCGTTTTCAAAACAAGCAAGTGTAGCAGGCTTTGATTCTGTAAAAGGATGGATGCAAGCGCAATCTGAAAAACCAAAAAAGAGGGCTCAGCACGCAAAGCCAAAATCAACTCCAGAGCAGTCAATTCAAGTTGGTGTGCATGACGAGCAATTGTCTACTAAAGAAGAGATAGAAGAACTTCCTCAACAAGCACCCATTATTTCGGCTTTCAATGAACGACCAAAACCGAGCGTGGAAAAACAGCCAGAAGAACCTGTAAAAGATGTGGAAATCACGATTGCAGGTGGAGAGCTTGAAAATGAAGATTATTTATTGCCAAGTTTTGAATTATTAACGCCTTCTCCACATGCGGATCAAAGCTCTGAGCTTGGCGCAATTCAATCCAACGCAAAGAAATTAGAACAGACATTTTTAAGTTTTGGAGTGAAGGCAAAAGTCACGCAAGTGCACCTTGGTCCTGCTGTGACAAAATATGAAGTACTTCCTGACGTGGGAGTAAAAGTGAGTCGCATTGTTAGTTTAAGTGACGACCTAGCACTAGCTCTTGCTGCACGTGATATTCGAATTGAAGCGCCGATTCCTGGAAAATCTGCAATTGGGATCGAAGTACCAAATTCTGAAGTGGCGATGGTTAGCTTACGTGAAGTATTAGAAGAGAGTTCACTAGGCAACCCTGGAAAACTTGCTGTGGCTCTCGGGCGCGATATCACTGGAAAAGCAGTTGTTGCTGAACTGAATAAAATGCCTCACCTTCTCGTGGCAGGTTCTACTGGTTCTGGGAAGAGTGTTTGTATGAACGGGATTATTGTCAGTTTGATGATGCGTGCAAAACCGCATGAAGTGAAAATGATGATGATTGACCCAAAAATGGTCGAATTAAATGTATACAATGGGATTCCGCATTTGCTTGCACCTGTTGTAACAGATCCGCGAAAAGCTTCACAAGCACTGAAAAAAATTGTTTCTGAAATGGAGCGGCGCTACGATTTGTTCTCTCATACGGGCACACGAAATATGGAAGGCTACAACCTATATGTAGAGAACTGGAACAATGAGAATGAAGAGCAACATGCAAAGCTTCCCTATATTGTTGTGTTCGTCGATGAGTTAGCGGACTTGATGATGGTTGCTTCAAATGATGTGGAAGACTCTATTACACGTCTTGCACAAATGGCACGAGCTTCCGGCATTCATTTAATTATCGCTACACAACGCCCGAGTGTTGATGTTATCACAGGTATTATCAAAGCAAATATTCCATCTCGTATTGCGTTCTCGGTATCTTCTGCAATCGACTCTCGTACGATTTTAGATATGGGAGGAGCAGAAAAATTACTGGGACGAGGGGACATGTTATTCCACCCATCTGGAAATTCCAAACCGGTGCGTGTGCAAGGAGCATTTGTTTCCGATTCTGAAGTTGAACGCATAGTAGATGCTGTAATTGAGCAACAAAAAGCAAACTACGTAGAAGAAATGATTCCGACAGAAGTGGAAGAAACAGTTCAAAAAGAAGAGCGCGATGATTTATTTGATGACGCTGCACAACTGGTAATGGAAATGCAAACAGCTTCAGTATCGATGATTCAAAGACGTTTTCGTGTAGGCTATTCCCGTGCAGCTCGAATTATTGATCAGCTTGAATTAGCTGGGATAGTTGGCCCATACGAAGGGTCTAAGCCACGTCAGGTATTAATGAATCGTGGGACATACGATATGGAAGAAGTATGACAAAATGATTACAAAAAGATTAAAAGTTTTGCGGTTTAAGTGAAAAAACTATTTATTTTTAAGATTTTAAATGGTATAGTATGACTGATTAGTAGGAATGTTTTACATCAGAGGTCTGATCTCTTTGGTTATTGGTGGTGTAGTGTGTGTCAATTAAGGTTGATCAACGACATTTATATTTGCAGGTAATTGATCGTATCAAAAAAGATATCGACAATGGTGTGTTCAAAGAGAAGGAGAAACTTCCCTCTGAATTCGAACTCGCAAAAATGCTCGGTGTCAGCCGAGCCACTTTGCGAGAGGCTCTTCGTTTGCTCGAGGAAGAGAACATAATTGTCAGACGCCATGGAGTAGGGACATTTATTAATTCAAAACCTGTCTTTACATCTGGCATCGAGCAGCTTTCCAGCGTTTCATCCATGATTAAGCAAGCCGGTATGGAACCTGGAGTTATTTATTTAAGTTCTTTGCAATCGCTTCCAACAGAAGAAGATGTTCAACGTTTTGGATGTTCTGAAGACGATTTAATCGTCACAATTGAGCGTGTACGAACCGCTGATGGTGACCCAGTAGTGTATTGTGTTGATAAAGTTCCAGCGAAGTACCTTCCGGAAGATTACTTGAGCCGGCAAGAAGGGTCACTTTTCTCAGCACTCGAACAATCTGGTGAACTACGCGTTTCACATGCTGTGACATTTATCGATCCAATGGGCTACCATGATGTGGCTTCACCGACATTAAACTGTGAGCCAGAAACGGCACTTCTTGTGTTGAAGCAGCTTCATTACGATGAGCAAGATCGCGTAGTTCTCTACTCGAAGAATTATTTTCGGGCAGATAAGTTTAGCTTTCACGTAATTCGTAAACGGGTGTAATCGTCAATTCCTACTAATAAGAAACTAATTTTGGGGGTTTTTAACGTGTCAAAACGCAAATACGGTTTAGGTCTTTCAGTAATGTTAGCAGCAGGTACTCTTCTTGCAGCGTGTGGTTCTGATGAAGAAACTACAGAAAACAACACTGGTTCAACTGGTGGGGATACAGAGACAGAAGAAACATCTGATTTCTCAGTAGCAATGGTTACTGACGTAGGTGGAGTGGATGACAAATCATTCAACCAATCTGCTTGGGAAGGTATTAAAAAGTTTGGGGAAGATAACGGCCTAGAGCAAGGCGATGGCGGTTATGATTACCTACAATCAGCTTCAGATGCTGACTACGTAACAAACCTTAACAACCTAGTTCGTCGTGACTTTGACGTCGTGTTTGGAATTGGTTTCTTAATGGAATCAGCGGTAAATGACATCGCTGTACAGCAACCGGATGCACAATTAGCAATCATCGATGCTGTTGTTGATCAGCCAAACGTTGCATCTGTTCTTTTCAAAGAGCAAGAGGGAGCTTTCCTAGCAGGAGTTGCAGCAGCTTTAATGTCTGAGTCGAAGCAAATCGGTTTCGTTGGTGGAATGGAAATTCCAGTAATCGAGCGTTTCGAAGCTGGATTTTTAGCAGGAGTTGCAGCAGTTGACCCAGAAATCGAAGTCGATGTTCAGTACACAGGATCATTCGATGACGCTTCACTTGGTAAAACAACTGCTAACCGCATGTACTCTTCAGGCGTAGATATTATTTTCCACGCTGCTGGTGGTACGGGTAACGGAGTATTCGCAGAAGCGAAAGAGCGTAAAACAAAAGATGCTGACGCATTTGTATGGGTAATCGGAGTTGACTCTGACCAATACGAAGAGGGTGCAGTTGGCGATACTAACGTAACTTTAACATCTATGTTGAAGCGTGTTGACCAAGCGGTTTACCGCATCTCTGAAGAAGCAGCAGCTGGTAACTTCCCTGGTGGAGAGCAAACAGTTTATGGCTTAGCTGAAGAGGGCGTTGGCCTTGCAGATTCTCGTGGAGCAATCTCTGAGGATGTAATGGCACAAATCGAAGAGTTCCAACAACAAATCATTGATGGTGAAATTACAGTTCCTGAAACAGTGGAGTAATTGAACGGCAAGAATCATAAGGACCGATTTTTTAATCGGTCTTTATGTTCTTTTTTTAGCTAAAATTCCAAATAATAGATGAAAGATCTAGGACATCTAAATCTTTCATGTGTTATTTAGAAAGTAGAATTGGAGTGATACAAGTGGAGTATGTAATCGAGATGCTGAACATCCGAAAAGAGTTTGGGAACTTCGTAGCAAATGATAATATCACCCTGCAATTAAAAAAGGGAGAAATCCATGCGCTTCTCGGAGAAAATGGTGCCGGAAAATCCACATTGATGAATGTTCTTTTTGGTCTCTATCAGCCTGAAGCCGGAGAAATCCGTGTAAAAGGTCAGACTGTAAATATAGCAAACCCAAATATCGCAAATGATTTGGGAATCGGGATGGTTCACCAACACTTTATGTTAGTGGAAAACTTTACGGTAACAGAAAATATTATTCTTGGTAATGAATTGACAAAGGGCGGCGTCATAGACAAAAAAGTGGCTGCAAAAAAAATCACAGAACTATCTGATATGTACGGGCTTGATGTTGACCCAAATGCAAAAATTGAAGATATTTCAGTCGGTATGCAACAACGTGTCGAAATCTTGAAAACGCTTTATCGTGGAGCGGAAATTCTAATTTTTGACGAGCCGACTGCTTCTCTAACGCCACAAGAGATTGATGATTTGATTCAGATCATGAAACGATTAATTGCAGAAGGAAAATCCATCATTTTAATTACGCATAAACTAAAAGAAATCATGGAAGTGTCTGATCGCGTTACAGTTATCCGAAAAGGACAAGGGATTGGAACAGTTGTTACAACAGAAACAAATCCTGATGAATTGGCATCTCTTATGGTAGGTCGCCAAGTAGAATTTAAAACAGTGAAAAAAGATGCCACTCCAGGTGAAGATACACTTATTATTAAAGATCTATCAGTACAAGATTACCGTGGCATCGATAAAGTGAAAAACCTATCACTCACTGTTCGAAAAGGTGAAATTCTTGGACTTGCGGGAATTGACGGAAATGGTCAGAGTGAATTGATTGAAGCCATTACAGGACTTCGCAAAATTAAATCGGGTACGATTTCTCTTAACGGTAAGGACATTACAGGATTGAAGCCACGCCAAGTAACGGAAAGTGGTATCGGACACATTCCAGAAGATCGTCATAAGCATGGTCTTGTCTTGGATTTCCCAATTGGCCACAACATTGCCCTGCAAACGTACTATAAAGAGCCAATTGCAAAAAATGGCATTATGAATTACAACAAAGTTTCTGAACTTGCGAAAAAAATTATTATTGATTACGACGTGCGTACCACAGGTGAAGATGCATTAGCTCGCTCACTTTCTGGAGGAAATCAGCAAAAAGCAATTATTGGTCGGGAAGTGTATCGTGATCCGGAAATTCTTATTGCTGCACTTCCTACGCGAGGTCTAGACGTTGGGGCTATCGAGTTCATTCACCAACGCTTAATTGAACAACGAGATAACGGTAAAGCTGTATTACTACTATCGTATGAATTGGACGAAGTCATGAACGTTTCAGATCGTATCGCGGTTATGTACGACGGCTATATCATCGATACACTTGATCCAAAACAAACTACGGAGCAAGAGCTTGGTCTGTTAATGGCAGGACAAGCAAAGCAGAAACGATCAAAACAGGGGGAGACAACTCATGTCGAATAGAGTAATCAACATCCTCGTGCCTGTTGTTTCCGTCGTATTGGGTCTTATTGTAGGAGCAATTATTATGCTTTTCAGTGGATATGATCCAATCGAAGGCTATGGAGCATTGTGGAGGGGTATTTTTGGAGACGCGTATGCCGTGGGAGAGACGATTCGTCAAATTACACCGTATATTTTAGCTGGACTTGCAGTTGCGTTTGCGTTCCGGACGGGCCTTTTCAACATTGGAGTTGAAGGACAGCTCATTGTCGGATGGTTTGCAGCAGCATGGGTAGGTGTAACATTTACGGATCTACCAACAATTGTGCATTTGCCACTTGCACTTATTGCAGCGGCTTTAGCGGGAGCGTTCTGGGGATTGATTCCAGGCCTATTAAAAGCAAAACTTCAAGTTCATGAAGTAATCGTCACAATTATGATGAACTACATTGCACTATTTGTTACAAACGCATTGATTCGCTCAATTTCAGATGGTGGAGACAATACAGGTCGTATTGCAGAGAGTGCTTCTCTAGCATCGCCTTTTTTACAAGGACTTACAGACTTCTCTCGTTTACACTACGGGATCCTAATTGCCCTTGCGATGGTATTCGTCATGTGGTTCATTTTAGAGAAAACAAAAACAGGGTTTGAGTTAAAAGCGGTTGGATTTAACCAAAATGCTTCAGAATACGCAGGTATGAACGTGAGCCGTAACATTATCATGTCGATGGTAATCGCTGGGATGTTTGCTGGTCTTGCAGGTGCGATGGAAGCATTAGGAACTTTCCAGTATGCCAACGTTAAAGGTGGATTCACTGGAATTGGTTTTGATGGAATTGCGGTTGCCTTATTAGGCGCAAACACGCCACTTGGTGTCGTATTTGGAGCAGCCCTATTTGGTGCATTGAAATACGGATCTCTTAACATGCCAAACGAAGCGGGTGTACCAGTAGAGATTGTATCGATTGTAATTGCAGTCATCATTTTCTTCGTAGCATCTGGGTATGTCATTCGTTTGTTCTTAGAAAAAATCGGCAAGAAAAAGGAGGCGAAATAAATGAGCGCCTTTTTAGATGCACTTTATTTCATTATCCCCGTTTCGATCGCCTATGCAGCACCTCTTATCTTTGTAGCAATCGGTGGTGTGTTCTCTGAGAAGTCAGGGGTTGTCAACATCGGGTTAGAAGGACTTATGGTGATGGGAGCATTTGTTGGGATTGTGTTCAACTTAACATTTGCCGATCAGCTTGGTGGAATGACGATTTGGTTTGCGCTTCTTGCAGCCATGGTCGTATCAGGAATTTTCTCACTACTCCATGCGGTTGCATCCATTACATTCCGTGCAGATCAAGTAATCTCAGGGGTTGCCATCAACATGCTTGGAGTAGCATTATCGATCTTTGCTGTAAAACTGATTTATGATAAAGGACAAACGGATTATATTTCTCAACAATTCATTCGTTTTGATATTCCGGGATTAAGCGAAATTCCTGTAATCGGTCCAATGTTCTTTAATGATGTGTATGCAACGTCTATTTTGGCAATTACGATTGCTATTCTTGCTTGGTTTGTTATCTACAAAACACCATTTGGACTTCGACTTCGTTCAGTCGGTGAACATCCAATGGCGGCAGATACAATGGGTGTAAAAGTAAACCGTATGCGTTATATTGCGGTTGTCATCTCAGGTATGCTTGCAGGTATTGGTGGAGCTGCCTATGCACAGACGATTTCATATGAGTTCTCTCAATCGACAATCAATGGTCAAGGATTCATGGCTCTTGCAGCTATGATTTTTGGTAAATGGCATCCACTAGGTGCAATGGGAGCTGCTTTATTCTTTGGACTTGCACAATCGCTCAAAATCGTTGGTGGATCCATCGACTTTATTAGTCAAGTACCAAGTGTGTATCTGGATATTTTACCGTACGTGCTGACGATTCTAGCTTTAGCAGGATTTATTGGAAAAGCAAGTGCACCAAAAGCAATTGGTAAGCCATATATTAAAGGAAAACGGTAATACTAAGAAGGTCTCCGCTATGGAGGCCTTTTTTCATGCCGAAACAATAGTCGTAGTGACTTGATAGTGGTACACTAAACGATAGAGAAAGGGGCTTTATTCTGTGTTTACTACTTCTACTCTCGCACCTGGTGTGCGACTTTATACAATGCCAACAAAACAATTTAAAACGATCACACTTTCCATTAAGTTCACCACAAAACTAACTGCTGAAAATGCTGGTGTACGAACGGTGCTTTCAAACCTGTTGCAATTTAGCAATCAATTAACACCAACTACAACTGCGTTTCGAAAAAAATTAGATGACTTGTATGGTACATCACTTTATCTCGACACGATGAAGCGTGGGGATCAACATACGGTGTATCTGAATGCAGACTTCGTGAATGATGCGTATCTACAAGATCGTAATTTGACAGAAGATGTGTTTGAACTTATTCAAGCTGTTCTGTTCAAACCTCTATTTAATGAAGATACATTCGATCAGCGTATTTTTGAGCGTGAAAAAAAGCAAGTGATGACTCGAGTGGATTCTTTATATGAGGATAAATCTCGTTACGCACAACATCGTTTACTAGAACTCATTCGTCCGAATCATCCAGCATCAATCTCTGCCATGGGTGAGAAAAGTTTATTAGAAAACGTAACTTTAGAGGACGTGAAACAAGAATACAGCAAAATGATTGAATCCGATGAGATTTCTATCTATGTCGTAGGTGATATGAATTCTGAAACCTACAAGAATGTATTGAAAAAATATCTTTCTTTTTCAGCTAGAGAAACATCTCCGAGAACAAACGATACTGCTATGACAACGGAATACTTAGAAACTGTTGAGAAGTTGGACATGAAACAAGCGAAATTACATATCGCTTATGAGACACCTGTCACTTCTAAATCAAAAGAGTTTCCGGTCATGCAAGTTTTGAACGGCGTCTTTGGTGGATATCCTCATTCCAAACTTTTTACAAACGTGCGTGAGAAAGAAAGTTTGGCTTATTATGCGTCTAGCTCATTTGCCTCATCATACGGATTGTTATTTGCCGTAAGCGGGATTGACCCTGTAGAAAAAGAAAAAGCAGAAGCGGTTATTGATCAACAGTTGATTGAAATTCAAAATGGGAACATTTCAGACCGAGAATTTTTACAAACGAAATCCATGTTAAAAAACCAATTAATGGAGATTAAAGATTCTGCGCGTGGTTTAATCGAAGTGTACGAGTCGTATCATGAAATTGATTCGAATTTCACATTAGATGGCTGGGCAGAAAAATGGACAGAAATTACGAAAGAAGATGTGAGTGAACTTGCAAAGAAAGTTGCAAAAGTGCATACATTCTTTTTAACTACAAAGGAGGGAGCATCATGAACAAGTTGAACTTTGAGCAAGTGAATGAGACTCTCTATTATGAAAAACTTGAGAACGGATTGGAAGTGTACGTGTTACCGAAGAATGGATTCTCCAAGTCGTATGTCACGTTTACAACAAAATATGGTTCAATAGACAATCACTTTATTCCTCCTGGAAAAGAAGAGGTCCGCGTTCCAGACGGAATTGCGCATTTTCTGGAGCATAAAATGTTCGAAAAAGAGGATGGAGATGTTTTTCAAAAGTTCAGTGAGGCGGGAGCATCTGCAAATGCTTTTACGTCCTTTACTCGAACCGCCTATTTATTCTCTGCAACAGATCATGTCGAGCAGCACACAAAGACGTTATTAGACTTTGTTCAAATTCCATATTTTACAGAAGCGACTGTCAACAAAGAAAAAGGAATCATTGCACAAGAAATTACAATGTACGATGATATGCCCGATTGGCGGTTGTATTTTGGTACAATTGAAAACATGTATCACGCACATCCTGTGAAAATCGATATAGCAGGTACAATTGAATCGATACAAGAAATCACTGCTGATCACTTGTATCTTTGTCACGAAACGTTCTATCATCCGTCTAATATGGTGTTGTTTGCAGTTGGAGCTGTTGACCCAGAATCTTTCATTCAGTTGGTGAAAGACAATCAAGCGGAAAAACAGTTTAAAAATAAGCCTGAAGTCGTCCATATCCTCCCTGAAGAGACGGATGATGTAGCCGTCGCATACCGTGAAATGAAAATGGACGTAGTGCAACCAAAAGTTTTGTTTGGAATTAAAGCACCTTCACAGTCTCTTCAAGGAAATGCGATGCTGCGATACGAGCTGGCATTGCAAACTGTTTTAGATAGCTTATTTGGAAGATCTTCGGAATTCTTTGAAAAAGCTTATGAAGACGGTCTAATTGATGAATCGTATTCAGCAGATTTCTCAATGGAAAGTAGCTATGGCTTCTCTATGATTGGATCAGATACGGATAAGCCGCAGGAGTTGATTGAGCGTATAAAACAACAACTTACTGTTCCATTTTCAGAATACACTTCAATCTCGGAGCAACTTGAGCGGACAAAGAAACGGAAAATTGGTACATTTATGCGTTCATTGAACTCAATTGAGTTTATTGCCAATCAATTCACACGGTATAAATTTAATGAGATGGAATTGTTCCAAGTGTTGCCCGTGGTCGAATCGCTTACTGTGAGCGACTTACAACAAGCCTATCACCATTTACAAAATCAATCTGCGCACACGCAGTTTGTCATCTTGCCTTCAAATGACAAAAAGTAAATTTGTCTGTATATTTGGTGCAACAGGATCCATTGGTCAAGCATGTGTAAAACGCCTTGCGAGTGAGGGATGGAGCGTCTATCTTCATTACCATCAGTCCAGTAAGACGGCGACTTTCTTGCAACAAGAATTGACAAGTCAGTATCCACATCAACACTTTATACCATTCCAAATGGATTTAAGTTTATTGGAACAGCTTGAATTTCCTTTTCTATTTGAGTTGGATGCTATTGTGTTTGCACATGGACAAACGGTTTATGAAGAATTTATAGCGACCTCGACTGTAACAACGCAAAATTTACTAACGACCTATCTACTTGCGCCACAAGAAATTCTTAAGAAGCTCTACCCAAAATTAAAGGGTGGCTCGGTTGTACTGATTGGCTCGATTTTTGGAGAAAAAGGAGCGGCTTGGGAAGTGAGTTACAGTGCTGCTAAGGCAGCACAAATAGGGCTTATGAAAAGCTTAGCAAGAGAGTGGGCAGCGATCCCGATTCGAGTCAATATGATAGCAGCAGGGTATATCAACAGTTCCATTCACAAGCATTTAACTGAGGAAGATGAGCAAGTATCCATAGCTCAGATTCCGCTTAAGCGTAAAGGTACTGCTGAAGAGGTAGCATATGGAGTTAGCTTTTTGGTGTCTGATGCCAGTAGTTTTATTACTGGACAATCCTTTGCTATTGATGGTGGATGGAATCTAATTGGATAACTGAGAGTAGAAATGGAGAGATGACAATGTCAACAGAGTGGTTTTTTGAATATGAAATCCAAATCAACAGACCGGGGCTTCTTGGAGACATTGCGTCGCTTCTAGGAATGCTTCGAATTACAATTGTGACAATTAACGGTGTGGATCAGGGGCGCCGCGGCATGCTATTGAACGCGCAGTCTAAAGCAAGCATCGACCGTTTTGAACACATTATCTCCACTATGGAAACAATCCAACTCACAAAATACCGTGAGCCAAAACTACGAGACCGTTTGGCTGTGCGCCACGGTCGCTACATACAGCGTGATTTAGATGATCGAAAGACGTTTCGTTTTGTTCGAGATGATCTTGGTTTACTGGTTGACTTCATGGCAGAGATATTTAAACAAGATGGGCATAAGCTGATTGGGATTCGCGGGATGCCGCGGGTAGGGAAGACAGAGTCTGTAGTGGCTGCTAGTGTGTGTGCCAATAAAAAATGGATTTTCTTATCTTCGACAATGATTAAACAAACAGTCCGAAATCAACTGATGGGAGACGAGTTCAGCAATCAAAATATCTTTATCTTAGATGGAATTGTCACCCGCAAATCATCGGATGAACGCCACCATCAGCTTGTAAAAGAAATGATGCGGATGCAGACGATTAAGGTCGTAGAACATCCAGATATGTTTGTTCAACACTCGGAGTATTCCATTGATGATTTTGACTATATTATTGAGTTACGCCATACACCGGATGAAGAAATTTCATATGAAATCCTAGAAAAAAATCGTGGAAACAATGATTTTGGAGGATTTGGTGGATTCGGCGGATTTGAATTTTAAAAAAGGCAGGTGAATGATGTGTCAGAATTAGGTGCTCGTCTTCGTCAGGCGAGAACAGAGAGAGATCTCTCAATAGAAGATATTCAAGCATTAACTAAAATACAAAAGCGCTATTTGCATGGAATTGAAGAAGGTAACTATGATTCGATGCCGGGCCCTTTTTATGTGCGCGCGTTCGTTCGCCAATATGCAGAAGCGGTCGGATTAAACGGGGATGAAATCCTTGATACGTATAAAAGTGAAATACCTGTAGCGACTAAAGCTACACCAACACCAACTCAGGCTTCAACAAGTCGTCGTACATATCGTGGGGGTGGTAACCGGTTAATGGAAATCTTCCCAATGATAGTGGTCGCATTATTTGTAGTAGCTATTTTAGCGATTGCCTATCTACTTTCTCAACGAGCGCCAGTAGATGCACCAGTGGATGAAGTGGGTGAATCTGAAATCATTATCGAAACGCAGCAACCAGAAACAACGCCATCTGGTGAAGAGGAAGAAGAAAACGAAGAAGACTCGTCACAAGAACAAGAACCTGAAGAGGAAACTCCTGAAATTAATATAATGTCAACAGGTTTTCAAGGAGAAGACTCTTTTTACAATGTGACCGATACTGATCAAGTAACAGTCCGAATTGACTTTAATGCAGACTCTTGGCTATCGATTCAAAATGAGGCTAGAGAAGAGTTACTCGATCTTGCACGAGTATACACGACAGAAGATGGATCGTACTCTTTTGAAATGCCATCACAAGGAACTTACAGAATTCGTATTGGTGTAACATCTGCAGCAGAAGTATTTGTTAACGATGAACCAGTGAACTTCCAGACGGGTCGCAATTCAGAAAACTTGTTCTTCACATGGACGAACTAGTATACGCCTTGTCCGATAAGGGCAAGGCCTGTTTTCTTAAAGAAAGGAGTAAGCCAATTGAACTTACCAAATAAAATATCAGTGTTTCGCATTTTTTTAATTCCTATTTTTATGGTGTTTATGTTAGTGGACTTTGGATTTGGAGAGGTCAGTCTTTTAGGTGCAACCATTCCAGTGGGCCATCTAATTGGCGCGTTAATCTTTATTTTTGCATCGATTACGGACTTTATCGATGGATATATTGCGCGAAAACATAATCTAGTAACAAACATGGGGAAATTTTTAGATCCATTAGCGGATAAGTTGCTTGTGTCTGCAGCACTTATTCTTCTCGTTTCATTAGAATTGGCGCCAGCTTGGGTAGTGATTGTCATAATCAGTCGTGAGTTTGCGGTAACAGGTCTTCGCTTGATCTTAGCAGGAGGCGGAGAAGTCGTTGCTGCAAATCAGCTAGGTAAAATTAAGATGTGGACTCAGACTGTTGCAATTTCAGCGCTATTACTGGGGAACATTGGTTTTGAAATGATTGGCTTCCCATTCGCAACAATCATGTTATATGTTTGTTTAGTATTTACAGTATGGTCAGGATGGGATTATTTCTATCTGAATCGTCGTGTTTTACTTGATTCAAAGTAAGGAGGGTATTGTATGCGCGCAGAAATTATTGCAGTAGGCTCAGAATTACTATTAGGTCAGATTGTGAATACGAATGCCCGCTTTATTTCTACGCAACTTGCTGAGATGGGAATCACTATTCATTTCCACACAGTAGTAGGTGACAATAAGGGGCGTCTTGTAGAGGCGATTCGAATTGCTGAGGGTCGCGCTGACCTGATTATTTTTTCAGGTGGACTAGGACCTACAAAAGATGATTTGACAAAGCAGACAATTGCAGACCATTTACATGCAAAACTTGTAATTGATCAGCAAGCGTTATCATTTATTGAAGACTTTTTCGCAAAGCGAGGACGGCCTATGACGGATAATAATCGTCAGCAGGCACTGGTCCTTGAAGGGGCGCAAGTGTTGAAGAACGAAAATGGGATGGCACCAGGGATGTTTTATCGAACTTCTACGCACACCTATATTTTACTTCCAGGACCCCCGAAAGAGTTAGAACCAATGTTTCAGTTTGAAGCAAAGCCACTCTTAGCAGAACAAGTATTGGATAATCAACTCATTTTCTCCCATGTCATTCGTTTTTATGGAATAGGAGAGGCAGAATTAGAGACGGAGTTGTTGGATTTAATTGAAAATCAAACAAACCCAACAATTGCTCCACTTGCTACGGATAGTGAAGTGACGATTCGATTGACAGCTACTGGTGCAACTGAAGATGAGGCTTGGAGTGCAATTAAAGACGTACAAGCGGAAATTTTGAACCGCGTAGGAAAGTACGTGTACGGATACAACAATGACTCATTGGCTCAAAAGCTAAAGCAAACATTGATTGCACATCATCTCACGATTTCTGCTGCTGAGAGCATGACAGCAGGTTTGTTCCAAGCTGAACTCGCATCGATACCTGGAATGGCTGAAGCACTGGTTGGTGGTGTCGTTGTCTACAACGAAGAAACTAAAATCAAGCATCTAGGCATAAATAAAGAGACAATCGATACATTTACAGTTGTGAGTCGAGAAGTAGCTGCTGAGATGGCCAAAAAGGTTCGTGAAAAGTTTGCAACCGATATCGGCGTTAGTATAACTGGTGCTGCAGGACCAGAAGGCCATGGTGGACAACCAGCAGGGACGGTTTGGATTGGCATTACTTATAAAGAAGAAGTGCACACATACGAACTTCATTTAGCGGGAATGCGTAATACGAATCGAATCCGTGCAGTGAAATTTGCGATCCACTATATTCTGCGTATAATTATGAACGAGAACAGGTCAAATATTTAGTTAAAAAACCGTAGCTGAGGCTGCGGTTTTTGATTTACAAAACTTAGATTTGCCAAAATGAAGTTGTGTAAAGAAATACGAATAAACGTTCGCTTTTTCCTTGTATTTTTCTCAATAAAGGAGTATAGTAAGTATAGAAACAACATTTGATTTCTTAGGAGGAATTTCATTTGGCAGATCGTAAAGCAGCCCTTGATATGGCTTTAAAACAAATAGAAAAACAGTTCGGTAAAGGTTCTGTTATGAAACTTGGAGAAAAGACGGATCGCGAAATCCAGACATCTTCTAGTGGCTCATTAGCCCTTGATGCGGCTCTTGGTGTAGGTGGATATCCACGTGGGCGTATCGTAGAAATTTACGGCCCTGAAAGCTCAGGTAAAACAACAGTAGCTCTCCATGCTATCGCAGAAGCACAAGCGTCAGGTGGTACAGCAGCATTTATCGATGCTGAGCACGCACTTGACCCAGTGTATGCACAAAAATTAGGTGTAAATATTGATGAGTTGCTTCTATCTCAACCGGATACAGGAGAACAAGCGCTCGAAATTGCGGAAGCACTTGTACGCAGTGGAGCAGTAGATATTTTAGTAATTGACTCCGTAGCCGCATTAGTTCCAAAAGCTGAGATTGAAGGTGAAATGGGAGATTCTCACGTAGGTCTTCAAGCGCGTCTTATGTCTCAAGCTCTTCGTAAACTTTCAGGTGCTATCAATAAATCAAATACCATTGCAATCTTTATTAACCAGATTCGTGAAAAAGTTGGTGTTATGTTTGGAAACCCTGAGGTTACTCCAGGTGGACGTGCGCTTAAATTCTATAGCACAATCCGTCTAGAGGTCCGTCGTGCTGAAGCAATCAAGCAAGGGACAGACATTATGGGGAACAAAACGAAAATTAAAGTAGTGAAAAACAAAGTAGCACCACCATTCCGTACAGCAGAAGTTGATATTATGTATGGGGAAGGGATTTCACAAGAAGGTGAAATCATCGATATGGGGTCCGATCTTGATATCGTTCAAAAAAGTGGTTCTTGGTATGCATACAACGATGACCGCTTAGGACAAGGTCGCGAAAATGCAAAACAATTCTTGAAAGAAAATGAGTCGATCAAGCATACGATTGCATCTCAAATTCGTGCTTCTCTTGGCATGGCTGCAAGTTCATACACGATTGCTGCACATGAAGAAGAGGAAGATGAAGAATTTGAATTAGTTTTAGATAAAGAATAATACGCAAGCGCTCGTCTTTTGACGAGCGCTCAGATTGTAGACAAAAGAATTCGAAATCTACCCGATTTCGAATTCTTTCTCTTTTTTTGGCTATTTTTCAGCCAAAATGGCGTGAGCAAAATGGTTGTAGTGCTCATCTTTTCGATATTTTTAGGCCATCTGTGGACCTTTCCAGGTCCATGTGGCCAACTTCTTCAGGTTCATGGCAGCAAAAGTAAGCATCGCCTGCATGGACAATTTTTTTATCCCTCGAAGGGTCGTCCAACGCATACCATGCTTTTCTTTAGCATCCGCAAAGACACGTTCGATGGTCTCTTTACGGCGGTTATATACTTCTTTGATCTCGTGATGGTGACGCAGGTCCTCTGACAGCTCGAGGTAGTCCTCCCAGATATGCCGCTGGATCAGCTTCTGAGGCTTGGCTGCCTGCGTACAGTTCTGCAAGACCGGACATACAGCACATTCTTTAGGGTCCGACGAATACTGGCGATAGCCATCACGGGTGGTCGTACGATATTTCAGCACCTGTCCTTCAGGACACAGGTAGCAATCAAAGTGCTCATCGTATACATATTCTTGTTTTTTGAAATAGCCGGGGCGTGTCATCGGTCTTTTATAGGGAAAGGCCGGCAACATCTGGTTCTCTACAAGATAGTTCGCAATCGCAGGTGTCTTATATGCGGCATCCGCTGCCACTACTACTGGTCTTTTTACATTTTCAATCACAGTGTCGATGATGGACTGGAAAGGGATACTGTCATGGACGTTGCCTGGTGTGACGAGATTCGCGAGCACAAAACCTTTTTCATCCGTGGCTGCATGGAAGGAGTAGGCGAACTGTTTGGTCCTCTCGTCTTTCACGTAATAACCGCTCTCGGGATCCGTCGTCGACTCTTTGATCTCCTTGTATTCTTCCTTTTCAAATGAATCTGGTGAAAATGGTCGCTTACCGTGTTCCTGCCTGTCCAGGTTTAGCTCCAGTTGGAGCTTCTCTTCATAGGCACGCGCCTCTTTACGGACAGTCTTCTTCGTGAACTTACGTTTATTCGCAGATGCCTTCACGTGTGTCGAGTCGACGAAGACATGTTCACTACTGAGTAGCCCCTTGTCCATGATCTCCTTCAATATACGATAGAAGATCTGTTCGAACAGATCGGTATCAGCAAAGCGTCGTACATAGTTTTTCCCGAACGTCGAGAAATGCGGCACCTCTGAATGGAACCCAAAACCTAGGAACCAACGATAGGCCATATTGGTCTCGATTTCTTTGATCGTCTGGCGCATCGAACGGATACCGAACGTATATTGAAGGAACGTCATCTTGATGAGCACGACTGGATCGATACTCGGGCGACCTGTCGAAGAATAGAGGTCCTCGACCAATGGATAGATGAACGAGAAATCGATTGCCGCATCGAGTTTGCGAACTAAGTGGTCCTCAGGGACCAGTTGGTCAATCGTCAGCATCTCAAGTTGGTCTCTCTGGTTACCGATATTCTTTGTCATCATGGTCGTGTTCCCCCTAAACAGTTGTTAAATCTATTATAAAAAGAAAAAAGACTGCAGACAAACTCAATATTTCATGAGTTTGTCTACAGTCTGAGCGCTCGTCTTTTGACGAGCGCTTTTTTCCATCAACTTGACAGTGATTTTTTATATCGATACAATGAATTTGTATTTTCTATTATTTTCATGCTAAAACGAAACCAGGCAGACAGAAGTCAGCCGACTGAAAACAACAAATAGCAAGAGGGGGTGTCTGCATGATTGAAATCATCATTCCCGCTTTGCTTGGTCTATTTGTCGGTGCCGTTGTTGGGTATTGGTATCTTAAAAAACTTAATGATTCCAAAGTCACTGGAGCGAAACAGTCCTCTGAACTGATTCTAGAAGAAGCAAAGCGTGAAGCGGAAGCACTTAAAAAAGAAGCACTTCTAGAAGCAAAAGACGAAGTACACACATTGCGCACAGAAGCAGAAGCCGACATTCGTGAACGACGTTCTGAACTGCAAAAGCAAGAAAATCGTCTTGTGCAGCGTGAAGAAAACCTTGATCGTAAGGATGAAACACTTGACAAGCGTGAAGCGGGACTTGAACGAAAAGAAGAAGCGTTGGCGGAAAGACAACAGCATATTGAACAAAAAGAGAGTAAAGTGGAAGAGCTTGTTCAAGAACAACAACTTCAACTCGAACGTATTTCTGCACTTACTCGAGAAGAAGCACGCAGCCTCATCTTACGTGAAGTGGAAAACGAATTGTCGACAGATATTGCAGTCATGACAAAAGAATTTGAAACACGCGCGAAAGAAGAAGCCGATAAGCGCTCTCGTGAAATCTTATCACTGGCCTTGCAGCGTTTTGCAGCAGACCACGTGGCAGAAACGACAGTATCTGTTGTGAATTTGCCTAACGATGAGATGAAAGGACGTATTATTGGTCGTGAAGGTCGAAACATTCGTACAATTGAAACATTAACTGGTATCGATTTAATTATTGATGACACGCCAGAAGCGGTCATTTTATCAGGATTCGACCCGATTCGCCGCGAAACAGCACGACTCGCTCTTGAAAAACTGGTACAAGATGGACGCATTCACCCAGCGCGTATCGAAGAAATGGTCGACAAATCGCGTCGTGAAGTAGATGAGTACATTCGTGAAGTTGGAGAACAAACATCATTTGATGTGGGAATCCATAACCTTCACCCAGACTTAATCAAAATCTTAGGCCGACTACGTTACCGTACAAGTTACGGGCAAAACGTATTAAAGCACTCTACAGAGGTTGCTTTCTTAGCTGGATTACTTGCTGCAGAACTTGGCGAGGACGTCACTCTTGCACGCAGAGCTGGACTTTTACATGACATCGGAAAAGCAATTGACCATGAAGTAGAAGGTAGTCACGTTGAAATTGGCGTGGAACTAGCAAAGAAATATAAAGAACATCCAGTCGTCATTAATAGTATTGCTTCTCACCATGGCGACACAGAAGCAACATCCGTGATAGCGGTATTAGTGGCAGCAGCTGATGCTTTATCTGCTGCACGTCCAGGTGCTCGTAGTGAAACACTCGAAAACTATATTAAACGCCTACAAAAGCTCGAAGAAATTTCAGAGTCTTATGATGGTGTTGAAAAATCGTTTGCTGTCCAAGCGGGTCGAGAGATTCGTATTATAGTGAAACCGGACATTATTGATGACATTTCTGCGCATCGTCTTGCACGCGATATACGCAAACGTATTGAAGAAGAATTGAACTACCCGGGCCATATCAAGGTCACTGTTATTCGAGAGACACGATCTGTTGAATATGCAAAATAACAACCATACGCAGGAATTCCTGCGTATGGTTTTACTTATGTTAGAGAGTAGGAAATTGTAATGAAAATTTTATTTATTGGGGATATTGTAGGATCAATCGGTCGGGATGCACTGGAGTCATATTTACCTCGGTTGAAACGCAAATATCAACCGGATGCTATTATTGTAAACGGAGAAAATGCAGCAGCCGGTCGTGGAATTACGAAAAAGATTTATGATGAACTACTGTTTATGGGTGTTGATGTAATCACAATGGGTAACCATACATGGGATCAAAAAGAAATCTTTGATTTCATCGATGATGCAGATTATTTGATTCGTCCTGCGAACTTCTCACAAGAAGCACCGGGCAAGGGGATGGTCACAATCGAGAAGAATGGTAAACAATTAACGGTTATGAATCTTCACGGCCGTGTATTCTTACCAGCTCATGATTGTCCGTTCAAAATGGCAGATGAACTTGTAGAAGAAGCCAAACAAAAAAGTCCGTATATCTTTGTCGACTTCCACGCAGAAGCAACAAGTGAGAAAATTGCATTTGGTTGGCATCTCGATGGACGCGCTTCCGTAGTTGTAGGTACACACACTCATGTTCAAACAGCAGACAATCGAATTCTTCCTGAAGGTACTGCGTATATTACAGATGTAGGAATGACTGGCCCTTATGATGGCGTATTGGGGATGGGTAAAGAAAATGTGCTTTATAAGTTTAAAACTAACTTGCCTGCACGCTTTGAAGTTCCCAAAACAGGTAGAGCAGTTGTCAGTGGCTATTTTGTAGAACTGAACGAGCAAGGAAAAGCAGTGCATCAAGAGCGAATTTACATTAACGAAGACCAGCCTTTTTCAAATTAGTCTATCTCCCTAATTCTTCGCATATTCTCTAGTAGGGATACTGTCCTAAGCCTTCAATGGAAAGGAAAGAGAAATGGACTCACTAAAAGTATCATCCCGGTCAAATCCAAATCTTGTAGCAGGTGCGCTGGTCGCAGTTATTCGAGAAAAAGGCTATGCCGAAATGCAGGCGGTTGGAACAGGAGCTTTAAATCAAGCTGTGAAAGCTATTGCGATTGCCAGAGGGTTTGTAGCACCAAGTGGACAGGATTTATATTGTAGCCCAGCATTTGCGGACATTGAGATTGGTAGACAAGAGCGCACAGCATTGAAGCTGTTTGTGGAAAAAAAGAAAAAGTAGGATGCAGCAGAGGGCCTCGGTTCTCTGCTTTTTGACGGGATTGTGGCAAATTACTTGTGATTTATCCGCCTATAGACTGAAATTGCTGATTTTCAATTGCAATACATAGAGGAATCAAATTCTTCATGATAAACTAATGTAGGATTCGAAACGTATACAATAAGGAGAGATTAACATGTTGCAGCAGCTCGCATGGAAAGTTGGAGGGCAACAAGGTGAAGGGATCGAAAGTACCGGCGAGATTTTCTCAATGGCGATGAACCGCCTTGGGTACTATTTATATGGTTACCGTCACTTCTCATCACGAATTAAAGGTGGACATACGAATAATAAAATTACTGTACGTCCTACAGAAGTTCGCACGATTGCAGACGATCTAGATATACTCATTGCATTTGATCAAGAGACTATTGATTTGAACTATAAAGAATTAACAGAGTCAGGCATTATCTTAGCAGATGCTAAGTTTTCACCTGAACAACCAGAAGACTCAAAGGCTCCTGTCATCGCCATTCCATTTACAGAAATTGCTTCTGAACTTGGAACGTCTTTGATGAAAAACATGGTAGCGATTGGCGCGTCAGCAGCACTTTTAAAGTTAGATGTCGCTGTGTTTGAAGCGGTCGTAAAAGAAATCTTCTCGAAAAAAGGAGAAGAGGTCGTTGCGAAAAACATGTTAGCAATTGAGCAAGGATATGCAAAGCTCGTTGAAATGACACCAGAAAAAGCGGGAAGTTACGCTTTACAAGCAGCGGACGGTCAACGCCGACTCTATATGATCGGCAATGACGCCATCGCACTCGGCGCACTTGCAGCGGGGGTTCGCTTTATGGCTGCATATCCAATCACGCCAGCTTCTGAAATCATGGAGTATTTAATTAAAAAGTTGCCATTGTTTGGTGGAACTGTCATTCAAACAGAAGATGAAATTGCCGCAGCAACAATGGCAATCGGATCGAACTATGGGGGTGTACGTGCGTTTACAGCGTCTGCGGGTCCTGGCCTATCTTTAATGATGGAAGCGATCGGTCTGTCAGGTATGACAGAGCAACCACTTGTAATCGTTGACACACAACGTGGTGGTCCTTCAACAGGCCTTCCAACGAAACAAGAACAATCGGACTTGATGCAGATGATTTTTGGAACACACGGCGATATACCAAAAGTAGTGCTTGCTCCAAGTACAGGGAAAGAAGCATTTTACGATACAATCCAAGCATTTAATATTGCAGAAGAATTGCAATGTCCAGTTATCATTCTGTCAGACTTACAATTATCACTTGGAAAACAGACAGTAGAGCCATTTGATTATGACGCAATCACTGTAACACGAGGCAAACTATTGTCGGGTGAAGAGATTCCTGAAAACGAGGACAAATCGTATTTCAAACGCTTTGAAATCACAGAGGATGGTATCTCACCACGTGTCTTACCAGGGATGAAAAATGCGATTCACCACGTAACGGGTGTGGAGCACGATGAGACTGGGAAGCCGTCAGAAGCAGCAGGCAATCGACAGCATCAAATGGATAAGCGCATGAAAAAGATGAAATCTGTCCAGTTTGATCAACCGATTTACTCGAATGCACCGCATGAAGAAGCAGACGTTTTATTAGTAGGATTTAACTCGACGCGCGGTGTCCTTGAAGAACTTCAAAGTTCTCTAAACGCACAAGGTATCCGCACAAACCATGCGCATATTCGTTTGATTCATCCATTCCCTGCACAAGAGATGCAAACACTTATGCAGTCAGCGAAAAAAGTTTTAGTAGTTGAAAATAATGCGACAGGTCAACTTGCATCTATTGTGAAAATGAATGTAGGGGGGCATGACAAGATTCACAACGTGCTTCGTTATGACGGAACACCTTTCTTGCCACGTCAACTTGAGAATCAAGTAAAGGAGATGCTCTAAATGGCGACATTTAAAGATTTTCGAAATAATGTAAAACCAAACTGGTGTCCAGGTTGTGGGGACTTTTCTGTACAAGCTGCAATTCAACGTGCAGCTGCAAATGTCGGTATTGAACCTCATGAATTAGCAGTTGTATCAGGAATCGGTTGTTCAGGTCGTATTTCAGGGTACATTAACTCGTACGGGTTCCACGGGATTCATGGCCGCGCACTTCCAATCGCACAAGGCTTGAAAATGGCAAACCGTGATTTGCACGTTATCGCTTCAGGCGGCGACGGTGATGGATTTGCAATTGGAATGGGCCATACAGTTCACTCGATTCGACGAAATATCGACTTGACGTATGTCGTAATGGACAACCAGATCTACGGTTTAACAAAAGGACAAACATCACCACGGTCTGCAGCGGGCTTCAAAACGAAATCGACTCCAGGTGGAGCAATCGAGCCTTCACTTAAACCGATGGAAATGGCGTTATCTGCTGGCGCAACATTTGTCGCGCAAGGATTCTCTTCTGATATTAAAGAGTTGACAGCGATTATTGAAGCGGGAATTCAACACAAAGGTTTTGCATTCATTAATGTTTTCAGCCCATGTGTTACTTACAATAAAATTAATACGTATGACTGGTTCAAAGAGAACTTAGTGAAGTTGTCTGAGCGTGAAGATTATGACAACACGAACCGTGAGCAAGCGATGCAAGTTGTGATGGAAACTGAAGGTCTTGTAACGGGAATTATTTATCAAGACAAAGAAACAGCTTCTTATCAAGAGCGCTTAACAGATTATGCACAAACGCCATTAGTTGAGGAAAATTTAACGATGAGCCGCGAGCAATTTGAAGCTTTACAAGCTGAGTTCCTATAACTAGAATCTGAAGCTCTCCAGCCAGAACATCATTTCCTGGGGGACTTTCACCGAGCCTCCTCACATCGACTTCGTCTCGTTGCGGGGTCTCGGTAAAACTCCGATAGCCCGGGAAATGACGTCCTTGCTTACGAGTTTCAGATGTCGTCCATAATTTTCTTAACTTATATGTTCAGCATCTTAAATCAAAATTCTAAATCAGTATTTCTCTCGCAAGTGGTGAGTTAGAAATACTGATTTTTTTAGTGCATTTGAATTGCACAAAACTGTGAACTTTGTAGGCAGTCTAAAGAATATTCGCTATAATGAAAGGATGAAACTGAATGAAAGGGGATTCGGTGCGATGAACGAAGAATCGAGATTACAAAGCGCACAAGTCAAACCTGCACAAAAACCAGAAAAAGACTACAGCCAGTATTTTCAATCTGTCTATCAACCACCTTCATTAAAAGACGCAAAAAAGCGTGGGAAAGAATCCATCAGTTACCATTCCGATTTCACAATTGAAGAGCGTTTTAAAGGAATGGGACAGAATCGCAAGTTCTATATACGTACATACGGCTGTCAGATGAATGAGCATGATACAGAGGTCATGGCCGGATTGTTTTTAAGTCTTGGATATATGCCGACTGATACAGTCGAAGATGCAAACGTCATTTTATTGAACACCTGTGCAATTCGAGAGAATGCAGAAAATAAAGTGTTTGGGGAACTCGGTCACTTAAAGAGCTTGAAACGAAGAAATCCAGATGTATTAATCGGTGTATGTGGTTGTATGTCTCAAGAAGAAGCCGTCGTCTCTAAAATTTTGAAAACATATGATCAAGTAGATATGATTTTTGGTACACACAACATCCATCGGTTACCTCAAATTTTGAATGAAGCCTATCTTTCAAAAGAAATGGTAGTTGAAGTATGGTCAAAAGAAGGTGACGTTATCGAAAACCTTCCACGTGAACGAAAAGGTCAAATCAAAGCTTGGGTAAATATTATGTACGGATGCGACAAATTCTGTACATATTGCATTGTGCCTTACACGCGTGGTAAAGAGCGGAGTCGTCGTCCGGCAGATATCATCCAAGAAGTGCGCGAGCTAGCCGCTGCGGGGTATAAAGAAATTACGTTGCTCGGCCAGAATGTGAATGCGTACGGAAAAGACTTTGAAGACGGCACGTATCGTCTTGGGCATTTGATGAATGATCTACACAAGATTGATATTCCACGTATACGTTTTACTACAAGTCATCCGCGTGACTTTGATGACCATTTAATTGACGTTTTAGCGCAAGGTGGAAATTTAGTAGAGCATATTCATTTACCGGTACAATCGGGTTCATCCGATGTTTTGAAAATTATGGCTCGTAAATATACACGCGAGCAGTATTTAGATCTTGTTCGTCGTATGAAAGAACGTATTCCAAATCTGTCCTTATCGACAGACATAATTGTAGGATTCCCAAATGAGACAGAAGAACAGTTTGAAGAAACACTCTCTTTATACAAAGAAGTAGGATTCGAACTGGCTTATACGTACATTTATTCCCCGCGTGACGGAACTCCAGCGGCAAAGATGCAAGACAACGTACCGATGGATGTGAAAAAAGATCGTCTACAGCGTTTGAATGCTGTAGTGAACGAACTTTCCGCACAAGCAATGGTAAAACATCAAGATGAAATCGTCGAGGTGTTGGTTGAAGGGGAAAGCAAAAAGAATCCAGATGTACTTGCTGGATACACACGAAAACATAAACTCGTCAACTTCACAGGACCAAAAGAGTTGATTGGAAAGCTTGTCCTTGTTAAAATTACAGATGCGAAAACGTGGTCACTCACTGGCGAATTCGTAGAACTGGCAAACACAGAAAAGGTGGAACTCGTATGAGTCAATATACAAAGCAAGACATTATCGAAAAAGCGCATGAAATAGCAACGATGATTGCACAGACTGAAGAAGTTGAGTTTTTCAAACGTGCAGAAGCACAAATCAATGCGAACCAAAAAATCAGAGAAAAAATTGCAAGCTTAAAAAGCTTACAAAAACAAGCAGTGAATTTTCAGCATTTAGAAAAAGAGAAGGCATTGAAATTGACGGAAGCAAAAATCGCAAAAGTTGAAGAAGAAATTGATGCATTTCCAATTGTTCAAGAGTTCAAACAATCTCAAGGCGAAGTGAACAACCTCCTTCAGCTTGTAGCACATGCAATTTCTAATAAGGTAACAAATGAAATTATTGAGTCTACAGACGGAGATCTTTTACAAGGTGTTACAGGGTCAGCACTTAAAAAGAACCAACCCTCTCAAGAATCTTAATTGCTTAGGTAGTGTGTCTTAGTTAGTTCGACACACTGCCTTTTTTTTATGGTAAAATGAAAGCGGGTCCAAAACCTATTCGAGAAAAGGGAGGAAACAAAATGAACAAAAAGTTTAAGTTTCTAGGAACTACTCTTGCAGCTTCAGCACTATTGCTTGCAGCATGCGGAGGCGGAGATGGCGGAGGAGAATCTTCAGGCGAGAAAACGAAAGACGACTTTCCATTTTTAAGTATCGTTACTGGCGGAACACAAGGTACATACTATCCGCTTGGTGGAACATTCGCAAACTTAGTTACTGAAGAAACAGGTATCCAGACAACTGCAGAGGTTTCTCAAGCTTCAGCAGCAAACATGACTGCACTTAAGAACGGTGATGCTGAAATCGCATTCGTTCAGACAGATGTTGCGTTTTATGCAACAGAAGGTACGTTCATGTTTGAAGGGGATGCAATTACAGATATCTCAGCAATTGGTGCACTTTATCCTGAGACTATCCAAATTGTAACTCTTGAGAATACGGGGATTACATCAGTTGAAGATCTACGTGGTAAAAAAGTATCTGTAGGAGCTCCTGGTTCAGGAACTTACGCAAATGCAGAGCAAATCCTTGAAATCCATGGGATGACAATGGATGATGTCGATGCACAAGCACTAGACTTCGGTGAGTCTCAAGAAAGCTTACAAGCTGGTCAGATTGATGCGGCATTCATCACTTCAGGAACACCAACTGGTGCTGTTGAAGCTCTAAATGCAGTAGCAGATGTTACAATCGTTCCAGTTGAAGCTGATAAGGCTGCTGAACTGATTGAAAAATATCCATACTACGCAGAAGATATGGTTCCTTCAGGCACGTACGGTTTAACGGAAGATGTTCCAACAGTTTCAGTACTTGCGATGCTTGCAGTTTCTAATGAACTACCTGAAGATTTAGTGTATGAGATCACAGCTGCCATCTATGGTAACACAGATCAAATCACACATGCTAAAGGTTCACAAATCAGTTCTGAAACAGCATTAGATGGTATTGGAATTGATATTCACCCAGGTGCACAACGTTACTTCGACGAGCAATAATCAACTACTATAAAAAGCAGTGGTTTCGACCATTGCTTTTTTATCCTTATGAAAAGGCTATAAGCCGAAACTCGAAATTTTTTTGATTTGGGCTTATAACCCTGAAGGGTATGGGTATATGTTGAAAGGTATATTCAGTTTAATCATCGGTCTGTTTCTCTTAGTTATCACCTTCATTCCGACCCAACAAGTTCTTGTATTCACTGAGACGCGTACCAATGAACCTTCCGTATATTATATTGCTTTGTCGGAGGAACGAGAGTTTGCGATGACATTTACGCATTCGATTCATTTATCAGATGTCACAGAGACGTATACAATAACGCAAGATGGAAGGTTGCAATTTCTTCAAATGATTTACGAAGACTTGGCAGTCGGCATGCCAGGGGATGCTGAAGAGAATCAAACATTCGAGTTTGTAGATGGCAAATGGGTGTTGACTTCAGAAGACACGTATACAGACTCTTTCACTCTGTATAATTCATCCATTCACAAAAAACTTGAAGTACGGTACGATAATACAATCTACGATTTGAAGGCGGAATTACCAACTGGTCGTTCTTATCGTATCGAAGCGGTAGAGATTTCTATTGCAGATCTTTGGAAAGGAGAAAAGGTTGATGGAAGAAAATAAACAGAAACTAGACAATCAAGACGTAGAACAACTTTCTGAAGAAGAACAAAAAGCCATACTTGCTAAATATGATCCAGAATCTAATACACGTGATCATCAAGGGCTTATGCGAAGAATCGTGTATTTTGCGTTGCTCGCTTTTACTTTGTTCCAATTGTACACAGCAATCAATGGGCAATTCACTGCCTACATACAACGCTCAGTCCACTTAGGCTTTGCTTTGGCATTAATCTTTCTACTATTCCCAGCGCGAAAAAAATGGGCTGTCAAATCGACTGTACCTTGGTACGATTACATACTTGCGCTCTTAGCGGTTGTAGTTGGATTGTATTGGCCATTATTTATTGACGATTTAGTATTACGTGTTGGAAATCTTCAAACTGCTGACTTTGTTATTGGGGTGCTTGCAATTCTATTGACACTTGAAGCGGCAAGACGTGCAGTAGGTTTACCGATTACAATCATTGCTAGTGTGTTCCTTGTTTATGCATTCTTTGGACCGTACTTCCCTGGCTTCTTAGCTCACCGTGGGCAGTCAATTGAAAGTATTGTTCAATTAATGTTCTTTACGACAGATGGAATTTTAGGTACACCATTAAGTGTATCTGCAACCTTTATCTTCGTATTCTTGCTATTTGGGGCTTTCCTTGTAAAAACGGGAGTAGGTCAGTATTTCAACGATTTAGCAGTTTCATTCGCTGGTAAATTAACGGGAGGACCTGCTAAAGTTGCGATTTTCTCAAGTGCCCTTCAAGGTACGATTTCAGGATCTTCTGTAGCGAATGTAGTAACATCCGGTTCTTATACAATCCCTATGATGAAAAAGCTCGGCTACCGCAAAGAATTTGCCGGTGGTGTAGAAGCTGCAGCCTCAACAGGTGGACAAATCATGCCACCAATTATGGGTGCTGCTGCCTTCTTAATGGTTGAATTTATTGGGAACGGAATCACGTATTGGGAAATTGCAAAAGCCGCAGCGATTCCAGCGATTTTATACTTCACAGGAATTTGGATCATGACGCATTTTGAAGCAAAACGAGTAGGTCTAGAAGGCTTACCAGATGATCAAATGCCTGATCGCAAAGAAGTTCTAAAGAAGTTATATCTATTAGGTCCGATCTTAGCGATTATTATCATGCTATTTGTCGGAGTACCAACGATGCAAGCCGCTCTTTGGGGGATTGTGATTGCAATCGTCTTGAGTGCGCTTGATAAATCAACACGTATGAGCTTCAAAGACATTATTGATGCGATGGTAGATGGTGCACGTACTGCACTTGCTGTTGCAGCCGCAACAGCTGCAGCTGGTATTATCGTTGGTGTAGTTGTGAAAACTGGTTTAGGATTAGGACTTGCAAATGGTTTAATTACCGCTGCAGGTGGAAGCATTTTATTAACATTATTCTTTACAATGATTGCTTCGATCATCCTAGGGATGGGTTCACCAACTACAGCGAACTATGTCATCACATCGACAATAGCGGCACCAGCAATCATCACGTTGTTAATGCTTGATGAGCCAGCAGGTGCAGCTGTACCATTAGTTATTGCATTATCTGCTCACTTTTTCGTATTCTATTTCGGGATTGTAGCAGATATCACGCCACCAGTTGCCCTTGCTGCTTTTGCCGCATCGGGTGTGTCCGGTGGAGATCCGATTCGAACTGGGGTCAATGCTTCGAAGCTCGCCATTGCCGCGTTCATCATTCCGTACATGATCATCTTCTCGCCACAATTGTTGATGATTGATACGACGTTATTAGAAATTGCATGGGTTCTATTTACAGCTATTTCTGGAATGATTGCAATTGGTGCAGCAATCATCGGATTCTGGTATCGCAAAGTATTCTGGTATGAGCGTATCCTTGCGGGAATTGCAGGACTACTGTTAATCTATCCAGAAGGATTATCCGATACAATCGGTTTAGTGATGTTTATCATCCTTCTTGCAATTCAATTTGTTACAAAAGATAAATTCGGAACGAAACCAGCACAAGCCTAAAATTACGTGCATCTCAAATTTGAGATGCACGTTTTTGTTTTTCTATGCATAGAGTGTGTGTAGGAGGCATGTGTTTGAAAAACTATCGCCATATTATTACGAAGGCGATCATCGGACATGGTAAAAAGAAGATTGAAAACAAATCTGTCATCTCACTCCCTCAGCGTCCCAACCGGATTCTCGGCTGCTGGATTGTGAACCATCATTACCAAGTTAAAAAAGTGTCAGATAGCGTTGAAGTAGTTGGCCAGTTCGATGCATTTGGTGGTTCTAAAAAAACAGCTGTACATGCGGAAGCCATTCATTACAAAGGAATAGTTCCCATCACCCACACCACGATGAGAGCTCATCCCCTTTTTAGAAGAAACCTAGCGATAGGTTCCTTTTTAATGCTCGCAAAAAGTCTGCTATACTTACACTACATTGATCGAAGAGAAGGACGGATTTCAGATGACATATACTCCAATGATGCAACAATATTTATCAATAAAAAAACAGTACCCAAATGAATTTCTATTTTTCCGATTGGGCGACTTTTACGAACTTTTTTTTGAAGATGCGAAACAAGCCGCATCTATTTTAGAAATCACACTGACGGGCAAGGATGCTGGCGCAAAAGAACGGATTCCGATGTGTGGAGTTCCCTATCACTCTGCAACAGGATACATCGAAACGCTTGTCAGTAAGGGACACCGTGTCGCGATTTGTGAACAAGTCGAAAATCCGAAGTTTACAAAAGGAATCGTTAAGCGCGAAGTAGTTCAAGTAATCACGCCGGGAACATTATTTGAAGGTAAGTCGATTTCTTCTGCTACGAATCATTATGTCGGAGCTGCACTGCTAGGTTCTCCAATACAACTCGCTTACTTAGATGTGGCGACAGGTGAGGCCTACTCTACGAGCATTCGTGAGAACCATAGAGCGTTATTTGCAAAAGCCAATGAATTGAACATAAAAGAGCTAGTTCTCCTTGAACAAGATGCATTGCTCGTAGAAGAGCTTAGTGAGCTATACGATGTTCACTTGACTATACATACTCCCGATGAATTGTCCGGGTATAGCGATTTATCTCATGAAGCAAGTAAATTATTACTTTCTTATCTTCATGCAACACAAAAACGAACGCTTACTCACCTCCAAACGTTTCAGCATTACGAGGAAACGGCATTTTTATCCATTGATAGTGCTTCAAAACGAAATCTTGAGCTTGTTCAATCTATCCGCTCGGGTGATCAAAAAGGAACGCTCGCTTGGTTACTTGATGAGACAAAGACAGCAATGGGATCACGTAAGCTCAAGCAGTGGGTACATCAGCCACTTGCGAATCAGGCAGGCATTGAAAAACGTTTAGACAAAGTGGAAGCATTTTTAGATGATTTTATGGTGCATGAGGAAGTGAAAGAAGCATTAACTACGGTTTATGACATGGAACGACTTTTAGGAAAAGTGAGTTTCGGTACATTGAACGGAAAAGATGCTGCGCAGTTGAGAAAAACCTTACAACAAGTACCCGTTTTGAGAGAGATTTTATCCGAATCTACAAATTCACATTTACAACAATTGGGACACCAACTTTCAGATCCGGTTGAATGTCGAGAGCTTTTGGAGAGGGCGATTGCCGATTCACCCCCTCTTGCATTAAAGGACGGAGGCGTAATTCGCGAGCAATTTTCACAACAGCTCGATGAATTCCGCTATCTCGCTACTAACGGAAAAGACTGGTTAGCTGAACTCGAGCAACGCGAACGTGAGTTGACGGGAGTCAAAAACTTAAAGATTGGGTACAACCGGATTTTTGGTTATTACATCGAGTTAACGAAATCGATGGTTCATCTTGCAGATGAAGCACGATACGTTCGAAAGCAGACACTTGCAAATGCTGAACGCTTCATAACCGAAGAATTGAAGGAAAAAGAGACAATGATTCTAACCGCACAAGAAAAAGCATTAGTTCTTGAAACAGAACTATTCGAAAAAGTGCGGGATGACATTAAACAACATATATCTGTCCTTCAGCAGCTTGCTGATGCTCTAAGTGAATTAGACGTCCTGCAATCTTTCGCGACATGTGCAAACTACTATCAATTGACACGCCCTACATTTGAATCGGATACGAAAATGGAAATTCGAGATGGACGACATCCCGTTGTGGAAAAAATGATGAACAACCACCACTATGTCGCAAACGACTGTGTGTTGACGAACGAGAAAAATATGTTATTGATTACTGGACCGAACATGTCGGGTAAAAGTACGTATATGCGTCAGGTTGCCATCACCATCATTATGGCGCAAATGGGGTCGTTTGTTCCTGCATCTTATGCACTCCTACCGATTACAGATAAAATCTTTACGCGAATAGGGGCTGCTGATGATCTTGCAGGCGGACAAAGTACGTTTATGTTAGAAATGGTTGAATCAAAAAATGCAATTGTAGGTGCCACAAAAAATAGTTTGCTGTTATTTGATGAGATTGGCCGGGGAACCTCCACTTATGATGGAATGAGCTTAGCGCAAGCAATGATGGAATACATCCACGATAAGATTGGAGCAAATACCCTTTTCTCCACACACTACCATGAACTTACAGAGCTAGAAGGGCAGTTGCCACGCCTTAAAAATGTGCATGTAGCTGCGACAGAACAAGATAAAAAAGTAGTGTTCCAACACAAAGTGAAAGACGGTGCCGCCGATAAAAGTTATGGCATTCATGTCGCAGAATTAGCGGAACTTCCAATAGCTATAATTGAACGAGCGCAACAGTTGTTATCGGATTATGAAGAACAAGAAGACCGTCAATTATCCTTATTTGATTTCACTGCGACAAGTGAGCCAAAACTAAAAGAACATGACGTTGTGGTTCAACTGCGAAAACTAGACGTGATGGATATTACGCCACTCCAAGCGCTGAATTTATTACACACACTCAAACAATCTGTAGAGGAGTGAGGGACCTGTGACGAAAATAAAAGTAATGGATGAACTGTTATCCAATAAGATAGCAGCTGGAGAAGTCGTCGAGCGTCCTTCCAGTGTTGTGAAAGAACTTGTAGAAAATGCGATTGATGCAGGGAGCACATCGATTCAAATAGAATTGGTTGAAGCAGGCCTACAAAAAATCGAAGTCACTGACAACGGGGACGGAATGGACCGAGAAGATGCGGAGTTAGCATTTTCTCGGCATGCCACGTCTAAACTATTGACTGAACATGAATTGTTTCGTATTCGTTCGCTTGGATTCCGGGGAGAGGCACTTGCAAGTATTGCAGCGGTCTCTAAAATCTGGATGCAAACCTCAACAGGAGAGGGCTCTGGCACGCAATTGACAATGGAAGGTGGTCGGTCTATAAATGTGCAAGACGGACCACTACGCAAAGGAACAATCATCCGTGTCGAACAGCTCTTTTATAATACACCGGCTCGTTTGAAGCATGTGAAATCGATACAAACTGAACTAGGTCACTCAATCGACTTGATCAATAAATTGGCCCTAAGCTATCCATCTATTGCCTTTACTCTGATTCACAATGGACAAACGCTTCTTCAGACGTCTGGACGTGGCAATCTTCAACAAGTGGCAGCGTCTATATACGGAACGGGTACAGTAAAGCAAATGATAGCGTTTGAAGCTGAAAATGAAGACTTCAAAATTACGGGTTTAACGTCACAACCGACCGTGACTCGGGCATCAAAAAACTATTTAACGATTTTTGTGAATGGTAGATGGATCAAGCACTTCGGGTTAAATCGTGCAATCGAAGAGGCATACCACACGTTTTTACCAATTGGTCGTTATCCGATTACTTTACTTTCCATCACGTTAGATCCGTTACTTTCCGATGTGAACGTGCATCCGGCGAAACATCAGATTCGCATTAGTAAGGAAAAAGAACTAGAATTGTTTGTGACAAAAACACTTCGTGAAGTACTACGTGGGAAGCAAGATATCCCAAAAATGACGGTTCCAAAAGAAAAGCCAGCTCCTTCGACTCAAACCTCTTTTTTTCAAAACACGACAAAAACCTATGACTATAGTGCACCACCTATAGTCAATCGAGAATATATCGAACAACCAGTAGAGCAAATTTTTGAAAAGAGTGCACAAGAGTCGCTTGATGTTATAGAAGAAGGTGTAGAGGCCGTATCTGCGCCGGTTTTACCGGAGATGAACATCGTCGGACAGATTCATGGAACCTATATAGTCGGTCAAGCGCAGGATGGATTTTATTTGGTTGATCAACACGCGGCACAAGAGAGAATCAAGTACGAGTTTTACCGAACGAAAGTAGGGGAAGTGAATCATGAAGAGCGTCAAATGCTTTTGCTCCCATTAACCTTTCATTTTACTCTCGATGAGGCGCTTCGTATTAAAGAAAATCGACAAGAACTTGAGTCGGTGGGTATTAGGGTTGAAGAGTTTGGAGATTCCAGCTTTGTCGTTCGTGAATACCCTTCTTGGTTTCCGAAAAATCAAGAACGTACGATTATCGAAACAATGCTCCAAGCAGCGCTCGATAAAAAGCACGTAAATGTAGCAAAATTACGGGAAGAAGCAGCGATTTTGATGAGCTGTAAATTATCGATTAAAGCGAATCACTACTTACCACGTGAGCAGATGGCGACATTACTTGAGGATTTGCGACACTGTGAACAGCCCTATACCTGTCCGCATGGTCGACCGGTCGTCATTCATTTTTCAAGTTACGAGATTGAAAAAATGTTCAAACGTGTCATGTAAAGGAGACTGGATATGGACTATATTTTATCAATTGACCAAGGAACGACGAGTTCACGCGCGATTTTATTCAATCGAGAAGGGAAGCCTGTGCATACGGCTCAAAAAGAGTTCACGCAACACTTTCCGAAATCCGGTTGGGTCGAACACGATGCACAAGAAATCTGGGGATCGGTGTTATCTTGTATCGCAGGCGTGCTTACCGAAGCAAATGCCCAGCCGGAACAAGTGAAAGCGATTGGTATAACAAACCAACGCGAGACCACTGTCGTTTGGAACAAGAAAACCGGCAAACCGATTTATCATGCGATCGTATGGCAGTCTAGACAAACGAATGGCATTATTTCGAAGTGGAAAAAACAAGGGTTTGAACAACAAGTGACGGAAAAAACTGGATTACGACTGGACCCGTATTTTTCTGCTAGTAAAGTCGCTTGGATTCTAAATGAAGTAGAGGGAGCTCGCGAACAAGCAGAAAATGGGGAATTGTTATTCGGGACAATTGAAAGCTGGCTCATCTGGAAGCTTAGCGGAAACAAAACGCATGTCACCGACTATTCGAATGCTAGTCGCACACTGCTCTTTAACATTCACGATTTACAATGGGATGACGAGCTTCTTGAGATGTTTAACATTCCAAAATCTATGCTTGCTGAAGTTGTCGATTGTTCCGGAGAAATTGCAATGACTGATCCGTCGGTATTCTTTGGGAAAGAAGTGCCAATTGCAGGCGCTGCCGGGGACCAACAAGCAGCTTTGTTCGGTCAAGCATGCTTTACAAAAGGAATGGCCAAAAACACGTATGGCACAGGATGCTTTATGTTACTCAACACTGGCGAAGAAGCAGTAACTTCAGATGATGGACTCCTCACAACAATTGCTTGGGGAATAGATGGGAAAGTTCATTACGCACTTGAAGGAAGCGTATTTGTCGCAGGATCGGCTATCCAGTGGCTCAGAGATGGTTTGCGTATGCTTCGCAAGGCATCGGATTCCGAAGCCTATGCAGCGCGTATTGCGTCAACGGATGGGGTATACGTCGTCCCAGCATTTGTAGGACTCGGTACACCATACTGGGATTCGGATACGCGTGGCGCAATTTTCGGGTTGACTCGAGGGACGGAGAAAGAACACTTTATACGCGCAGTACTGGAGTCCCTTGCGTATCAGACGAAAGACGTGCTAGATGCAATGGAACAAGCAGCGGGAGTGTCAATCGAGTCGCTTCGTGTGGATGGAGGTGCTGTGGATAATTCATTTTTAATGCAGTTCCAAGCGGATATTTTACATGCAGCGATTGAAAAAGCGGGACTCAACGAAACGACAGCACTTGGTGCAGCCTATTTAGCGGGTCTTGGCGTAGGTTTCTGGAGTTCACTTGATGAGTTATCAGAGCTACATGAAACGACGAAAACATTTGAACCAAAAATGGACGAAAAAACGCGAAAAACATTGTATTCAGGATGGCAACAAGCAGTTGCTGCTGCACGCTCGTTTAAACCGACTGAAGGAGAGGATGTTTCATGAAATCGTATTTAGACCGTGCATATTTAAAAGACACATTAGGCTCGTATCACTTTGACGTAGTTGTCATCGGTGGCGGAATTACTGGCGCTGGAATTGCACTGGATGCTATTTCACGAGGACTAACAGTTGGCTTGATTGAAATGCAGGACTTTGCTTCCGGTACTTCTTCACGTTCAACGAAACTTGTTCATGGTGGACTCCGTTATTTAAAACAATTTGAAGTTCAAATGGTAAGTGAAGTGGGCAAAGAGCGAGATATTGTTTATCAAAATGCAAAACATGTCACAACGCCAGAATGGATGATGTTGCCATTTTATAAAAAAGGCAACTTCGGACCGCTTTCTACTTCTTTAGGACTGAAAGTGTATGACTATTTAGCAGGTGTGAAAAAGGACGAACGACGTGAAATGCTTTCGAAACAAGAAGTGATTGACCTTGAACCTTTAATTAATACGAAAGGGTTAAAAGGTGGCGGTTACTACGTAGAGTATCGAACAGATGACGCACGATTGACAATTGAAGTAGTAAAGAAGGCGATTGAACTTGGGGCAGTGTGCTTAAACTATATCAAAGCCGAAAACTTCATCTATCAAAATGAAAAAATAATCGGTGTGCGCGCGAAAGATATGCTATCGGGTGACCAACTCGATATCCATACGACGACTGTCATCAATGCTGCAGGTCCGTGGGTAGATGAAGTGCGTGGGAAAGATCGTCTTGAAAATAATAAACATCTTCAACTTACCAAAGGAGTTCATATCGTGGTCGATCAAAAGCGCTTCCCACTCCAGCAAGCGATGTATTTTGATGTACCCGATGGTCGTATGATTTTTGCAATTCCAAGAGATGGTAAGACGTATGTCGGAACAACAGATACGTTTTACGATGCAGATCCACTTAATCCTATAGCGACTGAAGAAGAAATCACATATTTAGTAGATGCTTCGAATCAACTTTTCCCTTCCATCCATTTAAAAAGAGAGGACGTAGAATCCACATGGGCTGGCGTCCGACCATTGATCTCAGAAGATGGCAAATCCGCTTCTGAAATCTCTCGAAAAGATGAAATCTGGGTGTCGAGCACAGGGCTCGTTACGATTGCAGGTGGTAAATTGACGGGGTACCGGAAGATGGCAGAAGATGTGATTGATACAATCAAAGGAAATTACTCCCGCGAGATCCCATCGTCACCAACTAAGCAGCTTCCGTTATCGGGTGGTGATTTTGGACTGCTCGACTTTGATGAATATGTTTATGAGCGTTCAAAACAACTCATTTATTATGGTTTGTCACTCTCTGAAGCTAAAAACGTCGTGACGTTTTTAGGCAAAAATAGTGAAGTGGCAATCGGTTATATTCCATATGTTCAGAGCTGGGAAACACCAACACTTAGTTTGAAAGATCGTATCTTACTTTACTATACGATTCAAAACGAAATGGTAACGAATTTAAGTGATTTCTTCATCCGTAGAACAGGTTATCTTTATTTTGATATCGCCCGAGTTGAGTATACGTGGAAAGAGGTAAGTGCAATCCTAGCGCAGGAGTTACAACTCTCCGATGAACAAAAGCAAGCAGGAGAAGACGAGTTGAAACAACGCATAGAAGAAGCAAAGGGGACTGGAGTATGACGACAAAGTGGATGGAGATGACCGATCAGTCAAAACTTTTCGTACGCGACTATCCTGTTGAAGACGCGACTACAACAGTCGTCGTGTTACATGGTTTAGCAGAACATTCGGCTCGTTATGAGCAGTTTGCTGGTGAATTGAATGACAAAGGCTATCATGTACTTGTTCCCGATCACCGGGGGCATGGCCAAACTGGAGAACGTGCGGGCCGCCTTGGTTATTTTGCGGAAGAAAATGGGTTTGAGCGCGTGGTGGATGACGTAAATGAGTTGATACAGCACCATCTCCTCGATTATCCGTCACGTGCAATTTTCTTGGTCGGCCATAGTATGGGGTCATTTCTCGCTCGTAGATATGTTCAAAAGTATCCGGCTGTCGTTGATAAACTTGTTTTGATTGGCACTGGAGGAGACCCAGGACTTCTTGGAGCTTTTGGGGAGCGTCTTGCAACTTTCAAGGCCCGCGGGGAAGGTGCAACACAGCCGGGGACACTTATGAATAAGTTAACCTTTGGAAATTACAATAAAGGTATAGAAGATGCAGAGACGGAGTCGGATTGGTTATCTACTGATGCTGAAGTAGTGAGAGATTACCTCGCTGACCCGTATTGTGGTTTTGTACCCACGAATAAGCTATATCAAGACTTATTAAAAGGATTAAAAACGATTCACGCGACAGACCAGCTTGCACGTATGAGAAAGAGTCTTCCTGTGTTACTGATTGCAGGTACAGATGATCCAGTGGGGGATTACGGGAAAGGTGTTCGTAAAGTTGCTCTAAGTTTTCAAAAAGCAGGTAGTGAAGATGTCAAACTTGTCTTGATTGAAGGGCAGCGCCATGAAATTTTAAATGGTAAAGAGCGTCAAACGGTCGTTGATCAAATTTTAGGATGGTTGTAAATGAAACAAAAAGTAGTAGTACTGATAGGACCGACGGCCGTTGGGAAGACGGCAACAAGTATTGCCCTTGCAAAAGCAATTAACGCTGAAATCATCAATGGGGATGCGCTTCAAGTTTATAAAGGATTGACGATTGGAACGGCAAAGATTTCTGAAGAGGAAATGGAAGGTATTCCACATCACTTACTCTCCATAAGAGAACCAGATGAAGCTTTTTCAGTTGCTGACTATCAATCCATCGTAAGAAAGAAAATACAAGAGATCGCAGCAAGAGGAAAAGTCCCTCTCATTGTTGGGGGAACAGGTATGTACATCCAATCTATTCTCTATGACTTTCGCTTTAATTCATCACCACAAGATATGGAATTACGTGAAGAGTTGGAAAGTGAAGAAGCTATCGCATTATGGAACAAGTTAGACACACTTGACCCAGAAGCAGCTACTACCATCTCTTATCAAAACAAACAGCGTGTCATTCGTGCATTAGAGCGTGTCATGAGTGCTGGTATTACGCAAAAAGAGCAGCAACAAGATACGGGCAATGAACCCTATTATGATTTTTACATCATCGGATTAAACCGTGACCGACAAGAACTTTATGATCGGATCAATTACCGTGTAGAAGTGATGATAAAACAAGGGCTACTAGAGGAAGTAAAGCAATTACTTTCATATGTACCGAAAGAGGCGCAGTCGTTCAAAGCGATTGGGTATAAGGAAGTCATCGAAGCAATAGATGGTAACTGGCCTCGCCAACTTTTAGTGGAAACGATTCAACAAAACACTCGACGTTATGCAAAGCGGCAGTTGACCTACTTCCGGAATAAATTGCCTGTTAACTGGTATCACCCTGAAAAGGACATCACTCAGATCGAACAAGATTGCCAAAAGTTTTTGAAGGAAAATAACGAGGAATTAGCGAATAAGTAGGTAGAGACGAGGACAAAGGGGAGATTCTAATGGCGAATGTAAATATGCAAGATACGTTTTTGAATCAGTTGCGTAAAAATGAAGTGTTTGTGACTGTATTTTTACTAAACGGTTTTCAACTGAAGGGGTTAATCAAATCGTATGACAACTTCACCGTATTACTTGAGTCGGATGGGAAACAGCACTTGATTTATAAACATGCGATTTCGACATTTGCTCCAAGTAAGCGCGTAGAATTAAATTTAACATCAAATTAATGGAGAGCTCGTCCTCTAGCGGAGGCGGGCTTTCTTTTCAGTAGGGAAGGAAAAAGGTATGACACACTTTTTATTACCACAACAACTAGAGTACATTGAACAAATCGAGAAAGAGATTGCCCCACAACAAAAAGAAGCAGAGCGTATTGCTTTTTACAACCAACAAAAAGTTTTGCATGCGTTTTGGAACCATTCAGTGAGTGAACATCATCTCACGCCTTCATTTGGGTATGGATATGACGACGAAGGACGGGACACCTTAGAAGCTGTCTATGCGGATGTATTTAGAGCAGAAGCAGCCTTGGTCCGCCCGCAAATCATTTCGGGTACACATGCCATTACCATTGCACTCTTTGGCATTTTACGTCCTGGAGATGAGCTCATCTATATTACCGGTAAACCATACGATACATTAGCATCAATCGTCGATGGGGGAGAAGTAGATACTGGTTCATTGAAAGATTTCGGTATTCGCTATCGCCATATTGATCTTGTGGGTGGACCGGGAATTGATTGGGAATCCGTGAAAGCGGCGTGTAGCTCTTCACCAAAAGTAATGGCGATTCAGCGTTCTCGAGGCTACGCGAACCGCCCTTCATTCACGATTGCACAAATCAAAGAGATGGTCACTTTCATTAAAACCTATAGTCCGCATACCATCATTTTTGTAGATAACTGTTACGGGGAGTTTGTTGAAGAGTTAGAGCCAACAGAAGTGGGTGCAGATTATATGGCGGGATCTCTCATTAAAAATCCTGGTGGAGGACTTGCGAAAATTGGTGGGTATATCGCAGGAAAAAAAGAAATTGTTGAAAAATGTGCATTTCGCATGACATCTCCGGGTATAGGGGGAGAGGCAGGAGCATCCCTATATGCGCTACAAGATATGTATCAAGGATTTTTTATGGCACCACATATCGTCCTGCAAGCAGTAAAAGGAGCTTACTTTACAGCAGCTGCACTGGAGAATAAAGGATTTACAGCTTCACCAGCTTCTACTGAAAAGCGCACCGATCTAATTCAATCCGTTATCTTCACTACGCCTGATGAAATGATAAAGTTCTGTCAACAAATCCAAGCGTCTTCTCCAATTAACGCGAAGTTCGCTCCAATTCCAGCATATATGCCTGGGTATGAAGACGATGTCATTATGGCGGCTGGAACATTTATTCAAGGGTCGAGTATTGAACTGACAGCAGATGGTCCAATTCGCCCCCCTTATACAGCTTACGTGCAGGGCGGACTGACATATGAACATATTAAACTTGCGGTTATACGGGCTCTCTTCTCACTTTAATTTTTTATGTCAGATTAGCTCACATGTTGTTGACATGTAAGCTAACATGACATATACTATTTTTAGATGAAGAGAGGAGGTGCAGCATGGAAAAGCAGTGGAGACGGTCGATGCCCATACTGTCGATGAACATTGTGATGCAATTGACAGGCTTGACGGCTCGACAAATTCGGTATTATGAAGAAAATGAATTGATTTTTCCTTCTCGTACAGAGGGGAAGCAACGCATGTTTTCATTAGATGATATTGATACGCTTCTTGAAATCAAAGATTTACTTGCTAGTGGAGTGAATATTGCAGGAATCAAACAGATTTTTGAGATGAAAAAGCAACCTGCTGCTACCTCCGTACATAAGATCTCGGATGTAGAACTTCGCTCAATTGTCAAAGAAGAGCTGAAGAAATCGCAACTGAATCAGCGTGTCTCTTTAAGGCAAGGCGATTTGTCACGGTTTTTTAACAATGGCAAGTCTTATTAATAAATAGGAGAGTGAAAAAATGGGGAAGTACACAAAAGAAGATATTAAGAATCTAGTAAAAGAGCATGACGTTCGGTACATCCGACTTCAGTTCACAGACATCTTAGGGACAATCAAGAATGTTGAAATTCCGGTGAGTCAGCTAGACAAAGCACTCGATAATAAAATGATGTTTGACGGTTCTTCCATCGAAGGATTTGTGCGTATCGAAGAATCTGATATGTACCTAGTTCCTGATCTAGATACGTGGGTAGTGTTCCCATGGATTACTGGTAAAGGGAAAGTAGCTCGCCTAATCTGTGACATCAACCGTCCAGACGGTTCACCATTCGAAGGTGACCCACGTAACAACCTGAAACGTGTCTTAAAAGAAATGGAAGAGCTAGGATTCACGTCGTTCAACTTAGGGCCTGAGCCTGAATTCTTCTTATTCAAATTAGATGAAAAAGGTGAACCAACGCTAGAATTGAATGACCATGGTGGTTATTTTGACCTTGCACCAATGGATCTAGGTGAAAACTGTCGTCGTGATATCGTTTTAGAACTTGAAGAAATGGGCTTCGAAATTGAAGCTTCTCACCACGAAGTGGCACCAGGTCAACATGAAATTGACTTTAAATATGCAAATGCTGTAGAGGCTTGTGACAACATCCAAACATTCAAATTGGTTGTTAAAACTATTGCACGTAAACACGGTTTGCATGCAACATTTATGCCAAAACCATTATTCGGTGTGAATGGTTCAGGGATGCACTTTAACTTGTCATTGTTCAATGGCAAAGAAAATGCATTCTTTGATGAAAATGCAGATATGCAATTAAGTGAGACAGCAATGCAGTTTATGGCTGGAGTTTTGAAACACGTACAAGGCTTCACAGCAATCACTAACCCAACTGTTAACTCATACAAGCGTCTAGTACCAGGTTACGAAGCACCAGTTTATGTAGCATGGTCTGGTCAAAACCGTAGTCCATTAATTCGTATCCCTTCATCACGTGGTTTGAGTACGCGTATTGAGGTACGATCTGTAGATCCATCTGCGAACCCATACCTTGCAATGGCTGTAATCTTGCAAGCGGGTCTTGATGGTATCAAGAACAAATTGACACCACCACCTGCAGTGGACCGTAATATTTACAACATGAATGAAAAAGAGCGTGAAGAAGTAGGAATCGCAAATCTTCCTGGAACTCTTCAATCAGCGCTTAAAGAACTTTCTAAGAACGAAACTGTTATTCAAGGTCTTGGTGAGCACATCTACCACAACTTCGTGGAAGCGAAAGAAATCGAGTGGGATATGTTCCGTACAACAGTACACCCTTGGGAGCGCGAGCAATACTTGAAGATGTATTAATAGAGTCAAAACCTTCGTTGGAAGCAATTTCAGCGAAGGTTTTTTAATTGTGGAGGTAATAAATGGAATAGATTGATGGAATAAAAAAACTTCGCTGGACAGAAACCCAGCGAAGTCTTTTTAATGAATATGGCGATATACACCGACAACTTTACCTAAAATGCTTACTTGATCCACAATAATTGGTTCAAGTGATGAATTTTCAGGTTGGAGTCTAAAATAATTTTTCTCTTTAAAGAACCGCTTTACAGTCGCTTCATCTTCTTCTGTCATCGCTACTACAATATCCCCATTGTTTGCAGAATTTTGTTGCTTCACGACAACATAATCTCCATTTAAAATTCCGGCTTCAATCATACTATCTCCCATGATCTCAAGCATGAACAAGTGGTCATCAATCGTACCAAATGTCGTCGGAAGAGGGAAGAACTCCTCAATGTTCTCGATAGCTGTAATTGGTTGTCCTGCTGTAACTTTCCCGATTAAAGGTACTTGAACAACAGAAGCGGGTGAAATATCTGTTACATCTAATTCTTCTAAAATTTCAATTGCACGTGGTTTTGTAGGATCTCTGCGAATCAAGCCTTTGCTTTCTAAACGCGCAAGATGACCATGAACTGTAGAACTCGAAGCCAGACCGACAGCTTCACCAATTTCTCTTACGGAAGGCGGATAGCCTTTTTTTCGTACTTCTTCTTTTATAAAAGCGAGTATATCTTCTTGTCTTTTTGAAGCCTTTCTCATTAGGGTTCCCCTCCAAGTCACGATCATTATTTCATATCTAAAGTATAGCATTTGAACCAATGAAATGCAAACATAGGTTCTAAAATGGTTTGACAAGAAACGTGTGTTCGTATTATGATGAGTACACATATACGAACATACATTCTTAAGGAGTGAATTATCTTGAAAAACAAATTGTCGATTGTTTATACTACATGTCTTGTACTCATTATACTTTTTACTTTCACATCACTTCATTTTAAAAATCAAACTACAGGAACGAACGAAATTGTCATCTCACAAGGTGACTCTCTATGGACTTTAGCAGAGAGCTACGTGGAAAAAGACGAACGAGTCCATTGGATTGATCAAGTTATGAAGTTGAACTTTATGACAGATAGCAAAATTCACGTTGGGCAAACTCTTACAATTCCATCAACTGAACAATTCAATTACTTAGGAGAACCAACGCAGTTAGCGGGGACAGAACAATGATAACAAAACAAGCAGTTATTTATAGTCGTGTCAGTACAGATAAAGAAGCACAAGAAACGTCACTTGTTCGTCAATCCGAAGAACTCCATGCATTAGCAGCGAGTCACGATTTACACGTCTTGGCAGAATACAGCGATCAAGAGAGCGGTTATGATGTCGATCGTGAAGGACTCTTAGACCTTCTTACAACAATTAAAGAAGAGGACGTGGATTATTTACTAATTCAAGATGAGACGCGGCTTGGACGTGGACATGCACGCATGGCAATCCTGCATTTGCTGGAAAAAGAAAATGTGCAAATTTTAACAGCACGTGAGGATGGTGCTCTTGCTCTCTCGGAAACCGATACTATGGTCCTTGGTATCTTATCAGTTGTAGAAGAATACCAACGCAAAATTCACAATGCAAAGATTCGAAGAGGAATGAAACGAGCTGTACAAAACGGCTATCAACCAGAGCGCAACTTAAAATCAAGAGGCAATCTACTAGGGCGAGAACGTATTGAAGTACCCATCGAAGAAATCGTGCGTCTTCGTGTTGCTGGACTCACCTATGAAGAAATCAGTACAACCTTATCTGCTCTTGGACACTCCATCAGTAAAGCTACTGTCCATAGACGTTACAAAGAATATAAACAACAAGCCTAGGTATTCCGCGCTGGAATGCCTTTTTTCTTGCACTTTTAATGAATTTCTCCTATCGTGTAGTAGAAAGCAAGGAGGTAGAACAATGTTAAGTCCTGAAAAACTCGCACGTATAAGCGAACTTTCCAATAAATCTAAGAAGCAAAAGCTTACTGAAGTGGAAGCAAAAGAACAATCATCTCTTCGTAAAGAGTATCTTGAGACTTTCCGCTCCACAATGCGAAAAACAATTGAAAATGTGAAAATTGTGGATCCGGAAGGCAATGATGTAACGCCCGATAAGGTAAAGCAAGCAAAAGAGAATAACCGCCTCAATTAATAGAAGTAGTTGCTAGATGGCACGAGGTTGACTAAACTAAGAGAGTAATCAAATTTGAGAGGATGTCGTTCATGCAAGCAGAAAAAGATTTACTAGCAATCAATACGATCCGTACATTATCGATCGATGCAATTGATAAAGCCAATTCAGGTCACCCAGGTTTACCAATGGGAGCTGCTCCAATGGCTTATACATTGTGGACACGTCACTTACGCCATAACCCACAAAACCCGAACTGGTTTAACCGCGACCGTTTTGTACTATCCGCAGGTCACGGATCAATGCTTTTATATAGCCTGCTTCACTTAAGTGGCTATGATCTTCCAATGGAAGAAATTAAAAACTTCCGTCAGTGGGATTCTAAGACACCTGGCCATCCAGAGTACGGTCACACAGCAGGAGTAGAAGCAACGACAGGACCACTTGGTCAAGGAATTGGTATGGCAGTCGGTATGGCAATGGCAGAAGCGCATCTTTCTGCGACGTATAATACGACACATCATATCGTTGATCACTACACATACGCGTTATGTGGAGACGGAGATTTAATGGAAGGTGTTGCAGCTGAAGCTATTTCACTTGCAGGTCACTTGAAATTAAACAAATTGGTTGTTCTTTATGATAGCAATGACATCTCACTTGATGGAGATTTAGACAAATCTTTCTCAGAATCAGTTCAAAAGCGTTTTGAGTCTTACAACTGGAACTATATTTTCGTAGAAGACGGAAACGATGTAGACGCAATCGATCGCGCAATCGCAGAAGCAAAAACATCAGACCGTCCAACACTTATCGAAGTGAAAACAGTCATTGGATTTGGATCACCAAACCGTTCCGGTAAAGCGGATGCTCACGGAGCTCCAATGGGCGCTGATGAGACGAAACTAGTGAAAGAAGCATACAAGTGGACATTTGAAGAAGACTTCTATGTGGACGATACAGTTTATGCAACTTTCAAAGAGGCCACTGACAAACTTGGTGCAGAAGAAGAAGCGAAGTGGAACGACTTGTTCACACAATTTGAAGCGCAAAACGCGGACCTTGCAAGCCAGTTGAAGCAAGCAATTGATGGAACATTCTCAATCGACTGGGATTCTGCAAAACCAACGTATGAAGTAGGCGCTTCTGTAGCGACTCGTTCTGCTTCTGGTGACGCAATCAATGCGATTGCAAAAAACCTTCCGTCATTCTTTGGAGGGAGTGCAGACTTAGCAGGTTCAAATAAAACGACAATTAAAGGTGCCGGTGACTTCTCAGCAGATTCTTACGAAGGCAAAAACATTTGGTTCGGAGTACGGGAATTTGCGATGGGTGCTGCACTAAACGGTATGGCACTTCACGGTGGACTCACTGTGTTCGGCGGAACTTTCTTCGTCTTCAGTGACTACGTGCGACCAGCGATCCGTCTATCTGCACTCATGAACTTACCTGTAACATATGTATTCACACACGATTCAATCGCAGTAGGGGAAGATGGCCCAACCCATGAGCCAGTTGAGCAGTTAGCATCACTTCGTGCAATGCCGGGTCTTTCAATCCTTCGTCCTGCAGACGCAGTTGAAACGCAAGAAGCATGGAAGCTTGCAGTGGAATCAAAGGATACACCAACACTTCTTGTCTTATCTCGTCAAAACCTACCTGTACTTGAAGGAACGGTTTCGGGGGCAGCTGAAGGTGTTGCAAAAGGTGGATACGTGGTATCTGCTGGAGAGAACCCAACAGGTCTTTTACTTGCAACTGGTTCTGAAGTAAGTCTTGCAGTAGAAGCGCAAAAAGTATTAAAAGAGCAAGGTGTTGAAGTTTCTGTAGTTTCTATGCCATCTTGGGACCTATTCGAAAAACAAGATGCAGAATACAAAGAATCTGTTCTTCCACGCTCCATCACGAAACGTCTTGCAATCGAGATGGGTGCATCTCTTGGTTGGCACAAATATGTTGGCTTTGACGGAGATGTACTTGCAATCGACCGCTTTGGTGCAAGTGCTCCTGGTGAGAAAATCATGGAAGAGTTTGGTTTCACAGCACAAAATGTTGCAGACCGCTTCCTAAAACTATAAGAGTTTTGTAGAGCATCCGAAAAAGGGTGCTCTATTTTTTTCAAGCTCTAGTCAATTTGAGGAAACATGTAGTATACTAGTGAATGGTGTCTGAGACACGTCGATAAGCCAGCAAAGGAGGATGACATACATGAACTTAGCACTTGCGATTACGTTGATTATCGTTGCTCTTATTCTCGGTCTTGTTGGAGGATTCTTTGCAGCACGTCAATATATGATGAAATATCTAAAAGATAATCCGCCGATCAATGAACAAATGCTTCGCATGATGATGGCCCAAATGGGACGCAAACCATCTGAGAAGCAAGTCAAACAAATGATGGCGCAAATGAACCGCGTACAAACTAAACCAGGTAAACAAAAGTAAAAAGCAGCTCAATTGAGCTGCTTTTCGTTTGTATATAAGTCGTATTTCACTAAGAAATCTAACACGGTTTGTTCATACTCTTCAGGGTTTTCATTGAAAGATTTAGCATGAGCGCCTTTATCGAAAAATTTGAGTTCTTTTGCGCCAATTTTTTTGTCATACAGCTCTTGAGTCATCTCCGGAAGAATGAAGTCATCCGGTCTAGAATGGATAAAAAGTACAGGTTTTTCAATTTTATCGACGACGTCAATTGGAGATACGAGACGGAATGTGTAGCCTTCACGTAGTTTCATGAAAAGATTCGCGACACGAACTGTAAACATCGACCGAATCGGCGTTGTTTGCATCATAACATGATGCACTTGACGTTCAAAATCAGAAAATGCACAGTCTGAAATGTAAAAATCCGCATCATCTCGAATGGAACCGGCGTATAAAAGTGTCGTTGCAGCCCCCATTGATTCTCCGTGAATGCCGATGACACCACCTTCACCTACGCGATCGCGTAGCGCATCCACAACAGCTTCTAAATCCATTTTTTCATAATGTCCAAAACTTGTCGTCTTACCTCCCGAATCACCATGACGCCTATGATCGTAAATGACACTGTTGTATCCAAGACGTTCGAACATACGCACAAAGCGCAATGAATTGACTTTGTTCTCGGTGACACCGTGGCATATGATCACGTAATTCTTCGTATCATGCGGTCGAATAAAGATCGATTTTAATTGATACCCATTTTTACTTTCAATCCAGACTTCTTCTTTCTTTATGGCATCATACCAAGATTGATCTAATCGTTTTTCTGAAATCTCCCGGTTTAATACAAAATCCGGTTCTTTTTGTTTGATATACATCAGTCGATTTGTCGCTACAAATCCAATCAATGTTGTTAATGCCGTGATGAGACTCGTGACAAGACTTGTCCAAATGATGACCCTCTTTTTCATCTCCATCATCTCCGCTATTCGTTATATCTCACTGTACCCACAACTGCTTACATTGACACATACGGTCGGATTTCTTTAATTGTTTGTTGTAACACGTTCTCATCAATACCTGTTTCGATCGACATTCTGTGCAGCATATGCACGACTTGCTCCGTCGCTACATTACCGGTCGCTCCTGGAGCAAATGGACACCCACCTAACCCACCGGCAGAACTATCAAACCGGTCCACACCTGCTTGCATGGCAGCAAATATATTAGCAAGCGCCATTTTTTCTGTGTCATGAAAATGGGCAGTAATCAGTGTGTTTGGAAATTGGTCTTTGAGTAATGAGAACAGGGTATAGCTCTCAAGTGGCGATGCCTTACCGATCGTATCAGCGACGCTTAATTCTTGAACGCCCATTTCCACAAAAGTGCGACACAGATGTATGACATCTTCAATGGCCTGTTTTCCTTCATAAGGGCAATAAAAGGCAGTCGAAATACAAGCGCGTACAAAGATTCCCTTTGAAAGCAACTGTTGAATCGGTTCCGCTAACTGTTCAACGGCTTGATCAGTAGTTTTATTTATATTTTTCTGATTAAACGTCGAGGAAACCCCGACAAAAACTGCCACATACTCTGCGCCAGCGGCTATTGCATTTTCCATTCCTCGTGCATTTGGCGTCAACACGAATTGGCGCCCGATCTTTTCAACGGATGCCATTATATCAGCCGCATCGGCCATTTGTGGAACCCATTTTGGCGATACAAATGAAGTAAGTTCCATTTCTTTGACCCCTGCTTTTTGAAGCCCTTTTATATACCTCAGTTTGTGCTCCGTTGCTACATTTTTCTTCTCATTTTGTAAGCCATCCCGTGGCCCGACCTCGATAATTGTCACTTTATTTGGTAAACTAATCATGGTACCAATCCCCCTTACTAGTAGTTTACGCATAAGTGGGGACAGGTCGCAAGGGATGACAAGGAGGAATTGGGATGTCTACTGAAGTTGTAATTGTAAGCGCTGTCCGAACAGCAATTGGCTCTTTCCTAGGAGCATTGAAAGATGTGCCGGCTACAAAGCTAGGGGCACTCGTTATTGAAGAGGCACTAACACGTGCGGGAATCTCAAAAGACCAAGTGGATGAAGTGATTATGGGGAATGTGCTTCAAGCAGGACTTGGACAAAACCCCGCACGTCAAGCCTCGATTTTAGCGGGCCTTCCGCAACAAGTGCCAGCCATGACTATCAATAAAGTGTGTGGATCGGGTTTGAAAACAATTCATTTAGCGACGCAAGCTATTAAAGCTGGGGATGCAGAAATTGTTGTAGCAGGCGGAATGGAAAACATGAGCCAAGCGCCATACCTGTTAATGGGTGCTCGAGACGGTTATCGCATGGGGAACCAACAAGCAGTCGATAGTATGATTTCAGACGGTCTATGGTGTGCATTTAACGACTATCATATGGGTGTTACAGCAGAAAACCTTTGTGCAAACTACGGGTTAACTCGTGAAGAACAAGACGAATTTGCAGCGCGCTCACAACAACGTGCGACTGCTGCAATTGAAGCAGGAAAGTTCGAAGAAGAAATCGTGGCAGTAGAAATTCCACAACGCAAAGGGGACCCAATCGTATTCAATGTAGATGAATACCCGAAACATGGATCGACTGCAGAAAAACTTGGCAAACTTCGTCCGGCATTCAAAAAAGACGGCTCTGTCACGGCAGGAAATGCTTCAGGTATTAATGACGGGGCAGCTGCTGTAGTGGTGATGTCCAAAGAAAAAGCACTTGAGTTAGGCGTGCCAATTTTAGCAATGGTTGTGGCGAACGCATCAGCAGGTGTTGACCCATCTATCATGGGTATTGGACCAGTAGAAGCGGTTGCGAAAGTAATGAAGAAGTCTGGATTGACAGTTGCAGACATGGATTTAGTCGAAGCAAATGAAGCCTTCGCAGCACAAGCGCTTGCTGTAGATCGCGAATTGAAATTTGATGCAGAAAAATTGAATGTAAACGGTGGCGCTATTGCTCTTGGTCACCCAATCGGTGCCAGTGGGACACGTATATTTGTCACACTTCTTCATGAGATGAAAAAGCGTGATGCGAAGACTGGTCTTGCAACATTATGTATCGGTGGAGGACAAGGCGTAGCAACCATCGTTTCCCGAGGTGAGTAATACGTGAAAAAGAAGAAAAAGCATACTCAAAATCACCGTCAAGTTGAGAAGCAAGATGATTCTCTCACATTAAAAGACCAACTTTCAGAAGATGTTTTCTCAAAGCTTCAAGCGGCTAAGACGGCTCTGTCAGTAGAACAAAAGAAGAAAGAAGAAGAAGAGCATGCACGTAAATTGTTTGAGAAGAAACAACGTGAAAAGAATATGAGCTTTGAAGAACTTCTAGAGCAGTACGGCGATAAAGGGTCAAAGTTTTAAAAAAAGAGCATGTCGATCAGTCGACATGCTCTTTGTATTTCTCAGGCTTTGTGAGCGCCACGTATGTTGCAATTTCATCATCTGTAACAGAATGATAATAATTTTTTAATGTGTCTTGCAACTGATTGAGCTTACTCGTTCCGATAACAACAGAACTAACTGCTGATTGCTTCAAAATATGGTGCAGGCTTACAGCACCTAAGTTTGGAATATCATGGGCCAACTGTTTAACAATAGTAGGAAGATCCTCTTCTGTATTACTCCCAAATGAAGAGATTTTTTCTAACTTTTCGAGTGCGGCATCTGTTAAAAGACCCTTAGCTTGGCCACCCCGGACAAGTACTCCGATTTCGTGTTGTTCCAAAAATGGAAATACACTTTCCGGTCGTCGATCTAAACCGGAATATTGCATCATCACACTGACAGCGCGTGACTTTTCAAAGTACGGATAAATCACATTTGGTCGGATTGATGAAATCCCGTAATGGCGAATCAAACCCTTATCTTGGAGTTTCTCAAATGTTTCGATGATAGCGTCCCAGTCATCTTCTTTTGTTCCCCCGTGAAGTTGATACAAATCGATCACATCCGTGTTCAACCGTTTTAGAGAGTGGTGAATTGCTTCTTCAATCCATTTTGGATTAGGATCCCAAGTCCAGCCTTCTTTTCCTTCTTCAAATCGATTTCCGACTTTTGTAGAAAGTAAAACATCTGATCGTCTTCCAACTATACTTTTTCCTATACGTTCTTCGTTCGCTCCTTGTTCATACAAGTCTGCTGTATCAATCCAATTAATACCTGCATCAAGTGCAGTATGAATGATTTTATCAGTTGACGCCTGATCTTTTGGAAGGGTCATCCCTCCAAGAGATAATTCAGATAGTGAAAGTGAACTATTTCCAAGTTGTACATGTTTCATCTGCTCTCCTCCTTTCCATAATGGTACAATGAGAGTAGAAATTATACAAAGAACAGGAGCGAGACGATGACAAACTTTGAAGAAAAAACGACAAACACGACACCGATTTATTCCGGTCGTGTGATTTCTTTATCTGTTGACGATGTTGTGCTACCGAATGGTAAACCATCGAAGCGAGAGCTCGTAAAACATCCAGGTGCGGTGGCGGTCATTGCCATTACCCAAGACCACAAAATTGTTTTGGTCGAGCAGTACCGCAAAGCCCTTGAACGAACACTCGTTGAAATTCCAGCAGGGAAAATCGAGCAAGGAGAAGATCCGAAGGAAACTGCGTTTCGAGAGCTTGAGGAAGAAACAGGCTATACAGCGTCCGACCTGCATTTTGTTCAAAGTTTTGCGACCTCACCCGGTTTCGCAGATGAAATCATCCATATTTATGTAGCACAAGGATTAAAGAAAGTTACAGAAAATCGCCAACTTGATGAAGATGAGTTTGTGGAGATTCATGAATGTTCTCTTGCGGAAGCAGAAAAATGGATTCAAGATGAGAAGATATACGATGCCAAGACTGCTTTTGCGATTCAGTGGTGGCGACTCCATAGGTTCTAGTTTTTCATGCACGATGCATACATTGTCTCAAGAGGGGGGAGTGTATGCAGCATGTGCTGCTCCAGTGGTTGACGATGTTTGTAGTCTCAAGTTTAGGTAGCTGTTTTTCTGCCTTCTCTTTTACTCGTGAGCAATTGGTTGGCGTCTATTGACTGTAGCCGTTCTAATCGGGCATGGCAGTTCGCAGTGGCTACTTTTTAATTAGAATAATTATAAAAAAATAAGCATTCTAAGAAGTTACACTTGTCACTTGAAAATGTCATTTGGTATACTAGTCTCATGTTAGGAGGCGTCGTATGGAAGGCCGAATCGATCGAATCAAAAAACAATTGTCCGGCGCCGGCTATAAACTGACGCCGCAACGAGAATCAACTGTACGTGTTCTACTTGAGAATGAAGAAGCACATTTAAGTGCAGAGGACGTTTTCTTATTGGTACGAGACAAGTCTAAAGATATCGGACTTGCAACAGTTTACCGGACGCTCGAGCTTCTCAATGAATTAAATGTCGTCGACAAAATCCAATTCGGAGACGGAGTTTCCCGTTATGATTTACGACAAGAGGGCGCTGCTCATTTCCATCATCATTTAGTATGTATGGAGTGTGGAGCCGTAGATGAAATTCAAGAAGATTTATTAGGAGATGTCGAACAAATCGTGGAGTCGCGCTTTAATTTTCAAATTAAAGATCATCGCTTGACGTTCCATGGTATTTGTCATCGCTGCCATTCAAAATAATCAATGACGTCAAAGTCGAAGAGGATAGCCTACTTGTGCTATCCTTTTTTTATTACTAGATGTGTAGAATGCCACTCTAGAAACTCCGAGGAAATCTGGCGTGGCCGTGAAGGCGCTTTTCAGCATTTACGGGTGCGACAGATTCCGGAGTGTGTTTCTGGCGTTCGGAACTTGATTTCATTCAGAGTCGAAAAAAGGAACTCACTACCTCCTCTTGTCGATTGTTAAAGTCACAAAATCTTACTAGTAAGACCTTACGAAATCAGATCTTTGGACAATGCGCTTCAAGGACCATGTGAAGCCAATTAACGCCCGTAACTGCTCATTTGGCGACCCAATTGACTCCTTTAACGCCCGTAAAAGTCGAATTAGCGCCCGTAATGATAGTATGGAAACTAATTACCCGCATCAACCACTAAAAATCACTAATCCTACTATGAAAAAGGTGAATGTCTTGAAAGAAGCACTTGAAGATTACCTACATTTTTTAAGGATAGAAAAACAAGTTTCGGACAATACTCTTGTTGCCTACCGTACAGACCTATCCGCTTACATACAGCAACTCGAGCACCTGAACATCACATCATTCCAAAACGTTTCAAAAGAAGACATTTCACACCACTTGCGTAGCCAAAAGCTAGAAGGGAAATCTGCGCGTACAATAGCACGCAAAGTCGCAGCACTTCGCTCATTTCATCAATTTTTACTAAGAGAGCGCGTAACTGATCATGATCCGTCCTATCAAATCGAACATCCCCAGTTTGACAGCGTGTTGCCAAAGTTCCTAACGATTGATGAAGTCGATCAGCTCACCGGTGCCATTTCAAAAGAAAAGCCACAAGGGATGCGTGATTATGCCCTCATCGAATTGTTGTACGCGACAGGAATGCGAATATCCGAGTGCACGCAACTTGATCAAGAGGACGTTCAGTTATCGATGGGGTTTGTCCGAGTTACAGGGAAAGGACATAAAGAACGAATCATCCCACTTAATCAAACATCGATTCGACTTATCACACGTTACCTAGAATCAGCAAGGGGTAGATTATTCAAGCCAGGAGGAGATGAGAAGGCACTTTTCATCAATCAAGCTGGAAAGCGACTGACAAGACAAGGGATTGCGAAACTGCTGAAACAACATGCGCAACGTGCGGGACTGACTAAAGAAATAACGCCTCATTTGTTACGTCATACATTTGCGACACATTTGATTGAGAATGGTGCAGATTTACGCGCCGTTCAGGAGATGCTTGGGCACTCAGACATTTCGACAACTCAGATTTACACGCACATCGGCAAGAAGCGATTAAAAGAGGTCTACAATGAATTTCATCCACGTGCATAATTTGTAAGAGGTCTGACGTGTATTTTTTCCATAAAAGATGCTACTATTACCGTATACCATATAAAGTGAGGGATTTTGATGTCATATTCATTCAAACGAGCACATGTTATCGTAATGGATTCAGTCGGAATTGGAGAAGCTCCAGACGCAAAAGCTTTTGGTGATGAAGGGTCGAATACACTCGTTCATACAGCAGAAGCAGTAGGAGGACTTCACCTTCCAAACCTTCAAAAGTTAGGCCTAGGGAACATCGAAACGATTCCTGGTGTGGAAGCGGTCTCACAACCACTCGCACATTACGGAAAAATGCAAGAAGCATCTGTTGGAAAAGACACGATGACAGGTCACTGGGAGATCATGGGCCTTCACGTAGATCAACCATTTAAAGTGTATCCAAACGGATTCCCACAAGAGTTGATTACGCAACTTGAAGAAAAGACAGGCCGCAAAGTACTTGGGAACAAACCTGCAAGTGGAACAGAAATTTTAGACGAACTTGGGAAAGAGCACATGGAAACTGGAGCAATTATTGTGTACACATCTGCTGACCCTGTGCTTCAAATCGCGGCTCACGAAGAAATCATTCCACTAGATGAGTTGTACCGCATCTGTGAAATTGCACGTGAATTAACACTTTCTGAAGAATTTTTAGTCGGACGCATCATAGCTCGTCCATTTATCGGCGAGCCTGGCAACTTCCAGCGCACAACAAATCGTCATGATTATGCACTGAAACCATTCGGTCGCACTGCTTTAAATGAATTAAAAGATAACGGTCTAGATGTGATTGCTATCGGAAAGATTGATGATATTTACAATAGCGAAGGAATCACGGAAGCCGTTCGTTCAAAAGACAACATGGACGGAATGGACAAACTTCATGAAGTTCTTGGCCGTGATTTCACAGGAATCAGCTTCTTGAACTTGGTTGACTTTGATGCACTTTATGGACACCGCCGTGACCCTAAAGGATACGCATCTGCACTTGAGGCATTTGATGCGCGTTTGACAGAAACGCTTGAAAAATTAGCTGAAGACGATTTACTGATTATCACAGCTGATCACGGAAATGACCCAACAATGCCTGGAACAGACCATACACGTGAATTTGTACCGCTTCTAGTCTATTCAAAACGCTTTGAAGGCGGAAAAGAATTGCCACTACGTGAGACGTTTGCTGACATTGGTGCTACTTTGACAGATCTATTTAAAACAAACCCCACTTCATTTGGAACTAGCTTCTCATCTGAATTGGTTTAAGGAGAGGTAAGACTATGAGAATGATCGATATTATTGAAAAAAAGCGTGATGGTCATGAATTGACAGAACAAGAAATCCGCTTTTTTGTAGAAGGTTATACGAATGGAACAATTCCTGACTATCAGATGAGTTCATTGCTTATGGCGATATACTTTGAAGATATGAACGACCAAGAGCGTGCTTTCTTAACGATGGCGATGGTCGAATCAGGAGATCAAATTGACCTTTCCGCAATCGAAGGAATCAAAGTTGACAAGCACAGCACAGGTGGCGTTGGCGATACAACGACTCTAGTGCTTGGTCCCCTTGTAGCTGCTGTCGGTGTACCTGTTGCAAAAATGAGTGGACGCGGTCTTGGGCATACAGGAGGAACAATCGATAAGTTAGAAGCAATCGAAGGATTCCATGTGGAGTTAACAAGTGAGCAATTCACAAAACAAGTCAATGAGTTGAAATTAGCCGTCATCGGGCAAAGCGGGAACTTGACACCTGCAGATAAAAAGCTCTATGCACTTCGTGACGTTACAGCGACAGTGAGCAGCATCCCACTGATTGCAAGTTCGATTATGAGTAAAAAAATCGCTGCTGGTGCAGATGCAATTGTACTAGATGTAAAAGCTGGAGAAGGCGCATTCATGAAGACGATTGAAGATGCAGAAGCGCTGGCAACAGCCATGGTCCGTATTGGGAACAATGTAGGCCGGAATACAATGGCAATCATCTCGGATATGAGTCAACCGCTTGGCCGTGCAATCGGTAATGCGCTTGAAGTCGAAGAAGCAATTGATACATTGTCTGGTAAGGGCCCAGAAGACCTTACAGAGCTATGTCTAGTACTTGGAAGCCAGATGGTCGTTGTGGGTGGAAAAGCAGAAACTCTTGATGAAGCTCGTAAAATGCTAGAAGCTGTTATTGCAGATGGTTCTGCACTTCAAATCTTCAAAGATTTTATTAAGTGGCAAGGTGGAAACCCAGCAGTAGTCGACAATCCAAAACTTCTTCCACAAGCTGCACATAAAATTGATATTTTGGCTCCAAAATCAGGAACGATTAGTTTTATGGAAGCAGATGAGATTGGGACAGCAGCAATGATTCTTGGTGCAGGTCGTGCAACGAAAGAATCGGAAATCGATTTAGCAGTTGGAATTATGCTTCATAAAAAAGTTGGAGATACTGTATCTGAAGGCGAAGCACTTGCAACGTTTTATGCAAATAGCGAGGACATTGAAGATGCAAAAACGAAGTTCCTAGAGAACATCACAATCTCAGATCAAGCTACAGATGCACCACCACTGATTTATAAAATCATTACAAAATAAAGCCACAAGGCGTGAATCGATTTATCGATTCGCGTCTTTTTTTTGTTCTTTTTTCTAGTTTTGTCGACTAGCAGGAATAGAAGAACTCCGTTGCGAAATTCACAGAAAACAAGGAGGAATGTTCATGTTATCAACTATTGAAAAAGTCGGAGATCAAACGTTAATCGTTCGTCTACAAGGAGAAACTAATTCGTATGCGCTTTTACTCAGATTATACGCAAACTGAAGTCGCGAATAGATTAGGTGTTTCTCAAGTGCAAGTTTCACGAATGGAGAAGCGAATATTAGAGCGGCTAAGAGGTTGGATTCCAGCGAATAGACTATGATGCGCATTGAAAGCGGAACTTCAGTGTGGTAAAGTGTGTGTAGTAAAAATCCAGGGAACGTGAGGGATTCGCATGAACCAAACACTGAACTATCCAACAAATGAACAAGGTCATTTAACGATTGCTGGGCTGGATGCCACAGCATTAGCAAGACAATATGGTACACCTGTTGTCGTCTATAATATTGAACTAGTCCGTGAACGTGCGCGTAAGTTTAAAGAGACGTTTGAAAAACATAATGTAAAGGCACAAGTCGCTTATGCTTCAAAAGCATTTTCATCTATTGCAATCTATGAAGTAATGAAAGAAGAGGGGCTTTCACTAGATGTAGTGTCAGCTGGAGAACTATATACAGCACTTCACGCCAAGTTCCCCGCGTCAAAAATTCATTTCCACGGCAACAACAAAAGTATGGAAGAGTTGGTCATGGCATTTGACGCAGAAATTGGTTGTATTGTAGTCGACAATTTCTACGAAATCGAGTTAGTGAAGCAGCTAGCTGAAGAACGAAAGCAAGAGATTTCGATTTTACTCCGTGTAACGCCAGGGATTGAAGCCCATACCCACGATTACATCACGACAGGTCAACAAGACTCGAAGTTTGGATTTGATTTAAATAACGGACAAGCAGACGATGCATTTGAGGCGGTTGCACATCATCCATACGTCAACTTATTAGGGCTTCATTGTCACATTGGGTCTCAGATTTTCGAAACACAAGGTTTTGTTGCTGCAGCAGAAAAACTATTGACAAAGATGCAAAACTGGAGTGAATCACAAAATTATTCGTGTACGGTTCTCAATCTCGGCGGAGGTTTCGGTATCCGGTATACAGAAGAAGATGCCCCACTTGCGCCTGAAAAATATGTAGAAGAAATGATTAAAGCTATCAGTCGCCTCTCGTCGGAATCCGCTTATCAGATGCCTGAGATTTGGATTGAACCTGGACGTTCTCTCGTCGGGGATGCAGGAACAACTCTTTATACAATTGGCAGCCAAAAGACTGTCCCGGATGTTCGTCATTACATTGCTGTTGATGGGGGAATGTCTGATAATATTCGGCCAGCTCTCTATCAGGCCCGTTACGATGCGCGTGTAGCCAATCGCATGAACGCGGATGCAACTCAGCTGGTGACGGTAGCCGGAAAGTGCTGTGAATCAGGTGATAAATTGATCGAAGATATCACGTTGCCAGAAGTAGAAGCAGGAGACATTCTTGCAATCTTCTCAACAGGAGCATATGGATATGCGATGGCGAGCAACTACAACCGATTGACACGACCAGCAGTAGTCTTTGTGGAGAACGGAAAGGCGCGCCTCGTCATAAAACGTGAGTCACTTGAAGATTTAGTACGGAACGACTTGTCTCTTTATGGGGAGGTCGAAGGACAGTGAAGCTAAAAAATCGAAACATAGTGCTGTTTGTATTGTTGTTGGTAATGGGACTAGGCTGGGGAGTCGTGTACTGGATATTTATAGCGCCGACAGTTTAGATGTGGAGCCGACTGGTCAGAAATTGTGCGAAATGACAGCGTGGGCTGTGAAGCGCTCTTTGCTTCATAGCCCGCGATGGCATTTTGCGGGATTTCTAGGAGGCGCAACTCAAGAAACTCCGAGGAAATCAGGTCTGAGTTTTGTATTAGTTTCCATAATATGACTTCGGTAGAATAAATCACGTTTAGTGTAGAAGAAAAATCAGTTTCGGTAGAAGAAATCCTGATTAGTGCAGAATAAATTACGTATTCATCCGATGAACGTTCGCTCAGTTTGATACCGACTAGCTTTCTTAAAGGTGACTGATTTAAAAACAAGTCCCCTCACTTGAACCTTTGTTCGAGTGAGGGGACTTTCCACTTTATTTCCGCCGTTTCAACAAAGCCTGTTGTCGAGCTAAGATGACGTCTGAGCGGTCGCGTGTCGAGTGTCTATGAATGATCTCGTCTCCTACGTGAAGCGCTGGAGGAAACGACGCAATCTTTGCTTTTAACTCCATATCGCGAATAGGTAACTGGATTGATTCATAAGGAGAATGATTAGCTACCTCTCGAATCAATTCCAAAAACAATGTATCAAGCTTTTCAAAATCTAAATAATCCTCTAAAAGAATTCTATTAGTTACAAGTAGCTTCAAAGATTTTTCTAAACTTCTCAAAGCCCCATCGAAATTTGCACGTCGCCAGTGGTAGAGTCCCGTCGCCAGCAACACAAACCCCACTAAAAAATGGGACTTCTCCCGCGGTGCGACCTCTTTCCATAACTCCTCGCCGATCTCATGGCATTCAAAATAGTCTTTCGTTACATAAAAATGATACAAAAACTCTTCCATTTCAGGTCTTTTCATAAGGTGCATTGTGTCATCACATCCGGTATAATAAGAATCATTGTGCAATAAAGGGTGAGTAGATGGCATACGAAGTAAAAGTTGAGGCGTTTGAAGGTCCATTGGATCTTTTACTCCATTTAATTAATCGATTAGAGATTGATATTTATGATATAAAAATGACTGAGATTACCTCTCAGTATATGGAACATGTACATGCCATGCAAGTGCTGGAGCTAAATGAAGCTAGCGAATACTTGGTTATGGCGGCTACGCTATTAAGTATTAAAAGTAAAATGTTGTTGCCTGTTGTGACAGTAGACCTCGATTTAGATTCTGAATATGATGACTATGATCCACGGGATGACCTCGTGACGAGACTACTTGAATACAAACGATTCAAGGAAGCAGCCCAAGAACTGAAAGAACGTGAACAAACGCACAGCCAACACTTTTCAAAACTGCCAGCAGTTTTTGAAACACAAGAAATCGAAGTGGCTGAAGTTCTAGAACAACAATACGAAGCGTATGATTTGCTAGGTGCTTTTCAAAAAATGCTAAAACGAAAAGAACTGCAAGCACCGTTATCGACACGTATCGCTAAAACTGAGATTTCGATTAAAGCGCAAATGCAAGAAGTTGTCTCAAAGCTTCAAGCAGCTCATGGGAAGATGGTATTTGAAGAATTGTTCGATACAAATGAGCGCTCCGTATTAGTAGCGACATTTCTATCGGTATTAGAGTTGATGAAGCGGCAACTAGTGCTCGTTCATCAAATCGAAAATTTTAAAAACCTTGAAATAGAGTTAGTTAAGGAAGTGCATGAAAGTGAAATTGAATCAGAGTTTGATGAGTCAGCTCGAGAGCCTGTTGTTCATAGCAGGTGATGAAGGACTAAGTTTTGCTAGTTTACTGAAATTTACAGAGCATTCTGCAGATGAAGTGAAGTTTCACTTAGATGCTATGATGGAGAACTATAAACAAGATGAAGCGCGTGGAATCGAATTGGTTATACTCGCTTCCAACTATCAATTTGTTACGAAAAGGCAAAATGCAGAAGTCATTCAACGTATGGTAGATACAACACACTCTACATCTTTGTCTCAAGCTGCGATGGAAGTGCTTGCGATCGTCGCTTATAACCAACCTATCACACGTGTTGAAATAGATGAAATTCGTGGTGTGAAATCAGATAGTGCGGTGCAAACACTAGTATCCCGCGTATTGATCAAAGAAGTAGGGAGAGCTGAAGGAACGGGTCGGGCCATATTATATGGAACAACACCTGAATTCATGCAAGTTTTCGGACTGCAAAACTTGAGCGACTTGCCTCCACTTCCAGAGTCGAATGAACTTGAAGATGAAACAGACCTCTTTTTATCAAAGTTCCAAGAGCAATTTGATTTGAACTCGACAGAGAAGGGATGAAGGTTTGGTAAGACAAAAGTGTTCAGTGGGACTGCGCATATGGTCCTGCTGTTTTTTTATTTGGATTTTCATAAGTAGTCCGGCAACTGTGCAAGCGTCGTTCGCAGTGGTCGATGCAGAATCAGGACGAATACTAGCCGAGCAAGAAGCAGCTGTAAAGATGCCTCCTGCTTCAATCACCAAAATAACGACAGTCTACGTGGCGCTCCAAGAGAGTACACCGGATGAGCAAGTGCGTATCAGTCGAAATGCTAGTAATCAAGAAGGCTCCTCCGTATACTTAAAGAAAGGCGACGTATGGAGATTAGAGAGCTTACTTTATGCGACTATGTTACAATCAGGAAATGACGCTGCTGTTGCAGTAGCGGAACACGTAGCGGGAAGCGAAGAAGCATTTGTCGAGTTATCGAAGTTTGAAGACTCGCGTGTTTAATGAAGTTGAGAGGGTTGTTATGGATGGCGACTATAGTGCTCAAGATGGAATTAAGATATCGATTCAAGAGCCCTATGCTTTCTTGAAGAGAAAAGATGAAAAACTAACGAATAGTGTCTATTTAAAAAAGGACAAACAACTGGTGAGTGGGAAATCAAATTAAAAAGTGATTCCCTTCGATTTCCCATCACTTATACTATGGAATGAGGGTTTAGAATGGAACGTTTACAAAAAGTAATAGCAAATGCAGGAATTGCATCTCGTAGAAAAGCCGAACAATTAATTTTAGAAGGAAAAGTCAAAGTGAATGGGGTTCGAGTGAAAGAGCTTGGAACAAAAGTTTCAAGCTCAGACGAAGTAGAGGTAGAAGGTGTCGTTCTTGAGAAGGAAACGAAAGTCTACTATCTCCTATACAAACCTCGCGGAGTAATCTCAGCTGCAACAGATGACAAAGGACGCAAAACAGTCGTTGATATTATCGAATTTGAAGACAAACGTATTTTCCCAGTAGGTCGTTTAGATTACGATACATCTGGTTTGATTCTTTTGACAAACGATGGAGATTTCTCCTATGCATTAACCCATCCGAAGTTTAAAGTCGATAAGACGTATGTTGCGCGTGTGAAAGGAATTCCTTTCCGTGAAAAAATTAAGCAATTGCAAAAAGGAATTCAGCTTGAGGATGGAAAAACTGCTCCAGCAAAAGTGAAGATCTTATCAGAAGATAAAAAACAAGATAAAGCTATCGTTGAAATTACAATTCATGAAGGGAAAAATCGACAAGTGCGTCGTATGTTCGAAGCAATCGGTCACCCTGTTCAAAAGTTAAAACGTGAGAAGTTCGGACTATTAACATTACACGGTCTCAACGCAGGTGAGTACCGGAAGCTTACAACGCATGAAGTGAAGCAGATGCGCGTGCTTGCGGATACTGGAAAAGTCGGTCATATCTAACAAGAAAAGTCTATATTCGTATAGACTTTTCTTGTCGTTCACAAAGCCTTCATAACTGAAAACTGTGAGACCTAAAATATTTGTTATACTAATCTGTAGCACGAATTCCAGAGAATTATGTATAAAGGAGGCATCAGCAAATGGCTCAGTCAAAAAAGACGCGATTTTACATTCGGACTGCCATTTTAACTGTGTTGGTTGTTGCAATCATCGGAACCATTTATGTGAATGTCACGAAAGAAAAAAATGCCGTTCTAGCGGTTGGAGATCAAGCACCAGACTTCCAACTTGTTGATATGGAAGGAAACGTTCAAAGGCTTTCGGATTATGAAGGACAAGGCGTATTTTTGAATTTCTGGGGAACATGGTGCAAACCATGTGCGAAAGAAATGCCGTACATCGACAAACACTATCAATTGAACAAAGATCAAGGTGTACAGACGATTGCAGTAAATATTGCAGAATCCGACTTTAAAGTAAATAGTTATACAAAACAATATGGCATGACATTCCCAGTCGTTATCGACCGAAAGAAAAACGTCATGGATCTTTATAATATTGGACCACTTCCCACAACATTCCTTGTGAATCCAGATGGAGAAATTGTCCGAATTATTCAGGGTGAGATGACGGAACAAGATGTGGCAAACTTTATGGAAGAAATTAAGCCACTTTAAGGAGTTAGGGAAATGAAAACGCTTGAATGTAAATGTGGCCATATCAATCCAGAAGGTACACAATTATGTGAGAGTTGCGGTCGCCCATTAACAGAAGAGGCACGCAATAAACCACTGGCGGATATGCGTTACGAAGGATCGGCTCGACGATCACAAACGTATAATAAAACAATTATCGATAAAGTATGGAACTTCTTCTCTAGCGTAAAGGTAGGTATGTGGATTATAGTGGCAATCTTGGTTGCTGCTGCAATTGGTACGATTTTACCTCAAGTATTTTATATACCTGCAAATAATGCTACTCAAGCAGCGGCCTATTATGAGAGAGTCTATGGCACATTTGGAAAAATTTACAATGATTTAGGGCTATCGGATTTATATAGCTCATGGTGGTTCCAAGGGTTAATTGGATTGCTTGGAATCTCTTTAATTATTGCGAGTTTGGACCGAGTCATTCCACTTTATAAGTCTTTGAAAAAGCAAAAAGTTAGACGACATCTTTCATTTTTACAACGCCAAAGACTATTCACAAAAGCTGAAGGTGTTCAAGAAGATGTTTTAACAGATGCTGAGAAAAAGCTGAAAGAGCTGAAGTATACTGTGCGTCGTGAAAATGGTGCGCTTTTAGCTGAAAAAGGCCGTTTCTCCAGATGGGGTCCCTATGTTAATCATTTAGGACTTATCATCTTCCTTGGAGGAGTTATGTTTCGAGCGATACCTGGTTGGTATGTAGATGAAACGATGTGGCTCCGTGAAGGTGAAACATTAGCAGTTCCAGGAGCTCCTGGATATTACTTAGAAAATAATAGCTTTGAGTTTGATGTCTATGATCCAACTGACTCGAACGAAGTATTCTCCGATGCAATCGAGCGTGTAGGCACAATAGCTTCAAATTACCAAACAAATTTAACTTTGTATCGTGGTGAAAATGAAGAAATTACTGGTGATCCTGGTGAATTAACAAAGATTACTGAAGGACCTACGATTGTAAACAAACCGTTTAAATTCGAGTCGTATAATATTTATCAAATGGACTTCCGCTTAGATGAGTTGCGATCCATGACATTCCAACTGCAAGATAAAGAAACAGAAGAAGCATTTGGTGAGCAATTTACAATCGATTTAGTGAATCCAGAATCTGATTACGATTTAGGAGACGGTTACCGAGTTGAGCTGGTAAACTATTATGCGGACTTTACTGGATTTGAAGATGGTGAGCCTCAATCTAAATCACCAATACCTAACAATCCTGCATTTTTAATTCGTATGTTCACACCAGACAATCCTCAGCCTGAAACGAGTTTTGTATTAATTCGTGAGACGATTGAGCCATTTGGTGAAAATGAATACAAGATAGCGTTTCAATCTGCCGAAACACGTGATATTTCAGGTTTAACCGTTCGGAAAGATCTCACACTCCCTATTCTAATGGTGGGTGGAATTATCTTTATGATTGGTGTTGTTCAAGGATCCTACTGGAATCATCGACGTATTTGGTTACAACAGACTGAAGATGGTGTAGTCTATGTAGCAGGGCACACAAATAAAAACTGGAACTCTGTGAAGAAAGATTTGCACATAGTTACGAAAGATACTCAAATCCCACGTCCGGTGGATCAACAAGACCCAGAAGCGGATATGGACTTTGATGAAGGGGACGAGAAGTCATGAGTTTAGTTGAAATTAGTAGTGCGGCACTTTATCTGGCGTTCGTGGCTTACCTGTTAGGAACTATCTTCTTTGGAGGTGCAGTGAAATCTGCATCCAAAGAAAAATCAGCTTACAATAAGCGATGGGGTTTCTACGGTATAACGATTACGGTAATCGGATTTATAGCGAATCTTGTTTACTTTATTACACGTTGGATTGCAGCAGGTCATGCACCTGTAAGTAATTTATTCGAATTTACTGCAGCATTCGGAATGATGATTGTCGGAGCATTTATTCTGATCTATTCGATGTATCGTATTGCTGCTCTAGGTCTATTTGCATTACCAGTCGCAGTTATCATCATTGGGTACGCAAGTATGTTCCCAACAGATGTATCTCCTTTGATTCCTGCTTTACAGAGTCACTGGCTGACGATTCACGTTATTACAGCGGCTTTAGGTGAAGCGATTCTTGCAATTAGTGCCGTGGCCGGTTTAATCTGGCTATTAAAAAATATCGACATGACTAAGAAATCAAAACAACGTTTTTGGATCGAAGCAGTAATGTATGTACTTGTCGTAACAATCGGTTTTATCGTTTCAACTACTGTCTTCTCCTTAACATATGAGCCGGTGCAATATTCGTATGTAAATGCTGAAGGAAACGAAAGTGTTATTGAATATAAAAAACCTGCCCTGTTTGGGATGAATGAATCTCAAGCTATTACAGAAGGCGCTATGGAGCCACTCATAAACGTTCCTGCGCTTGTAAATGGGAATAAACTGACGACAGTCGTTTGGTCCGTTATTTTTGGTACCATCTTGTATGGGTTGATGCGTCTCGTCTTCCGCCGCAGACTTGCGGAAGTGGTTCAACCATTCACGAAGCGCACGAACTCACAATTATTAGATGAAATTGGGTATCGCTCTATACTGATCGGATTCCCGATATTTAGTCTTGGAGCATTGATTTTTGCGATGATCTGGGCACACGAGGCGTGGGGTCGTTTCTGGGGATGGGATCCAAAAGAAGTTTGGGCTCTTATTACCTTCCTGTTCTACGCAGTCTACTTGCACTTACGTTTAACAAAAGGTTGGCAAGGTGAGAAGAGTGCATGGCTTGCTCTGATTGGGTTTATCATCATCATGTTCAACTTGATTGTAGTAAACTTGATTATAGCTGGACTTCACAGTTACGCGTAACACAACAAGCTGTCACATAAGTGGCAGCTTTTTTCATAAAGTTTTCTTTCCGAACGTCGTCATGTACAATATGAAGAGAAGACAAGTGATTACAGAAAAGGGAGTGTCGACATGTCTGAATCCGTGAAATTACTAGTGGTGGATGATGAAGAGCGTATCCGCCGTTTATTGAAAATGTACCTAGAGCGTGAAGGGTATGAAATTGTTGAAGCTGAAAATGGTCAACAAGCGGTTGAACTTGCAGCACAAGACGATTTTCATGCAATTTTACTTGATATTATGATGCCAGTGAAAGATGGCTTAGAAGCCATGAAAGAAATTCGTGAAGTGAGTGCGACACCAATATTATTACTTACTGCAAAAGGTGAAGAATCAAACCGTGTAGAAGGTTTCGAACTGGGTGCAGATGATTATATTGTGAAGCCTTTTAGCCCACGAGAAGTGGTCCTTCGTATCAAAGCAGTACTGCGCAGGTCGGCTACTGTCATTTCGCAATCAAACTCATCCGTGAGTAAAGATATCGTAGTGTTTCCTCACATAACAATTGATCATGATGCGCACAGAGTAACTGCAGACGGAACAGAAGTCAGTTTGACGCCAAAAGAATACGAATTATTGTACTTTCTCGCTAAGTCACCTGACAAAGTCTTCGATCGTGAACAATTATTAAAAGAAGTTTGGCACTATGATTTCTTTGGAGATTTGCGTACGGTCGATACTCATGTGAAGCGTCTGCGCGAAAAACTAAACCGTGTTTCTGAAAATGCAGCAAAGATGATTGTAACTGTATGGGGCGTCGGCTATAAATTTGAGGTTATAAATGAATAGAATTTGGAATAGTGTGGTCGGGAAGTTATGGGGAACCATAATGCTTCTCGTCCTCTTTGTATTGTTTATTGTTACTGTACTTATGCTCGAATTCTTAGAAGATTTTCACACGCAACAAGCTGAAAACAAATTGCGTCAAGAAGCGTCGTTGATCACTACTATCTTTAATCAGCAATCATCGATTGATTATCCGTATATACAAGAAATTTTAGCTGATGAAACGAATTTAATGATTTTTTCTGAGGAAAAACAATTACAAGATGTCATTCATGAGGGCTTAGGTCAACAAGAAGCAGAGCAAAGATTGCAGTCAAATGAACTATTTACACGTGCATTTGAAAGTGATCAAGCCACACTGAAGACGATGTTGCTCCCTTCACTCTCTGAGCCCGACCGGATGGAAAACTTTTTAGTGCTTGCCTATCCACTCGACGAAACTACTTCGCCGCATGGAGTTGTGTTTATTTATCAAAGCTTGAAAGAAGTAAACAATACTTCGAATCAAACGACAAAAATCGTGTTCCTTTCAGGATTTCTAGCGATGATTCTAACAACCCTCTTATCCTTTTTCTTATCTACTCAGATCACATCACCACTCCGAAAGATGCGGGAAGGGGCTCACGAGCTTGCAAAAGGAAATTTCCATACGCGTGTCCCATCGTCTCAACGAGATGAGATAGGAGAGCTTGGAGCTGCTTTTAACCGTATGGGTATGCAGATCAAACACAATGTGGAAGTCATTAACCAAGATAAAGAACAACTATCGAATATTTTATCGTCCATGACGGATGCTGTTATTACATTTAACAAAGATGCATCAATTTTATTAAGTAACCCACCAGCAGATGAATTGTTGCGGAGATGGTCGACCCATGCAACAGATTCGGACTCTCCGTTACCGGCAGCTCTCATCCATATGTTAGAGCATACGGTAGAAAATGAAGAAGAGTTAGAAGAAGAATTTGAATTGGATTCTCATTATTACAGCATTAGTTTATCCCTACTTTACTCAAAGAATATGGTTCGTGGAGCAGTTGCCGTCATTCGCGACATGACCGAACAACATCGTCTAGACAAAATGCGTAGTGACTTTATTGCAAATGTGAGCCATGAGTTGCGAACACCGATTGCGATGCTTCAAGGGTATAGTGAAGCAATTTTAGATGATGTGGTAGAGACGGAAGAAGAACGGAAAGAAATGGTCCGTATTATTTCTGACGAATCGAATCGTATGGGGCGTTTGGTTACAGAACTGTTAGACTTAGCGCGCTTAGAATCAGGGTACTTGCGCATCTACCAGGCGGCTTTGCCGATTTCCAAAAGTGTGGAGCGCATGACCTCTAAATTTGTTCAACGGGCAAAGGAACGGGACATACAAGTGACATTCCAGTCCTTCGTAGACGAATCCGTTGCCATTTATGCAGATGAAGACCGGATTGAGCAAGTTCTGACAAACTTGCTTGAAAATGCACTTCGTCATACGGAACCTGGTGGACAAGTTAATGTGGCTGTGAAAGAAACACAATCAACCATTCAAATCGAAATCCAAGACTCTGGCTACGGGATCCCAGCTGAAGATCTCCCATATGTTTTTGAGCGTTTTTATAAAGCAGATAAATCGAGAACACGTGGGAAAGGTGGTACTGGTTTAGGTCTTGCCATTGCCAAAAATATTATTGATCGGCATGAAGGAACTATTTGGGTAGAGAGTGAAGTCGGTACTGGAACAACTTTCACAATCGAGTTAAAAAAGATGTAACTTATTTCGAATTCAAACGACTAATGCAATGAACGGGGGGAAATCATATGAACGACTCCGTTTTTCACCGAATCTATGATTCGTACCATCAAGATTTGTTTCAATTCTTGATTTATTTGGTGCAAAACAGACAGGTAGCTGAGGATTTGACGCAAGAAGTATATATACGAGTATTGCGCTCGTATGACTCATTTCAAGGTAAAAGTTCTGAGAAAACATGGCTTTTCTCAATTGCTAAAAATGTAGCAATTGATCACTTTCGAAAACAGAACGTACGTAAAAAGCGTACGTTCGATTCGTTTGATTGGGAAGCTATACAGTTAACATCTACAGATATGAGACCAGATGAGCTAGTACAGCTTGATCATGAGAAAAAACAACTTTTAGATACTTTGAATGAATGTACAGGTGATCAAAAGATGGTCATTGTCTTACGTTATTTTCAGCAATTATCCATTCAAGAAACAGCAGATGCACTTGGCTGGACTGAATCAAAAGTGAAGACAACGCAACACCGTGCCATCCAACAGTTAAAGAAAAAGATGTCACGTGCACGAGAGGAGGAAATGCAGCATGACGAACGAATTTGATGCAGACAAACGTCTTGAAGAGTTGGTATCTTCTATGCCAATTCAACACGATACTCGTTCAAAGGATGAGGTCTGGGCAGCAATTAAACAATCTGCAAAGCCTCCTATCAAGAAGAAAAAACCGTGGTTACCAGCAGTTATCACTGTTGCGGCACTTTTTGTTTTAGTGCTATTTGTTCAATCCTTATTTAGCACGCTTGACTCTACTAGTGAGACAACGATGACGCAGGAAGCAAATATGTCAGAAGGTGGAATGGATGAAGCTGGGACAGAAGAATCATCCATGTCTATGAGCTCTGTCGAGGAAAGTGAAGAATCCGCAGACTCTGCAGTTGCAACAGGTGAAGCAGAAAGTGCATCTTTACAACTAGCTGAAGATTCAACACTAGTTTTCACAAATGATCCGCTTCTAGAAACTTTTACAGCTATGAATTTTTCGATGAACTATCAAGCAATTGCCTTTCCGATCACAGTTCTCATCCCGAATGAACGTATCGAGCAAGACTTCGAAGGCCGTGTACCTACACAACTCGAATTGTATAAAAATTACGCTGCAGAGATTGATGAAGAGGCACTAGGATTTGATAACTATCATCCACTAGTTGGGGATTACGAAGAAGGCGAGAGTCTGCGTGTTACATTGCCAGCAGACCATCCTTACGATATGGCTTCTGCCACTATGGAAGTCTATTTCAATACTTTAGAAGATGTATTTGGATCAACTTTCAATCAAGCAGTTATAGTAGATGAAAATTCGCAACCAATTGAGTGGGATCAAGTGGGACCACTCACGGAACCAGTTGACCTTATCTCTGAAAATCTAGCCTACAATGTCATGCAAAACGCTATAGGGGAGACGTATTTAATTCCTTACACACGTGCACAATATGCAACAGTTGAAGAAGCAATTGGACAGTTACAGACACCTGACAATACTTTAGTGGAAGCGGTTATTCCAAGTTCACTTGAATTTACTGTAGAAGAAACAGAAGATGCTGTATCTATTCAGTTTGCTGAGATGCTTACAGCAGACGCATTGCCTAGACGAGATATGGTAGCTATGATCGAGTCACTTGTTGCTACAGCAGCTTCATTTAACAAATCACTACTGCTAGAAAATTGGGATACTACACTTTACCCTCTACCTGAAGATACAAATTCTTTAATTGGAGTGAATCGTGTATTCCTACAAAGCGAATAAGCATACGTATTGCAACAATAAACACTGTCTGATATGATTAACAATGCATACACTAGTATGTAAAATTTAATCATATGATTCATCTTCGGGGCAGGGTGCAATTCCCGACCGGCGGAAATGACGAAAGTCTAGCCCGCGAGCCGCAAGGCAGATTCTGGTGTGATTCCAGAGCCGACAGTATAGTCTGGATGGGAGAAGGTGAAGGTGCAGCGTTTATGTGATCTCAAACGCTTATTTAAGTGTACCTTTCTCCCTTAAGTCGAACCTGGCTTAAGGGTTTTCTTTTACACGCAAATAAGTACGCATATTCTGTGAACCTTTCCTCTTGTGAAGAGAATCGCAAAAGGAGCGGAAAGTCATGTTTAAAAGCAACACACGCAAGCTTATTGCGGTGGCTATGCTCAGCAGCTTATCATTCATTTTGATGTTGTTAGCATTTCCACTACCAGCACTACCAGCCTATTTAAAGGTGGACTTTAGTGATGTACCAGCTTTGATTGCTGCGATCACAATGGGACCTGTAGCAGGTGTAGCGGTGGCATTTTTAAAGAATGTTTTGGATTGGTTCTTCTCAGGAAGTCCAACAGGTGTACCGGTTGGCCATATGGCGAACTTTGTCACATCAATTTTATTCATCGCACCTGTATATTTCATTTATAAAAAAGTTACATCGTCTAAAGGAATGTATGTAGGATTAGTAGCAGGAACGCTTTCAATGGCGATTGGAATGACACTACTGAACTACTTGGTATTTTTACCGATGTATTCATATTTCTTGAACTTCCCTATGGAAAGCGGTTCAGCTTTAATGAACACATTAGTCTATGGAATCTTGCCATTTAATTTGATTAAAGGAGCACTGATTACTGTTGTGATGGTTTTACTATTCAAGAAACTAAAACCTTATTTAGATAAAGTTTCGAAAACGTATCAAGTAGCCTAAAAAAATCGTCTAGTTCGTAGTGAACTAGACGATTTTCTTCATATCTATTCGTATTTTAATGCATCTCCATCAAATGATTCGTCTGCAACTTTGATTGAATCTGTCGGACACCCTTCGAATGCATCTTCTAAATCCTCTAATAACTCGTCTGGAACAGCGGTAGTCCCCATGTTATCATCTAAAATAACGAATGCAATTCCTTCGTCATCATAGTCATAAATATCAGGCGCTGCAGCTCCACAAGCACCACATGCGATGCACGTATCTTTATCAACAATTGTATATTTAGCCATTACGGTCTCTCCTTTTTTATCAAGCAACTCTTCGTATAGCTTTCATTTTATAGATTGTAAGACTGCATTTCAACCATTAAACATGAGGTGTGCTATGTTTTTTCATAAACTATTAACTTCACTATTTCACCAATTGAACGGGGAACGTTCTGTCATGGCTCCTTATTATATCTTACGAGGTAAAAAATCTGGACAGACACTACAAGATATCCATTACTATAAAGTAGCTGGTTTTTTTGGTGTGGGTCAAGACCTTTCGAAAGAATCTTATAATCAATATGTACAAGAATTGATTGATTTAAAGTGGATTCATTCGATAGAAAAGCCTATAGTGACGGATAAAGGCAAAGAACAACTAGATGAATTTTCGACTCTATTTCATAGAGGTGTAGTCCCGCCAGCACTGCTTTCTGTCGAAGCAACGCTTCTTTTGATTGCTCAACTTGCATCCAATGCTTTATATGAGAATAACCGCTACATTCCCGTTATAGATAATCAAACAATTCAACACCGTGTAAAAGAATGGTTCTATACACAGCCATCACTTTCAACAGTAGCGAATGAAGTGAAGAAGACACTACATAGTTTTGTGACTGAAGAATTATCAACAGAGCTTGAGAAAAATCTGTTCGTTTATCGGATAACCGGATATCAAACGGCAGGACTGACGTGGACTCAACTTGCGGAACAATTTAATACAGCAGCAATTGATTGTCTGTATGTATACCGACAGAGCGTCTTGCGATTTTATGGATTTCTTGAGCAACAGCGTAGTCCCTTAGTTCGCTTGTTCGAGCCACCCTCTCCATTGACTGAAACTGCAAAAAATACGCAAAGTCTTTTGCAAAAAGGGTATAGCTTAGAGGAAGTGTCAATGGTACGAAGCTTAAAATTAAGTACAATTGAGGATCATATTATTGAACTGGCCAGTTATACGACCGGCTTTAACTATCAAGATTATATTACTGAACAAGATGTGATGAAAATCAAAAAGAAGCAACTTCAACTCAATACACATAAGTTGAAGTTGCTTAGAGAGCAGTTGCCGCAATTTAGTTATTTTCAAATTCGGCTAGCGCTTGCGTTAGGAGGGGATCTGAATGAGTAATTTAGAGCGACAGTTGGCTGAGCGATTTGGGTTCCCTGCTTTTAGAATAGGGCAAGAAGATGTCATTCGTAACTTCTTAGAGGGACGTGACGTGTTAGCCGTTCTGCCCACTGGAACAGGAAAATCTATACTCTATCAATTTCCGAAGCCCTATTATAGTGGGGCAGTTGTGATTGTATCACCACTAGTTTCGTTAATGATGGATCAAGTGGAACAATTGCGTTTAAAAGGCGTCAAAAGAGTAGTAGCACTTACTTCTTTTCAATCAGTCGGTGAACGTAAAAATACTTTACGCAACTTGCATACTTTCGACTATGTATTTGTTTCTCCTGAAGTAATGCAAACAGAACAGGTGAAGCATGCTTTAAAAAGTTTACATATAGGGTACTTTGTATTTGATGAAGCACATTGTCTAACACAATGGGGATATGATTTCCGTCCTGATTATTTGCGAGCAGCAGAATGGATACATAAAGAATTTAACAAACCATTACTTGCATTGACGGCAACAGCCTCTCCGCAAGCTCGCCAAGATATCAAAAATTTATTGAAAAGACCGGATATGGTAGAAGTTGTGAGGTCAGTTGATCGACCTACTATAGCAGTAGAATCCATCGTAGTAGACTCTGAATCATCTCGAGAAAAAGAAATTGTTCAACAAATTACCACGCTTAGTGGACCTGGAATTCTCTATACCCAGTCTAGAAAGAAGGCTGTTTATTACGCAGCACAATTACGAAAAAAAGGCATTCGTGCAGCGGCTTATCATGGCGGGATGGAAACGATGGATCGCACGCTTATTCAGCAACAGTTTTCATTAGGGCAACTAGACTGGGTATGTGCAACAAATGCTTTTGGAATGGGCATCCATAAAGAAGATATTCGGCAAGTCATTCATGATCATATTCCAACATCGGTTAGCAACTATTTGCAGGAGATTGGACGTGCTTCACGAGATGGAAAGCAGTCCTTTGCAACACTTTATTATCATCCTGACGATGTCTCAAAAAGCGTGTATATAGCAACTTCGGACATTCCTGATGAACAGGACATACAGATGTTTCGTGAAATGGAGATTGGAGAACAGAAGCAGCGTATCTTAGACTATTGGAAAACAAAATTGGATGATAAACACCTTGTAGAATTGTTTGAAGGGATACGAAGTACAAAACAACGAGACATTTATTCTTTGTATAATTTACTAACTTCTTCTCGTTGCATCCGTAGTTCATTAGTTGAAGCATTTGGTGAATCTTTGAGTGAGCGACCAGAAATCTGCTGTTCAAACTGTACAAATACTTTGCTAGCTAAGCAAAGCTTAAAACTAAAAGACCAGAGTCAAATAGATAACTCAAAATTGGATTATTCGACAAGACTCGCACAATTATTCCCTTAAGTATCATTTACTTTCACACTTCAATTCGGCATAATTAGACAAAAGAACGCATGTGGGGGCAAGTATCATGGCAAATAATGACTATCAAAAAAGGCTAGATGAGCATCGAAAACCTATTGACGAGCCTGTAACAGCCACTCGTAGAGCTCGTCACCAGAAGAAGATAAAAAAACAATCTTCTAAAACTCCACGTAGTTGGTTTTTGCCTACATTGTTTACGTTGGGGATTATTTCACCAATCATTTTATTTGTATATGTTTCTGTGTTTTATAATCCACTAGCAAATGAAGTACCTGCCAATCAACAAGTCATTCAATTAGACGTTCAACCTGTTACTCCAGTGCAGCAAGAGGAGGAAGAAGAGCAGGAAGAACAACCTGTAGAAGAAGTAGAGGAAGTTGTCGAGCAAGAACCGGTAGAACAAGAACCAGTAGAACAAGAGCCTGTTGAAGAAGTGCAGGAGCCTGTGCAGCAACCAGAGCCACAACAACCAGCAGCTCGCACACACACTGTTCAAGCAGGGGAAACTCTTTATCGTATAGCGGTTACTTATTACAATGATCCAAGTGCAGTAGACCGAATCAAGCAAGCAAACAATTTAACTTCCAATGAAATTAGTACGGGCCAACAACTCGTATTGCCATAGCAGCTCGCTCCTTAGGGGGGCGAGTTGTTCGTTTCCTTAAAGAAAGAAGGAGAAACTATGTTGGTTTTAGTGAAAACAGGACTTCAACTCGTGTATTATATGAAACGTTTAGCGACTGAAGTCAATATCAAACATCATGTCGTCCATACATCGAAGTTTTCACAATCTGTGCGATGTTTATTTATCTCAGATGTTCATCAACGAACTATTCCTAAGTCGTTCACCAAATGGTCCTATGATTTTGTGTTGATTGGAGGCGACCTGGTTGAAGGCGGTGTTCCGCTGTCTCGCGTCGAAAAAAATATTCAGCGCTTGTCTACAGTTGGTCCCTGTTATTATGTCTTTGGAAATAATGATAGAGAAGTAGGGGAACCCGAACTTCTTCAGCTGTTTTCAAAATACGATGTGAAGGTATTATCAAATAGAACTGAAAGACTTGAAACAATTCCAATGCAAATTGTTGGGATTGACGATGGCTATACTGGTACAGTAGATATAGACAAAGCATTTGAAGATGTTGATCCATCCATTTTCACTCTATTTATGACACACTCACCTCATTATTTTTCTAAAATAGAGGGTATTGATTTAGAAGTTGCAGGTCATCACCACGGTGGACAGATCCGATTTTTAAATTATGGCATTCAACCAGTTGGAACTTTCACAAAGAGAAATAATCGGCATAGTTTAATTTCAAATGGTTTTGGTACGACAGCACTTCCGTTGCGCCTAGGCGCTGAAAGTGAAGTGCATAGCATTCAGATAGTAGGAAAGAAGTGATAGAACGTGATGTATGATGTTGTCATCATAGGAGGCGGACCCTGCGGACTAGCCGCAGCGATTGCCGTAAAAGAACAAGGACTTAGTTATGTTTGTATTGAAAAAGGAAACGTAGTGAACGCCATTTATAACTACCCAACGCACCAAACATTTTTCAGTACGAGTGAAAAGTTATCTATTGGAGATGTTCCTTTTCTAGTAGAGGAGAGAAAGCCAAGAAGGAATCAGGCACTTGTCTATTATAGAGAAGTTGTGAAACGTAAAGAGTTAAAAATAAATACATTTGAATCTGCCAAAAGAATTTCAAAAGTAGGAGATGTATTTGAAGTTGCTACATCCAAGGACACGTATCAAGGAAAGAACTTGATTTTAGCTACTGGCTACTATGATCAACCGAATTATATGAATATTCCAGGTGAAGAGCTTGACCATGTCTCCCATTACTTTAAAGAAGGGCATCCTTATTTTCAGCAACGTGTAGTGGTAATTGGTGGGAAAAATTCAGCCATCGACGCTGCATTAGAATTAAATAAAGCAGGCGCGTTCGTTGACGTTTTCTACAGAGGGGATACTTATTCTCCAAGTATCAAACCATGGGTCTTACCTGAGTTTGAAGGGGCAGTCAAAACTGGGGAAATTGCGATGCATTTCTCAACAGAAGTGTTAGAAATCACTTCTGACAGTGTACGTGTAGTAAAGCAAGGGGAAGAAAACGTAGTACCTGCTGATTTTGTATTCGCGATGACAGGGTATCATCCAAACCGACAGTTTTTATATGACTTGGGTATTGAATTCGATCAAGAGACTGGCAGACCCTACTTAAATGATGAAACGATGGAGACCAATATTCCAGGCGTGTATATTGCAGGTGTCATAGCGGCAGGAAATAACGCCAACGAAATTTTTATCGAAAATGGACGATTTCATGGTGAGTTAATCGCAACACACATTGCAAAAAAGCATAATGAAAAGGAGTTTCTCATTTGACGAGAAACGCCTTTTTCGTGTTTATAGGCTTATAATTACTTTCCATACTATCAGAAATGTCATAATTAAAACCGCTACCGTATCAATTGAGCAACTTATTGTACTAATGGATGCCACTAACGTCATAATCAACCGATTTAATGTAATAATCAACCTGATAGTGCACTAAAGTCCATAGGCTCCACCGTGAGATTGCGCAGGAGCCTGAGACGAGGAAACTCACGCAGCGCCAACGGAAAGCAGCCCCGTAGTGGAAATAAAGTATCATACATGGTACAGGTACTGAAGTAAGACTAAGAGAAATTCAATGGTTAAAGTAATTAGTGCCAACAAAGCCCGGAACCCAGGTCGTCATTTCCCGTGCCATCAGGGTTTTCCCGAGACCCGGCAACGAAGAGGAAAGTGTCCTTCTTTCATCTTACGTGGGGAGGCTCGGGGAAATCCTCACAGGAAATGTCGACCAGGGTGGAGGGCTTTCCAGTTTAGAGTGGCGTTCTCCACATCTAACTAGTCTTCCTCAAAAGGAGACTGGAAAAAGTGGAACAGTGCCTTGTCGACATCATCTTGATGAAGTGCCGCAAGCAAAGCAAGCCGAGCCTTCTGTCCATTCAAACCATGCGCAAAATGAACGCCACGATTTTTTAAATCACGTCCTCCTCCTGCATATCCATAGACGTCGAGAGCAATCCCATTAAAACAGCGTGAAACTAAGACTACAGGAATTCCGCGATGTTGTAATTTCTCAATCTCGGGCACGAGGGCAGGTGGTATATTTCCTTGTCCAAGTCCTTCTAACACAATCCCATCATAGCCTGTATTAAATATGGCTTCGATAATTTCAGGTTCCATTCCAGCATATACTTTTAATAAGCCCACTCGCTTCTCGAGAGTTGCAATTGGTAACGAGGGTGTTCGAAGTGGGGTATGATGGAAATGAATAATTTTCTTTGTGACGTGTCCAATGGGTCCGTATGAAGGGGATTGGAACGTACTCACATTGCTAGTATGAGTTTTTGTAACACCTTCAGCAGTATGAATCTCGTCATTTAGAACGACTAATACTCCTTTTGCATTTGCTTGTTTGTGAAGTGCCACTCGTGAGGCGGTTAATAGATTATATACGCCATCTGCCCCCAGTTCATTTGAAGAGCGCATAGCTCCTGTCAGTACGATAGGTGTATCCGTCTGAAGCGTTAAGTCTAAAAAATAGGCTGTTTCTTCAAGCGTGTCTGTACCATGCGTGATAACTACTCCATCGAAATGAGAAGTCTCTAGTTTTTGTTCAATGATCGATTTGAGTTCAAGCATATGCTGTGGCGTAATATGTGGGGACGGTAAATTGAACACTTCGAGTTCTTCAATCTCAGCAAGCGCGGCTAATTTATCCAATTCTGCGGATAATGGATTTTTTTCAGATGTCATGACGGCAGCAGATTCTGCGTCCGCATGCATAGAGATAGTTCCACCTGTATGCAGCAACAATAATTTTTTCATTTTCCCACTCCTTATATAAAATGGTACGATAAGAATATAGTACCACGAGAGGAGGAGAAAAAACTGTTCATACTAGTATCAGTTGCAATTGCACCATCTCTTGCTCTCCTCAGCTATTTCTATTTACGTCGAGAAATTGAGTCTGAACCAACTAGATTACTTTTTTATTCATTCATATACGGAGCCATCTTAACGTTCCCGATTCTCTTCATTCAATACATAGTGCAGCAAGAAACTGCTTTAACAGACAACTCGTTTTGGAGTGGCTCTCTATCTGCGATGTTAGAAGAGTTCTTTAAATGGTTGATCTTACTTGTCGCTATCTATCGCCAAACAAAATTTTCGGATCCTTATGACGGTATTTTGTACGGTGCTAGTGTTGCATTAGGCTTTGCGACTGTGGAGAATATCTTATTCTTGGTTAGTTTTGGGATAGATAATGCGTTTATCCGTGCACTCCTTCCTGTTTCTAGTCATGCATTGTTTGGAGTTGTGATGGGCTATTATTTAGGAAGAGCTCAGTTTGTGAAAAAAGGTGAAAAATTACAGTTAACGCTTGCTCTTTTTGCACCCTTACTTTTGCATTTTGTCTATAATTCCATTCTTTATACGGCAGACGATGAAGTAATGGTATGGTCTGTGTTCATGTTAGGACTTTGGATTTTCGCACTGTCACGTGTTAAGCAAGCGCACATCTTATCGAGAAAGTATCGCCTTATGCAACATCCGTTTTACGACTCTAATAAGCCTTCTTAAAACTTTCGACTTGTCGGAAGTTTTTTTGTATAGTTTTTCACTTTCTCCACACCTTTACTAGAAAAGGAGGAGATTTTGTGATTCAAAAAAAATGGGCAACTGCTATCTTTGTTGCACTACTTGCTCTTTTCAGAGGGATGAGTTCAACAACAGCTAGAGGAGTTTTTATGGTAAACTATTTCTGATGAACTGGAGGAAACTGACGATGAAAACTATACGTATTGCCATTGATGGACCTGCGGGTGCCGGCAAATCAACAATTGCTAAATTAGCAGCAGAAAAATTGAATTATACATATGTTGATACAGGAGCAATGTATCGGGCCATCACATACAAATCAATAAAAAATGGTCTTGATCTTTCTTCAGAACAAGAAATCGTAAAACTATTAGAAGAGACTAGTATAGAGCTTCAACCCTCTGAAAACGGGCAACAATTGTATTTGGATGGTGAGAATGTATCGGAAGCTATCCGTACTCAGGATGTGACAGCAAATGTATCACAAGTTGCCGCTCATGCTTTGGTACGTGAAGATTTAGTGAAGCGACAAATGGTACTTGCAAATACAGGAGGCGTGATCATGGATGGCCGTGACATCGGTACGCATGTCATACCTGACGCTGAACTGAAAATCTTTATGTCAGCATCAGCGGATGAGCGCGCTCGCAGACGTTTTGTAGACAATGAAAAAAGAGGCATTCATATTGAATTTGAAGAACTAAAAGCAGACATCATTCGTCGAGATAAGTTTGACAGTGAAAGAGAAGCCTCTCCACTTGTTCAAGCAGAAGATGCACTTTATTTAGACACTACTGAATTATCGATAGAGCAAGTGGTAGATGAGATTTATATGCTTGCAAAGGCAAAGGAGTCTGAACAATGAATTTATATCAAGTAGCAAAAACTGTAGTGTATGGTGCTCTTTCGCCTATCTATCGCTTCGATGTTCATGGAACAGAAGACTTCCCGAAAGAAGGGGGAGTACTTGTCTGCTCAAATCATATACATGCACTGGATCCACCGGTTGTTGGAATTTTGGCACCAAGACCGGTACATTTTATGGCAAAAGAAGAATTATTTAATGCGCCAATTTTAAAAACTTTAATTCCGAAATTAAATGCTTTTCCTGTTAAACGTGGCATGAGTGACCGGGAAGCCATGAGAAAAGCAATCCAGCTTCTTAAAGACGGGAATGTGGTCGGTCTTTTTCCGGAAGGTACACGTTCAAAAGATGGCGTTTTAAAAGAGGGTCTAGCGGGTGCAGGGTTTTTTGCACTACGCGGAGATGCGGTTGTAATTCCTACGGCTATCGTAGGGCCTTATAAGCCGTTCAAACGTCTTAAAGTGATCTATGGTAAACCAATGGATATGACACCTTTTCGTGAACAACGTGCATCCGCAGACGTTGTGACAGCAGCTATCATGGCTGAAATTCAAAAACTATTGGATGCACATAAGTAAAGTTCTAAGAATACTTTTGACCCTCCTGCCATATAGTAGGTAATGGCTAGGTTTTGTATTATCAGCCAATTTCGACTAAAATAAGCTATAGACGTAGTGGAGGAGGATTATCTTATGACAGAAGAAATGAATGTAAACGATATCCCAGTACTCAAAGAAGGCGATATTGTTCAAGCGAAAGTAGAACAAGTCGATGAAAAGTCGATTACAGTTACAATCGAGAACGCTCCGTTTAACGGTATTGTACCGATCAGCGAGTTATCTAGTCTTCACGTAGAAAAAGCTTCAGACGTAGTAGCAGTTGGCGATGAACTGAAACTAATGGTCACAAAAGTAGAAGAGCAAAATTATGTCCTCTCAAAGCGAAAAGCAGCAGCTGAAGAGGCTTGGAACGGACTTGAAGAGAAATTTACAAACGGTACAATTATAGAAACAGAAGTAAAAGAAGTAGTGAAAGGTGGACTTGTCGTCGATATCGGCGTACGAGGATTTATTCCTGCTTCTTTGATAGAAGATCATTTTGTCGAAAGCTTCGATGACTATAAAGGCAAGACACTAGAGTTCAAAATTGTTGAACTCGACAAAGAAAAAAACCGAGTCATTCTTTCACACCGAGCTGTTGTAGAGGAGCAGAAATCTTCTTTAAAACAGCAAACTCTTGATCAACTTGAAGTTGGAAGTGTAGTTGAAGGAACTGTGCAACGACTTGCTTCATTTGGAGCATTCGTTGATATTGGAGGGGTTGACGGACTTGTGCACATTTCACAAATCTCTCACGATCACTTAGATAACGTGGCGAGTGCCTTAAGTGAAGGGCAAAAAGTGAATGTCAAAATCTTATCAGTAGATCGTGACGCAGAACGAATTTCACTGTCCATCAAAGATACACTACCAGGTCCTTGGGAAACTGTATCAGAAAAAGCCCAAATCGGATCCGTTCATACAGGTACAGTAAAACGACTTGCTTCATTTGGAGCATTCGTTGAGGTGTTCCCAGGAGTGGAAGGACTTGTGCACATTTCACAAATCTCTCACCAACACATCGGTTCTCCGCACGAAGTGCTAAGTGAAGGGCAAGAAGTTGAAGTGAAAGTATTAGATGTGAAACCTGAAGAGCGCAGACTTTCACTGAGCATCAAGGAGCTTCAAGAAAATACGGCGGATGACTTCTCAGATTACGAAATGCCGGAAGAATCTAAAGGCTTTTCAATCTCTGATGTGTTAGGGGACCGTTTCAAAGATTTTAATAAAGAGTAATGTTACAGAGGCTTCTATGCCTCTGTTTTTTCTTTTTGGCCCGTATTCGTGTATAATACCTTTTAGATGAAGTTGGAAGGATGAACGAAATGACAAAACCAGTAGTAGCAATCGTCGGTAGGCCGAACGTCGGCAAATCGACTATTTTTAATCGTATAGTAGGAGAACGCGTATCGATAGTAGAGGATACACCAGGTGTTACTCGTGATCGTATCTATAGTTCAGCAGAATGGCTAACACATGATTTCAGTATCATCGATACAGGTGGTATTGAATTAAGTGATGAGCCATTTTTAGAGCAAATCAAACAACAAGCAGAGGTTGCGATGGAAGAAGCGGATGTCATCATCTTCCTCACAAACGGTCGTGAAGGTGTCACAGCTGCGGATGAATACGTGGCAAAAATTCTTTACAAAACTAAAAAACCTATTGTGCTTGCAGTTAACAAAATAGACAATCCAGACATGCGTGATATGATCTATGATTTCTATTCACTCGGCATGGGTGAGCCTTTTCCGATCTCAGGTTCTCACGGACTTGGACTTGGTGACTTATTAGATGAAGCTGCAAAACACTTCCCAGAAGATGATGCAGAGGATTATGGTGATGAAGTCATTAAATTCTCATTGATCGGCCGTCCGAATGTCGGTAAATCGTCACTAATTAACGCGGTTCTTGGTCAAGAACGTGTTATCGTGAGTGATGTAGCAGGTACAACACGTGACGCGATTGATACACATTATACATTTGATGATCAAGAATATGTGATGATCGATACGGCAGGAATGCGGAAAAAAGGGAAAGTATATGAAAGTACTGAAAAATACAGTGTCCTACGTGCATTGAAAGCGATCGAACGTTCAGATGTTGTCCTAGTAGTCTTGAATGCTGAAGAAGGAATTCAAGAGCAAGACAAGAAGATTGCAGGATATGCGCATGAAGCAGGCCGCGGTGTCATTATCGTTGTAAACAAATGGGATGCTTTAGAAAAAGATGAAAAGACAATGAATGTATTTACACAACAAATTCGTGAACATTTCCTATTCTTAGATTACGCGCCAATTGTTTTTGTTTCTGCTCTAACGAAACAACGCGTGCATAACATCTTCCCAATTATCCAACGTGTAAGTGAAAACCATGCGATGCGTATCCAGTCTTCTATTCTTAATGAGGTAATAGAAGATGCAGTAGCACGAAATCCAGCTCCATCGGATAAAGGGAAGCGTCTGCGTATATATTACGCAACTCAAGTTGCCACTCGTCCACCGACATTTGTTGTGTTCGTCAATGAACCTGAGCTGATGCACTTCTCTTATATCCGTTTCTTAGAAAACCGTATACGCGAAGCATTTGATTTTGAAGGGACTCCAATTAAAATCATCGCGCGTGCACGCACATAAAAGGGGGAGCAGAGAATGCAAACAATCACGGTCATTGGGGCAGGAAGTTGGGGGACAGCTCTTGCATTTGTACTAGCTGAAAATGATCATAACACTTTGATTTGGTCTCATCGACAAAGTCAATCAGATGAAATCAATTCCCACCACACAAACTCAAAATATTTGCCTGATCGTCTTTTACCTGAATCGCTGAAAGCAACGAGCGATTTACAGCAAGCGATTGCGCATTCTGACGTTATCGTACTAGCAGTTCCTACTAAAGCATTTCGGGAAGTCATCAGTAACTTTATGCCTTTCTTAAACACGCCTAAAACATTTGTTCACGTATCTAAAGGAATTGAGCCAGATTCCTTAAAGCGAATTTCTGAAATTATGGAAGAGGAAATTCCAGCTGAACTTCGATCAAGTATCGTTGTTTTATCAGGGCCTAGTCACGCAGAAGAAGTCGTGTTAAAGCATCCAACTACCGTAACTGTGGCTAGCACAGATATTGAAGCGGCAAAAAAAATACAAGATTTGTTCATGAATCACTATTTCCGCGTCTATACCAATGAAGATATTATTGGTGTGGAGCTCGGCGGTTCATTAAAGAATGTGATTGCTCTGGCTGCTGGTATTGTAGACGGTTTAGGCTACGGGGACAATGCTAAAGCTGCTTTAATTACGCGAGGACTTGCGGAAATCAGTCGACTAGGTATTCAAATGGGAGCAGAACCTTATACGTTTATCGGCTTGACTGGTATGGGAGATTTGATTGTGACGTGTACATCCGTCCATTCCCGAAATTGGCGAGCAGGAAATCTATTAGGCAAAGGCAATTCTCTTGAAGAAGTATTAGAAGATATGGGTATGGTTGTGGAAGGTGTTCGCACAACGAAAGCAGCGTACCAGCTGTCCCAAAAATACGACATCGAGATGCCGATTACAACAGCACTCTACAAAGTATTGTTTGAAGGGTTAACACCTAAAGAAGGTGTAGATCAATTGATGCTTCGTACAAAGAAGCACGAACTAGAAGATTTTAAATCGTTTTAAGAAAGTGGGATTATCATGTCGTCATTAGACAAAATGTGGGTCTCTTTTGGATCAATGGGATTTATGTTTGTTGCGATGTTATTGATGTTATTTGTAAACACTAAAATTCAAAATAACTGGGTCGCTTGGCCAATCCGAATTGTGGCCTGGGTTTGTCTGCTGCTTGGTTTTGTCTCCATGCTATATATCATATTTAACCCAACACGAGGAACAGCATGATGAAACAAAAGCAGCTGTTTATCTATCTTATTGGTGCGATGCTCCTGCTATCAGCCTGTGGATTCCAAAGTGGCTACCAACCGGATAACGTCAATCCATATCCAGAGCAACTTGAACAAGTTCAAAGAGCGGTTGATCAGTACAGTGAGAACACTGGGGGATTATTGCCTATCAAGGAACGCGATCAAACGGTCGATCAATTTATCAAATATCCAGTAGATTTCATGAAAATCGTTCCTTCGATCATGGGACAAGTACCACCGAACTCTTTTGAAGCTGGAGGATTCTATCAATACATTATTTGGGATGTAGAGGAGAATCCTACTGTTAAACTTGTCGATCTTCGCGCCACAGATATCTTGCGGGATTTAAACTTTCGCCGCTCTATTAATGGATATGCGCCAATTGCTGAAACGTTAGCAGAAGGTGTCTATGCACTTGATTATGAAAAAATGGGATACTCGTCTGAAGTGACGGTACCAAGTCCATATTCCACCGCTCAATTGCCATTAGTGGCTATTGGAACGGGAGAAATTTTTATTGATTATTCACTTGAACTCAATTTGAAGTTGCAAGAACTCGATGAACCGGTTGAACCAGGTACAGATATTCGGTACTTGTTAATTGACGATTCACCGATTGTTCCTGCATATTCACTTCCATATACCGTGAATGAAGATAATGAACCAATTTTTATGTTGCCAGAATGATCCACAGGTCTACTGTGGGTCTTTTTTTCATAGTGTGAACTATGAAAGGGGGATGGCGATGAGCGCTCTCAATGAACTAGTGAAACGAACAAATGGAGATGGATATATAGGCGTCGTGGGACCAGTCCGCGTAGGCAAATCCACTTTGATTTCAAAATTACTTGAGCATTTAGTCCTCCCATCGATTGAAGAGGGCGAGCAAGAAATTGTGGCACAACTAAAATCACTTGGTAAGCCGTTTGTATTGTTGATTAATTCAGAATCACCTTTTTCAGAAGAAACGCAGTGATTGGTTGGACAAGTAAAACATAGGCTTGTAAGAACAATTGAAAAAATAGTGAAGCAAGAACAACAAGGATTGGTTTCATTTATTTTGTGAGAAGAAAGGAGCCTATACGGCTTCTTTTTTAGTTTCAATAAAAATATTATGGAAACTATTTGCGTATTTCCAAATGTTGTGCTTTATTAAAATGCTGAATAGTCCCTCAGAAATATGCTCAAAATCCTTATATAACAACGATTTGTGTAGCAAATTGAGTTGCATCCGTTATTTCGTTGTGATACTCTTTTTACAGATTGAATGTATCTTCCTTGAGAGGAGGTGAATGATGTGAATAAAACAGAATTAGTTAATGCTGTAGCAGAATCAGCTTCTCTTTCAAAGAAAGATGCTTCTAAAGCGGTTGATGCTGTATTTGAATCCATCCAATCTGCTCTTGCAGAAGGAAACAAAGTTCAATTAATCGGTTTTGGTAACTTTGAAGTGCGTGAGCGCGCGGCTCGTAAAGGTCGTAACCCACAAACAGGTAAAGAAATCGAAATCGCTGCTTCTAAGGTTCCTGCGTTCAAACCAGGGAAAGCACTTAAAGATGCAGTAAAATAATGGTCTACATAGAACAGCCCTAGTGGCTGTTCTTTTTATTTGCTCTAATTCAAGATATACAATTTCCCCATTACTACCCATTGTGTTAAGATTCTAATGATGAATGTACGAGGGGGAACCGCGATGACAACGGTCGATTTACATAAAATAGAGAATGCAGTAAAAATGATTTTAGAAGCTGTAGGAGAAGACCCTGCTCGTGAAGGTCTTATAGAAACACCTAAGCGAGTTGCCAAAATGTATGCGGAGATGTTTGAAGGTCTACATCAAGATCCAAAAGAATATTTTAAAACGATTTTTCATGAAGACCATGAAGAATTAGTGCTTGTAAAAGATATTCCGTTTCATTCGATGTGTGAACATCATTTGGTTCCTTTTTACGGGAAAGCGCATGTTGCCTATATTCCTCGTGACGGAGTTGTGACAGGTTTAAGTAAATTAGCGCGTGCTGTAGAAACGACAGCGAGACGTCCTCAATTACAAGAACGTATAACTTCTACAATTGCGGACAATATTATGGAAATGCTAAACCCTTACGGTGCATATGTCGTGATTGAGGCAGAACATATGTGTATGACAATGCGCGGAATTAAAAAACCAGGTGCTAAGACAATTACTGCTGTTGCACGTGGCGTTTTCCAAGAAGATGATGTAAAACGTGCGGAAATTCATTCCTTCATACAAATGTCCTAATTATTACGTTCTCTCTATGGTAAACTTAAGAAATACAGATAGGAGACATGACAATGGCGACTAATGAATTTATTGTAATTAAAGCTTTAGAAGATGGTGTGCATGTAATCGGGTTGACGCGTGGGACGGATACAAAGTTCCATCATTCAGAAAAGCTCGATACAGGAGAAGTCATGATTGCACAGTTCACAGACCACACATCTGCTGTAAAGATTCGTGGAAAAGCTGAAATTCAGACTGCTCATGGAGTTGCTGTTAGCGAGTCGAAATCAAAATAGTTGGTGGTCGTACAGATGACAAACATTTATCAAAAACAAGTAAACAATTGGCGTGACGATATAGCGAAGATTCTGTATCATCCGTCACTCGTTAAACATACAGGGGTACCCAAGCTAAATGACTTGCAGATGACCTCGTTGTTTTTACCTTTGTTAGTAGGTGAAAACGAAAAGGAACTTACTTCTTACTACGCAACAGCGATTATCTATATTGCGCTGTCAAGTCATGACGATGTTATAGAGCGAGGGACTTTAAACAAAAGTCAGCAGTTACAAGTACTTGCTGGAGATTATTATAGTGGTAAATATTATCAATTGTTATCCGTTGAAGGCAAAACAGAGCTGATTGGTCAGTTAACAAACTCTATTCGTCTTATGACAGAAGCACGCACACAGCTTCTTTGCGTAGACAAAACTTCAGAAGTGCAACGTTTAACTGCTTCTCAGACGATCGTCACTGCACCTACTCAAGCTCTTTTTCAACAACTAGGACTGACAAAGTATGTACCACTGGCAAAAACAATCGCTTTTTGCCAACTCCCGCAGATGGACGTTTCAGACCTACTGGGTCAGCTCGAGGCGTATGAACAACTACCCTCCGATTTAAAAATGTATATTCGGTCTCTACTTCAAGAACAAGTCGAACTAGAGACAAAATTGTAAGGATGAAGGTGGACTTATGGCCAAACAAAAAGAACAACGCGTGCATGAAGTCTTTGAAAAAATCTCTTCCAACTATGATTCCATGAATGCCGTAATTAGCTTTCAACAGCATAAAAAATGGCGTGAAGATACTATGGACGCTATGGCTGTTAAACCAGGATCTGCAGCTCTAGATGTATGCTGTGGAACGGCAGACTGGACAATTGCATTAGGGCAAGATGTTGGCGAATCAGGAAGAGTAGTTGGACTCGATTTTAGTCAAAACATGTTATCTGTCGGACGTGAAAAGACGGCACCTTTTTCTCAAATTGAATTGATTCATGGCAATGCTATGGAGCTTCCATTTGCAGATAATGAATTTGACTATGTCACAATCGGTTTTGGACTTCGCAACGTACCTGATTATAAAAAAGTGTTAAGTGAAATGTATAGAGTGGTGAAACCTGGAGGAATGGTTGTTTGTTTAGAGACATCTCAACCGGATTCAAAACTATACAATAGCTTCTTTCGATTGTATTTCCGTTATATCATGCCGATATTTGGAAAGTTATTTGCAAAAAGTTACGATGAATATTCATGGTTACAAGAATCGCAAAAAGACTTCCCAAATCGACAAGCACTTACAGCACTATTTGAAGAAGTAGGATTTAAAAATGTGACAAGTAAGCCTTATAGTGGAGGAGCAGCAGCTCGGCATATCGGCTATAAGATGTAGTTAGGAATGGTACTGAGTGGACAAGTTGAAATTAAAAGCCTTATATGCCGATTTACGACCTGACCTAGATCAAGTCGAAAAAGAATTGATAACTTCTGTAGCATCCGACGCTCCACTGCTAACAGATGCTTCTTTGCATTTGCTCCAAGCAGGTGGAAAGCGAATTCGGCCTGTTTTTGTATTGTTATCTGCGAAATTTGGGGACTTTTCTATTGAACGCATCAAACATGTAGCTGTTCCTGTTGAATTGATCCATATGGCATCACTTGTACATGATGACGTAATCGATGATGCCGACACTAGACGGGGCAGACCAACAGTGAAGGCCGAATGGAACAATCGCATGGCCATGTATACAGGGGACTTCCTGTTTTCAAAAGCAATTGCTTCCCTTGCGAATATCGAAAAGCCATATGCTCACAAGTTACTTGCTGATACAATGGTCGAATTATGCATAGGTGAGATTGAACAAGTGGAAGATAAACGCTTATATGATTTGTCTGTGAAAGACTATTTGCGAAGAATTCGTCGTAAAACCGCTCTGTTGATTGGTGTATCCTGTGAACTTGGGGCGCTTGCTTCTGAAGTCGATGATAAGACACGCATTCATTTACGGAATTTTGGTTACTACGTAGGGATGTCCTTCCAAATTGTCGACGATATTTTAGATATTGTATCAACGGATGAAATGCTTGGAAAACCAGCGGGTAGTGATTTACTCCTCGGTAATATTACGTTACCGGTCGTCTATGCACGTGATGAGGCAAACGTTTCAAGATTATTAGCACGCATCGAACAAGGAGATACGACAGAAGAGACGCGGCATGAACTGCTCACAGTTCTTCGTAAATCCGAAGGCTTAGAAAAAGCAAAACGACTGAGCAACTTGTATTTAGAGAAAGCAATGAACGAGATGCGTAGCCTTCCAAATAGCCCCGCTAAACGATCTTTGCAAAATATTGCTCTATTTATGAGTAAACGCAAATTTTAATTGAACTTCAGTCAAGACAATGGTACGATTTTAAACGTGTGAAACTTGATTTTAAGGAGCGACTAAAATGGAAAAAACATTTTTAATGGTAAAACCTGATGGCGTACAACGTAACCTTATTGGTGAAATCGTTGGCCGTTTTGAAAAGAAGGGCTTCCAACTTGTTGGGGCTAAATTAATGCAAATCCCAACTGAACTTGCTGAAGAGCACTACGGTGAGCACAAAGAGCGTCCTTTCTTTGGCGAATTAGTAGACTTTATCACTTCTGGACCAGTTTTCGCTATGGTTTGGGAAGGTGAGAATGTAATTTCAACTGCACGTCTTATGATGGGTGCTACAAACCCTAAAGATTCAGCTCCTGGAACAGTACGTGGAGACTTTGCAGTAACTGTTGGAAAAAATATCATTCACGGTTCAGATTCTGCTGAATCTGCTGAGCGAGAAATCGGTTTATTCTTTAAAGAAGAAGAGCTAGTTTCTTACACGAAATCTTCAAACGACTGGATTAACTAATCCGCTAAAAGACATCCATTTGGGTGTCTTTTTTGTTTTTCTAGGTGTACACCATTTCAGATTCACGTATGATTGTGGTATAGTGAAAAACATATACTTTAGCACGTTGAAGGGAGAAAGTTATTTTGCGTTACTTAACTGCCGGAGAGTCACATGGACCTCAACTGACAACTATTATTGAAGGTTTACCTTCTCAACTTGAAATCTCAATTGAAAAATTAAATGATTCATTGCGTAGACGCCAGGGAGGACATGGGCGTGGACGACGTATGCAGATTGAAAAAGATTTAGTCGAAATCACAGCAGGTGTTCGTCACGGGAAATCTCTAGGGTCTCCTATTTGTTTGCAAGTGACAAATGATGATTGGAAACACTGGACACATATTATGGGTATTGAACCTCCAGAAGACGATACAGAAGTGAAACGACAAATTTCTAGACCACGACCAGGACATGCAGATCTTGTCGGTGGGATTAAATACAACCACCGTGACCTTCGCAACGTCTTGGAACGTTCTTCAGCACGCGAAACTACTGTACGTGTTGCTGCTGGTGCGCTAGCAAAACAAATGCTAGAACAATTGGGTATTCACGTAACCGCGTATGTGACGACGATTGGGGGCATTCACGCCGACCGCTCTATTCCAGAAACACTTGAAGCTGCTGAAATCGCAGAGCGTGCAGCAGGTAACCCGGTCTACTGTTTGGATGAAGAAGTATCAAAACAGATGGTCGCTGCAATTGATGCTGCAAAAAAAGCCGGAGATACGATTGGTGGAGTCGTCGAAGTGCGTGTGACTGGAATGCCAGCAGGTGTTGGTAGCTATGTGCATTACGACCGTAAACTCGATGCTCGACTAGCATTTGCAATGATGAGTATTAATGCATTTAAAGGTGTAGAGCTTGGTCTAGGGTTTGAAATGGCCAATCTACCTGGTAGTCAAGTTCATGATCAGATTCGTTACAATGCACAAGATGGGTATACACGTGAGACCAATCGTCTTGGAGGAACAGAAGGTGGTATGTCTACAGGTATGCCATTAGTAGTTCGAGGCGTGATGAAACCAATTCCGACCTTGTACAAACCACTTGAGAGCGTAGATATCGATACAAAAGAAGTATTCAAAGCAAGTATTGAGCGCTCTGATGCTTGCGCTGTTCCGGCTGCTTCAGTCGTTGCGGAACATGTCATTGCTTGGGAAGTTGCCCAAGCGTTGTTAGAAACATTCCCTGCAGATCACCTAGATCAATTGCGAAATGCCGTCAATGAGCGACGTAAGGCTGCAAAGGAGTTTTAAAATGGAACTTACTATTCAAACAGCTAGTGCGGCTTATCCCGTTATTCTGCAAGAAGGGGCAATTCAGTCAATTTCAAACGTGTTGCCTGCTCAGTATGACAGATTGGTCGTATTTGCAGATCAGCATGTCTGGACTCTGCACGGAGAAGAATTTAAGCGACAGCTCGACTTGGAATTCAGTTTACATCTTGTTCGTGCGGGTGAGTCTGCAAAAACACTGACTCACTATGAGCAATCGATGACATTCCTACTTGAAAATGCTGTGTCAAGAAAGTCTGTGCTAATTGCATTTGGGGGAGGGGCTATCGGAGATTTTGCAGGATTTGTCGCAGCGACCTATATGAGAGGGATCCCCTTCATTCAAATCCCAACAACGATTCTTGCACACGATAGTGCGGTTGGAGGGAAGACAGGGATCAACCATAATCTTGGAAAGAACATGATCGGAGCTTTTCATCAGCCTCTCGGTGTTTTGTACGATCCAACTTTTCTGAAAACTCTCCCAGATAGTGAAGTGCGTTCAGGTTTTTCAGAAGTTATTAAACACGCTTTCCTTTCAGATGGTACTTGGTCGAATCACCTCCAAACGATTACTTCTATCAATTCTCTACGCAAATTAGATTGGCAAGCCGAGCTAGCAAAAGGCATACAGGTAAAAGCAAAAATTGTGGAACAAGATGAGAAAGAGGCTTCTGTGCGGAAGTATCTCAATCTTGGGCATACTTATGGTCATGCCTTAGAAGCTCTTGCCGGTTTTGGTCGTCTGAAGCATGGAGAAGCCGTTGCGATTGGTCTTGTTGTAACGTTCTACTTGAGTGGCCTAGAGCAACTCGCGACGAATTGGTTTAAACAACTTTCAAAACTTGGCTACCCGCTAGAAGCTGTAACCCAGTTTTCTATAGAAGAAATTATCACGTATATACGAAAAGATAAAAAAAATAGCGGCGAAGATATCCAATTTGTACTTTTACATGAAATTGGAAAACCGTATGTGAGCACCGTTCATGAAGAAGCAATACGATTGGCTCATGATCGTTTAGTAAACTTAGTAAAGGAGGAGCGAACATGATTAGAGGAGTGCGAGGAGCAACTACGATTCCAGCAGATCAGCCAGACCAAATTCTCATCGCTACTCAAGAACTTGCGATGGAGATGGCCCGTGTAAATTCTATTCAGGCTGAAGACGTTGCATCTGTAATTATTTCTACAACCCCTGATGTCATTTCGGCTTTTCCAGCAAAAGCCGTTCGTACGATTGAAGGGTGGGAGTATGTGCCCGTCATGTGCATGCATGAAATGTCTGTTGCAGAGAGTTTGCCACGATGCATTCGAATTATGATGCATGTCAATACAACAGTAGCTCAAAACCAAGTAGAACATATATACTTGAATGAGGCAGTGACATTGCGCCCAGACTTAGTGAAGAAATGAGGAATTGCAATGAAGTTTAAAAAACAATTAGCGGGTTTACAAGCGTACAAACCAGGAAGAACGATGGAAGAAGTAAAAAAGCAATTTGGTTTAAATCAAGTAATCAAACTTGCCTCTAATGAAAATCCACTAGGATCCTCTCCGAAAGTCCGTGAGTATCTAGCAACACAGTCCATCGACTTTGCCCTCTATCCAGATGGGTATGCGCAGACGATTCGCGATGCAGTTGCAGAACACTTGAATGTAAAACCGACACAACTGATCTTTGGGAACGGGTCGGATGAAGTGATTTTACTAATTGCGCGAGCACTTTTATCTCCAGAAGTGAATACGATTGCAGCGGATATCACGTTTAGTCAATATGCGCACAATGCCAAGATTGAAGGTGCAGATTTCATCGCAGTTGCTTTAAATGAGGATGGTACGCACAATCTAGAAACGATGCTTCAGAAGGTGACAGATCAAACTGCCGTTGTGTGGATTTGCAACCCGAATAATCCAACAGGTTCTTTGACGCCTTCATCCGCTATTTATTCGTTTCTTCAACAAGCACCAAAAGATGTTCTTGTCGTTGTAGATGAAGCCTATTTCGAGTATGTAGACGCAGAAGACTATATAAATCCAATACAGTGGCTTGAAGAATTCCCAAATCTGTTGATTTTACGCACATTCTCTAAAGCATATGGATTAGCAGCATTCCGTATCGGTTACGGAATTGGCTCAGAACAGGTGATTGCGCAATTAGAACCGACACGTGAACCGTTCAATAACACGACACTAAGTCAAGATGTGGCGCAAGTCGCTCTACAAGATCAACAGTTTATTGCACATACAGTAGAACAAAACAAACAAGAAAAACAGCGCTATGTGGCATTTTGTGAAAAGCACGGGCTACGATATTTTCCAACACAGACAAATTTTATATTGATTGATATAGAGCAAGATAGTGATGAAACTTTCCAGTATTTGATGTCGAAAGGATATATTGTACGTAGTGGGAATGCATTAGGACTTCCTGGAACACTGCGTATCACAATCGGCACACCTGAACAAAATAAAGGTCTTCTACAAGAATTAGAGCAATTAGTTTTAAAACAGAAAGTGTGATTGAAATGAAAACGTCAGTAGTTGTGGTAGGACTTGGGCTGATTGGTGGAAGCCTATCACTTGCACTACGAAGAAATACAGAGTGTCATGTGATAGGCTATGATGTCGACGCTAACACGGTCCGAACAGCACGAAGGCTCGATGTAATCGATGAAATGGCTTACTCACTTGCGCGATCCGTTCGTGAAGCGGATATTGTGATTTTAGCGACACCAGTGAACACGACGAAAGAATTGCTTCAAGAAGCTTTAAAATGGACGATGAAACCGGGTGCTTTTATAGTCGACACGGGGAGTACAAAAAAAGAAATTGTGGATCTTGCTAATGAATTAGAATTGCCGTTCATTGGTGGGCATCCAATGGCAGGTTCACATAAAAGTGGAATAGAGGCAGCCCGTGCTCATCTATTTGAGAATGCCTATTTTGTTTTATGTCCATCTAATCAAACTTCCAACGAACAGCTCGAGACATTCCAAAAGCTTCTTGCACCTTCAAAAGCGAAGGTGGTAAAAGTGACAGCGGAAGAGCATGACGAAATGACGGCTACAGTAAGCCATTTTCCACATCTTATTGCATCCTCACTTGTTCATCAGTTGGCAACAAAAGCGAAAAACCCTTTGACTAAGAGGCTAGCAGCAGGTGGATTTCGTGATACGACAAGGATTGCATCTGCGAATCCTGTCATGTGGCGAGATATTACATTGCAAAACCGAGATCAGTTATTAGATCAGCTAGACAGTTGGCTAGACGAGATGCAAAACGTGAGACAACTTGTAGCTACAGGGGACGCTACAGCTATTGAAAACTACTACCTTGAAGCGAAACGAGAACGAGATATCTTACCGATTCATACACAAGGGGCACTTTACAGCACGTTTGACCTGTACATTGATGTACCCGATTATCCAGGAGTGATTTCTGAAGTGACAGGTTTGCTTGCATCCCATAAGATTAGTATTTTAAACATCCGTATTATTGAGACACGGGATGATTTGTTTGGTATTTTAGTGATTAGTTTACAGTCTGATGAAGATCGCGTGCGTGCGATGGAGTGTATTCATCAAGAAACAACCTATGAAACGTATATTGCGTAAGGAAGTGATAGTGTGAAGAGTTTACAACATACTGGTAGATTAAAAGGGACTCTTTCTATCCCTGGAGACAAATCCGTTTCTCACCGTTCAATTCTATTTGGAGCGATGGCAAAAGGTGTGACAACCGTTGAAGGTTTTTTACAAAGTGACGATTGCCTTAGCACTATTGACTGTGTGCGTAAGTTTGGTGTGGATGTCGCAGTAGAAGGCGAATCCGTCACAATAACAAGTGACGGAATTGAGAACTGGGTTGAGCCGGACACAATTTTGTATACAGGTAACTCAGGAACGACAACACGTCTTCTTTCAGGGGTGCTCGCATCGACAAATTTTGCTTCTGTGATGATTGGAGATGAGTCGATTCAAAAGCGCCCAATGAAACGGGTAACAGATCCACTTCGACAAATGGGCGCAGATATTATTGGTAGAAAAGGCGGTAATTTCACACCACTCGCTATTCAAGGTCGCGAACTCACCGCAATTGATTACCCGATGCCAGTCGCATCTGCACAAGTGAAATCAGCCATTCTTTTAGCAGGTATTCGTGCTGAGGGAACGACTATTATTACCGAACTTGAAAAAACTCGGGACCATACAGAAAAAATGTTGCGTCACTTTGGAGTGGAGCTTGATGAACAAGACAAAACCATTTCTTTACGGGGTGGACAAACACTGACACCGGCACACATCGTCGTACCAGGTGATATTTCCTCCGCTGCTTTTTGGCTTGTAGCAGGTGCGATCACCAAGGACTCTGAAGTGGAACTTGCGAACGTTGGCTTGAACCCGACGCGAGATGGTATTTTGGAAGTACTCAAAAATATGGGAGCTGACTTATCATTTGATTCAGCGGACTCTCCTTCTCACGAAGAAATTGGGACACTCAAGATTCGGACAAGTTCCTTACGTTCCACAGAAATTGGTGGAAGTCTAATTCCGCGTCTTATAGATGAGATTCCCATCATTGCGCTTCTAGCTACGCAAGCTGAAGGTACGACTATCATTCGTGATGCAGAAGAACTGAAAGTAAAAGAGACAAATCGAATAGATGCAGTTGTGACAGAGCTGAAAAAATTAGGTGCAGACATTGAATCAACGGAGGACGGTATGGTTATTACGGGTCCGACTCCTCTGACCGGTGGAAAAATAACAACGTACGGTGATCACCGAATTGGCATGATGGGGGCGATTGCTTCCCTACTAACATCGACTCCGATTGAGTTAGATGATCCAGAGTGCATTGCCGTAAGTTACCCTACATTTTTTGACCATTATTCAAAATTGACGGCAGACTCACATTAGAGTCTGTCTTCTTTTTGTTTTCTAGAAATTCGTGTAAACTAAAGGCAAGAAAGAAGTGATTGAAATGACATTAAATGAAATTCTCCGTCAAATCAAGACGGGTCAAAATGATTGGCAAGAACAATTAGAGACATATCTATTAAATGCAGAGCCAGATGAAATTTATCAAGCTTCTGAACAACTCGCAGCGTATGGTTTTGTTGAAGAAGCGATTCGTATGCTCGAGCATCTTGTCTACTTGTTCCCGGAAGAAGAACAGTTAAAAGTAGATCAAGCTATTTGGATGCTCGAGGTAGGTAGAGAAGAACAGGCACTCACAATTCTCCAGGAAATTCCACGACAGTCTGAAGTCTATCCACAAGTACTACTTGCAATGGCAGACTATTATCAAATGACGGGTCTTTATGAAGTAGCGGAACAAAAGTTAGAAGAAGCAACCCGGTTGATGCCTGATGAGCCACTTTTAAAACTTGCCAAGGCAGAACTAAAACGCGAGACAGGTCGATATTTGGAAGCAGCTCGTATCTATGAAGAAGTGTATCCACTCCGTTCAGAACTTCCACATATAGATTTGTCCCAAAAGTTAGCAGAAACCTATTCAGCAGGAGCTGCGTACGAAGAAGCGATTCCTTATTTTAAAGATTCTTTAGCACAGGGGGAAGCTCCTGATAAACTATTCCAATATGGGTATGCGTTGTTCCAGATCGGTGACTATAAAGCAGCGATTGAGCAATTAGACGAAGTACTCGCGGCAGACCCAGATTACTATTCAGCTTATTTATTATCTGCACAAGCTTATGGCATGCTCGAGGAGAACCAATCAGCTCTTGAAAGAATAGAACAAGGGATTGAAAAAGACTCTTTTGAAAAAGAGTATTATCTAGTTGCAGGGAAACTGGCACTTAAATTAGGCCAAGAAGATAAAGCACAACGCTACTTTAGTGAAGCGATTGCTCTTGATCCAGAATACATTGATGGCATTTTACACCTAGTCCATCTTTACATGCATCAAGAAGAGTATGAAGCTGTAGTTCAACTGGCAGCAGATGTTCAAGCAGATGGAGCAACATTGACTTCCCTCTATCCATTCTTGGCACAAAGTCATCATGAATTAGAAAATTATAATAAAGCATACGATTTCTATAAGCTCGCATACACTGAACAAAAAGAAGATGTCTATTTTCTTGAAAAATATGCATACTTCTTACTAGAAGAGGGGAAACGTAAAGAAGCGAAATCAGTCATTGAGCAACTGCTTAGTTTACATCCTCAAGCGGTAGAGTGGCGAGAAATGATAGATAACTTATAGGAGGGACTAGCTATGACTGCTTCGGTAACAGCAAATGAAAAGCGTGATTTTGTGAAATGGTTGCTGTCGAATTTTCAGTTGAAGCGGCGTGAAAGCGTATGGATTTTAAATTACTTGGTGAGTCATGAAGAATTGCTCGAAAATGTTCATTTTGTTGAAGGGGTGGAACATTGTCCCCGTGGCATGATGATTTCGACTACGTCATCTACAGGTGCACCTTTCCGCTTCTATAAAGGAACAATCGTATCAGCAGATGCTGAAAAATCTTTTCATGATATGCGCTTACATCCAGATGAACCAATGTACATCGAGTTAAAATTCCCAGATAAGAAACGTATTCCCCAGTTCATTGCTGTATTGGAAGACAACCCATTCTTGCCAATGAATGAAGAACTGAAAAAGATGGATCGAGTAACAGCAGATCAAGTGGTCGACAGCTCCTTAAAGCACTATCAACTGTTACAACTTGAAAAAGCAATTGATCGAGCACTTGATGCGCAAGACAGAGAGCTATTTGCTAGACTTTCTAAACACTATTATGAGTTGCAGTCGGAGGTTGACTAAATGTTTTATAACGGAAAAGACAGTACACAGTTCCTTCAACAAACAGAGTTTATTGACACAGCTCTTGTACCCTTGATTTCAATTGGATTGAAAAAAGAGACGCTTCATAATGCAGCGTCTCAATCCGATTATGTGTTATCACTTGTGAATGCATTGGAGAATCAGTTTAAAGGGAGAGTTGTCGCTTTCCCTTCTTTTTGCTATGTCGAAGGACAAGAGAAAGAAGACCTGTATGGTAATTGGAAGCTAGCTTTTGAGAATTCACCATTTAAACATGTTTTATTTATCACTGGGGATTCAGAATGGCTAGCAATCGATGATTCTGTGCTGTGGACACCAACGATTCCATTGGATTCAATGGACGCAAAAATGAAAATGAAAATATTGGATGATCAAGTGCGTCAAATCATTCCTCGTATCGCTGAAAAATGGTCTACATAACGGCATTTCTTTATTTTTCAATAGGATTCAACAAATGTTCACAAACTGTCGAATTCACCCCTAGCCAATATTGATTTTATTGCTAGGTTAAAGTATCATTGAACTGTCCTAGTATTATTTTATTCACGCAAGTATGTCCTTTGGACTGACCTTTACGTTAGAGGGGGGAAACCGATGAGCAACAACAAAGTAACAAGACGTCAATTTTTAAGCTATACGCTTACTGGTGTTGGCGGATTCATGGCTGCAGGTATGCTCATGCCAATGGTTCGTTTTGCAATTGACCCTGTTCTTCAGAAAAAAGATGGTGCAGACTTCGTTCTTACGGATCTACCTGTCGCTGATATTACTGAAGAACCGACTCGTGTCGATTTCAACTTCGAGCAAATTGATGCATGGTATTCATCAGAAGTAACGAGCACGGCATGGGTCTATAGAGATGGAGACACAATTGTTGCCTTATCTCCTATCTGTAAACACTTGGGATGTACAGTAGGCTGGGCGACTGACAGCGCACATCCAAATCGATTCTTCTGTGCTTGCCACGCAGGATTGTATGAAAAAAATGGGCAAAACGTTCCAGGAACACCGCCACGTGGTCCGCTAGACATGTATGAAGTACGTGAAAGTGCAGATGGACTACTTGAGTTAGGTCCAGTTGTTCCGAATACATTAGTGTAATAAAGGGGGTACGACATCGTGCTGAACAAGATTTATGATTGGGTAGATGAGCGTCTCGATATTACACCAATTTGGCGTGACATCGCAGACCATGAAGTTCCTGAACACGTAAACCCTGCACACCACTTTTCGGCGTTTGTGTATTGTTTCGGAGGATTAACGTTCTTTGTTACAGTTATTCAAATTCTTTCAGGTATGTTCTTAACAATGTACTATGTGCCGGATATTGAAAATGCATGGAACTCTGTTTATTATCTTCAAAATGAAGTGGCATTCGGAGAGATTGTTCGGGGTATGCACCACTGGGGAGCATCGCTAGTTATCGTTATGATGTTCTTGCATACATTGCGTGTTTTCTTCACAGGTTCGTATAAAAAACCTCGTGAATTAAACTGGATGGTAGGAGTAGGAATCTTTGGTATTATGTTAGGCCTTGGATTTACGGGTTACTTGTTACCATGGGATATGAAAGCATTGTTTGCAACAAAAGTAGGTATTGAGATTGCAGCTTCGGTTCCATTTATCGGTGGAGCAATTAAGACATTGTTAGCAGGGGATGAAGTAATCCTTGGTGCGCAGACACTTACACGTTTCTTCGCAATTCACGTATTCTTCTTACCAGCAGCATTGTTCGGATTATTAGCAGCTCACTTTATCTTAATTCGTCGTCAAGGTATTTCAGGTCCACTATAATAGGTTAGTGGAAAAAGAGGATAACAAGGAGGGGACTTCATGCATCGCGGAAAAGGTTTAAAATTCGTGGGTGACTCTCGTGTTCTGCATCCATCTAGCCGTAAGAAAAAGGGACCTAAAGATTACTCTGAGTATCCAGGGAAAACAGAAGCGTTTTGGCCAGACTTTCTACTAAAAGAATGGTTGATTGGTTCTGTATTCTTAGTAGGTTATCTAATTTTAACGGTATCGCATCCAGCACCGCTGGAGCGTCAAGCAGATCCGACTGACACTGCATATACTGCATTACCAGACTGGTATTTCTTATTCTTATACCAACTTCTGAAATATGAATTTGCATCAGGACCATATAACATTATTGGTGCAATCATTATTCCAGGTATCGCATTTATGGCACTACTTCTTGTACCGTTCTTAGATACGTCGAAAGAACGTCGTCCATTCAAGCGTCCTCTACCAACTGGCTTTATGCTTCTTGCAATCGCGTCTATGATCTTCCTAACATGGGAGTCTGTAGTGAACGTAGATTGGGATGCAAAACGTGCAGCAGGTGAGATTCGTGAAGAAGTAGCTGTAGAATTCGATGAAAACTCCGAAGGCTATCAATTGTACTCCACATCGTCCTGTATAGGATGTCACGGGAATGCCTTTGAAGGTGGGCTTGGACCAACGCTAGTTGGTACTGGTCTATCAGCTGAAGAGATTTATGACATCGCTGTAAACGGTGTAGGTACTATGCCAGCTGGAACTTATCAAGGAACAGATGAAGAGCTTCAAAAGCTTTCTGAATTCATCTCAACTTTAGAACCAGCAGAATAATACTTCTAAAAGAGAGTCAGTCATGACTCTCTTTTTTTTATCACTTGATGAGAGGACTACGAGTTATGATGACACTCATTCGTTCCGTATTGTATGCAAAGCCGTTTATGTGGCTGTTGTTTGTTGTGAACTTACTGGGTACGATTTACGGGTATTATTGGTATAAAGGACAATTGTCTATCACGGAACCCATCTACTATATTTTCGTTCCGGATAGTCCGACTGCAAGTTTGTTTTTCACACTTGCCTTATTAGGCTGGCTGTTAGGGAAGAATTGGCGACTAATCGAGGCGTTAGCTCTAGTCACGCTTGTAAAGTATGGGTTATGGGCAGTTGTCATGAATTTGCTGACCATTGGAGTAGATGGACCCATCGGACCTGTCGGATGGATGCTTGTGATTTCCCATTTTGGGATGGCCGTTCAAGCGATTCTTTATTTCCCGTGGTACCGCTTTGGCTGGATTTCATTGAGCATTGCAGCTATTTGGACACTGCATAATGATGTGATTGACTATGTATTTGGGCAGATGCCTATTTATCGTTCACTTCTCGAATTTTCATCACAAATCGGCTATTTTACATTTTGGTTATCAATAGGATGTATAGCACTCGCCGCTTGGAATATAAGTACGAAGCGATACATGACATTTGATAATTTGATCAAGAGTCGATAAAATAGAGGTATATCAGAAAAGAGGGGGAAAACAGTGGGTTTTCTAATTTACTTTGCTGTCCTATTAATTTTACCGCTTTATGCACAATTTAAAGTGAAGAGTACGTATAAACGGTACTCAAAAGTTCGATCAACATCTGGTATGACGGGTGCACAAGTTGCACGCACGATACTAGATGCACACGGTCTACAAGATGTTCAAGTCGTTGAGAGTAAAGGATTTTTAAGCGATCACTACAACCCGATGACGCGTATCGTTGCTTTATCGTCTCACAACTTTCACGAGGCATCTGTAGCGGGAACTGCGATTGCCGCACACGAAGTTGGACATGCGATTCAACATAAAGAAGCGTACTCGTTCTTAACAATTCGTCACAAGTTAGTACCTGTTGCGAATATCTCTTCGAATGCTTCTTGGATCTTTATTCTAATTGGTATTTTATCGACAATACCAGAAATGCTATTAGTCGGTATTGGTTTACTTGCAGCTGGTGTAGTTTTCCAACTTGTAACTTTACCAGTTGAGTTCAATGCCTCAAGTCGTGCCATGAATGAAATGGTCAGTCTGAACCTAATTCGCAATGAAGAAGAACGTCATGCGAAGAAAGTATTGAATGCAGCAGCTATGACGTATGTAGCAGCAGCGGCAGTAGCAGTACTTGAGTTACTTCGTTTGATTCTAATCTATACAGGTATGCAACGTAGCGAATAAATAAAAACTGCTCAGAGCATTTTGCTCTGAGCAGTTTTTTTATGATTTACTCGGCATTTCTGGACGAGCCTGTTCCACTTTTCTTATTGTCTAGTTCCACAGGCTAGAAATACACTCCCAAATCAGTCGCACCCGCAGAGACGAAAAGAGTCTCTACGGGCACGCCAGATTTACTCGGCATTTCTGGACGAGCCTGTTCCACTTTTCTTGTTAATCAAATGGCTTTTTATTCTCATCTAGCGTAAAGCCCTCGCCCATGACGTCATGTACATCCACTATCGAAACGAATGCATGTGGATCAACAGAAGTAATAATACTCTTTAATCGAACAATCTCGTTTCGACCGATGACACAGTAGAGCATTTCTCGTTTCGCTTTTGAATAGAACCCGTGCCCATCCAGTACTGTCACGCCGCGGTCCATTTCTTTACCGATACGCTCTGCGATTTCCGCCTGGTGATCAGAGATGATAAATGCCCCTCGACCCGAGTAAGCACCTTCTTGCACGAAATCAATGACGCGAGCACCGATAAATACAGCAACAAGTGTATACATCACTGAACGTTCGTCTAAGAATGTTAACCAGGATAGTAAAATAACTCCTGCATCGAATAAGAACATTGTCTTTCCCATACTCCAGCCGACGTATTTGTGCACAAGTCGCGCCAAAATGTCCACGCCACCTGTTGTACCTCCGTACCGGAAAATGATTCCAAGTCCCACTCCGACAAAGACTCCGGCAAACAGTGAGGCTAAGAATAAATCGTTTTGTAAGCCGATTTGTACTTCATACACTTGAAAAATCTTTAAAAATACTGAAACACTGACAGTTCCAATCAATGTGTACAAAAATACTTTACGACCCAAGAGCTTCCAGCCGATAATAAACATTGGAATATTTAATAATAAGTTCATGAGTGCAACGTCCCAGCCAAGCACAAAATAAAGTATCAATGTGATTCCTGAGAATCCACCTTCTCCCAGTTCATTTTGGATATTAAAATGAACAAACCCAAAGCTGAAAATCGCAGCCCCGAGCATGATAAAGAAGATGTTTTTAAATTTTAATCCTAATTTCATTCCATCCACCTCAATCCTCATTATCTGTCATTTGCTACGCTTTGACAACAACTCTTTCAATAGCTACGATAAACAGTAAGGAGTGGTGAAATGGAACAAAAAACGATGCATCAAATGCAACAAGAAGTCGATATATATATTGGTCAATTTAAAGAAGGATATTTTCCTCCGATGGAATTGCTGGCACGTCTGACGGAAGAACTTGGAGAGTTATCTCGTGAAGTACAGCATCTTTATGGCATGAAAAAAAAGAAAAGTACGGAAACGGAAAAAGCGATTGAAGAAGAGCTCGGAGACTTCTTATTTGTTCTCATCTGTTTTGCGAATGCGCAAAATATTGATATGCAACAAGCACTAGACCGAGTAATGGAGAAATTTAACACGCGTGATAAAGACCGCTGGACAAAGAAGGAGGAACTACAATGATTCGTGTAGCTATCGCAGGACCTCGAGGTAAAATGGGAGAAGAAGCTGTTAGCATGGTAGTGGCACATGCTGAATTTGAACTTGTATCCGTCCTAGATTCAAAACAGTCAGGTCTGGATTTAGGTTCTGTACCTGTATATACATCAATTGAACAATTACTTGAGGAAACGAACCCGCAAGTCTTTATTGATCTAACCACACCTGAACTAGGTATGAAACATACAACCGCAGCAATTCAAGCTGGTGTTCGCCCAGTAGTTGGAACAACAGGGTTTACACAGCAGGACTTAACGGAACTTGAAGAGCTTTGTGAAAAGACTCAAATCGGTTGTATAATTGCGCCGAATTTTTCAATCGGAGCTATTCTTATGATGAAATTTGCTGAACAGGCAGCTCGTTATATGCAAGACGTAGAAATCATTGAGATGCATCATGATAAAAAGTTGGATGCTCCTTCTGGTACAGCAGTAAAAACTGCCGAGCTCATTCAAAATAATCGTCCTGCGCATCAACAAGGCCATCCTGAAGAACAAGAGTCTATCGAAGGCGCACGCGGTGCAGATTTAGAAGGTATTAAATTACATAGTGTACGACTACCTGGGTTAGTGGCTCATCAACAAGTATTGTTTGGTGGAGAAGGACAACTTTTAACATTGCGCCATGATTCTTTTACACGGGGTTCATTTATGCCAGGGGTTGCACTATGTATTAAAGAAGTCATGACAACAACAAAACTTATTTACGGGCTCGAAAACCTGATTGATTAGGAGATGACGATATGCGCATTGCACTCATTGCACATGATAAGAAAAAGGATGATTTGATTCAATTTGTAACAGCTTATAAAAATACTTTAGTAAAACATGATTTATACGCGACGGGAACAACGGGAAGTCGTATCGAAAGTGAAGTCGGCGTATCGATTCATAAGTTTAAGTCTGGCCCACTCGGTGGCGATCAGCAGATTGGTTCAGCAATAGCAGATAACTTGATGGACATGGTCATCTTTTTTAGAGACCCATTAACTGCTCAACCTCATGAGCCAGATGTAACAGCTTTGATTCGTTTATGTGATGTTTATCAAATCCCATTAGCGACTAATATGGGCACCGCAGAAGTACTTTTAAAAGGTATCGAAGAAGGATTTTTGGACTGGAGATTATTGGAGGATCGTCGTGACCGCTACTAGCAGAAAGTTAAAAATTGGGATTACATGTTATCCAACTGTAGGTGGATCTGGCATCATCGCAACGGAACTTGGTAAACAACTTGCTGAACGTGGACATGAAATCCACTTCATAACATCTAGTATGCCCTTTCGCTTGAAAGGGTTTTATCAATCTGTCACCTATCACGAGGTCGAAGTGAATAATTATTCTGTGTTTCAATATGCGCCATATGACATCGCCCTTGCAAACAAGATAGCCGAGGTCATTGATGATGAACAACTCGATGTGTTGCATATGCATTATGCTATCCCCCATGCTGTCTGCGCAATTTTAGCTCGTGATATGGCAAAGCGTGATGTAGGAATTGTTACAACGCTTCATGGAACAGATATTACAGTACTTGGCGTAGATTCTTCTTTAAAAGGAGCCATCCGGTACGGAATTGAAAAATCAGATATAGTGACGGCAGTTTCAAACTCACTTGCGAATCAAACAATGGATTTAATTGAACCAAACCAAGAAATTCGAACTGTCTACAATTTTATTGATACAGCTGATTATCATTCACAAGATGTAAGCCATCTACGTAAAATTCTTGGGATAGCCCCTGATGAAAAAATAATTTTACACGTCTCGAATTTCCGTAAAGTCAAACGTGTACAAGACGTTGTTGAAACGTTCTCATATGTTCGTAAACAAATGCCGTGTAAATTATTGCTGGTAGGAGATGGACCGGAACGGCATCCGATTTTAGAACAAACAAAAGGGACGGCTTATGAACACGATATATTATTTTTAGGCAAACAAGAGAATGTAGCCGAATTATACGCGCTTGCAGACTTGTTTTTGTTGATGTCAGAAAAAGAATCGTTTGGGCTTGTTCTATTAGAAGCAATGGCATGTGGCGTACCTTGTATTGGAACAGATATTGGAGGAATCCCAGAAGTCATCGACCACGGTGAGAATGGATTTATCGTTCCTGAAGGGGCAGTTGAACGCGCAGCATTGCTTGCAGTTGAACTGTTAACCAATGATGAAATGTTTGCGACATTTAAAGAAAACGCTTTGCAAACTGTTCACTCAAAATTTAACAGTGACACCATTATTTCTCAATATGAGAATCTTTACTATGAGGTAGCACGCTATGACGACTAATTGGACACATGCATTTGAAGTGGTCAAGATCCTTCAAGAGGCAGGTTACCAAGCGTATATTGTAGGCGGAGCTGTGCGCGATCATCTACTTGGCATTGCTTGCAAAGACATTGACGTAGCAACAGATGCATTACCAGAGAACGTTCAAGAACTTTTTCCAAAGACATTTGCAACCGGTATTGCACATGGTACAGTTACGGTGCTCCACGGTGATGCAATTGAAGTGACCACATTTCGTGTGGAATCAGAGTATATCGATAAACGAAGACCTTCCGAAGTACGTTTTGTGCGCGAGTTGAAAGATGACTTAAGCCGCCGTGATTTCACCATCAATGCTCTTGCAATGGGGATTGATGGTGAAATTATAGACTACTACGGTGGAAAAGAAGATTTACAAAATAAACTTATTCGGGCAGTTGGTCAACCAAAGGAGCGCTTCGAAGAAGATGCGCTCCGTATTCTTCGGGGTATTCGGTTAGCAGGTCAGCTCGGCTTTTCCATTGAAACTCAAACACGGCAAGCTATGACAGAGGCGAGTCATCTCTTACCTTGGATTGCAAAAGAACGCATCAAGCAAGAAGTGTCTAGAATATGGACCATGGTTGACCCTGAGATTTCGCTTCGTGAATTAAAACACCCACATTTTGATGAGTTTTTGCCAGGTGTTTTTACCATTCTTCCTGAGCGTCACACACCATTTGAATCTACTGCCGAAGGATGGGCATGGTTTCATTATTTCCAGTCTGACACGTATGAGTTTCCTTATTCAAATGACGAAAAGCGATTAAATAAAGAAGTAGTTGCTTTAATGAAGCGTGTATCAAAGGAAGGTTGGACCTATCGATCTGTTTTTAATTCAAGTGAGAGTGCAGTGCGAGTTTGCTGGGAAATCTCACAAAGCAAACCTTTTGCTACGAAACAACACCTTCTTCGTTGGCTTCAAGATGCACCAATTCGCTTTCCAAAGGATCTTGCACTGACCGGACACGACTTAATGCAACTAAAACAGCGTAATTCAGGTCCATGGATCAAAAAGACGAATGAACGGATGGCTGACGAGATTTTAGCCGGCAACATTCTAAATACACGAGATGCTTTAAAGAAGTGGGTGCTTGAACATGTCGAATAAACAACAACTATTATCCTTTCTTATGAACGCTGAAGAACCAATTTCAGGTGAACATCTCTCAGAACAATTAGGAGTATCCCGTACAATGATTTGGAAGTATATCAAATCGTTGAAGGAAGATGGACACGAAGTGGAAGCTATCAAGAAAAAAGGGTATGTTTTAAAGCAGCTGTCGTCTCAATTATCTGTTGAGACGGTTTCACCTTATTTAAAAACAACTTACTTTGCACGTACTTTGTATTATCTTAAAAGCTGTCCTTCTACCCAACTTGTAGCGAACGAACTGCTAGTAAAAGGCAAAGGTATGCATGGACTGGTCGTTGTCAGTGAAGAACAGACAGCGGGAAAAGGCCGTTTAAATCGACAGTGGGTATCGTCAAAAGGAAAAGGTCTTTGGACTACATGGATTGTTAAACCAGACTTACTCCCTCATGAAGCACCACCTATAACATTAGTGGTGGCGCTAGCTCTTGCCAAAGCTATTCATTCAACGACAGGGATACAGGTCGATATTAAATGGCCCAATGACCTTTTAATTGATGGGAAAAAAGTCGGTGGGATTTTAACAGAGTTACAAGCAACGCCTGATAAAATCGAAGCCATCTTACTAGGGATTGGTATTAATGTGTTGCAGGCAGAAGATGAATTAAACCAGGACTTAACAAAACGTGCAACTTCACTCGCAATCGAATGTGACACTCCTGTTGACCGCAGCAAACTACTTGCAGCTATGGCAAATGAACTTGAACAAGCCATTACGACTTTTGAAACACAGGGCTTTCGCCGCTTTCAAGTAGAGTGGGAACGACACTCGACTATGATAGGAAAGAAGGTCACAGCGACAACAGTTCGTGAAACGATTCAGGGGATTGCCCTTGGTTTAAATGAACATGGTGCATTACTTGTTCAAACGGGTGACGGCGTACGTACGCTATTCTCAGGCGATGTTACACTGAGTGGAAAACTGGACACATTTTCATAATATGCTACACTGAAATTGGATGGTATCTTTTGAGAACCATACCTATTGTAAGACTTGAACCTAACATATCGCCTTGATCAGTCTTCTGACAGGGACGGAAAAAACCAATTCTGGCTATTTTTCTGCCCCTGCGTCTTTTTGCAGGGGCTTTTAGTATGGTTTTTTCCTTCTGAACACTAAAGGAGGGAAAACAGTGAAATCTACAACTCAATTTAAAGCGATGAAAATGAAGAATGAAAAGATTACGATGGTCACAGCTTATGATTACCCGTCTGCTAAAGTAGCCGAACAAGCAGGGATTGATATGATTCTAGTGGGCGATTCATTAGGCATGGTCGTGCTCGGGTATGATTCAACGATTCCTGTAACTGTGGATGATATGATTCATCACGGGAAAGCCGCAAGACGCGGTGCACCTGATACATTTTTAGTCGTTGATATGCCATTTGGTGTTTGTCATTTATCAACGGACCAAGCACTCCGTTACGCGATTGCAATGATGCAGAAAACGGGTGCAGAAGCAGTGAAAATTGAAGGGGCAGGAACGATGATTCCGCTCATTGAGCGATTGACGGCTGCTGGGATTCCAGTTGTTGCACACCTCGGTTTGACACCACAAAGTGCAGCTGTTCTTGGAGGATTCAAAGTACAAGGGAAAACATCGTCTGAAGCATTAAAAATACTCGAAGATGCTAAAAAAACAGAGCAGGCTGGAGCATTTATGCTCGTGGTGGAATGCATTCCTCATCAGCTCGCCAAACAACTCTCAGAAGCATTGACGATTCCGACAATTGGTATTGGAGCTGGGAAAGAAGTAGACGGTCAAGTCCTTGTTTTCCATGACTTAATAGGGTACGGAACGCATCATATACCGAAATTTGTGAAACAGTATGCGACCGTATTCCCAACGATGCAACAGGCATTGGCAACTTATGTGGATGAGGTGAAGTCTCTCACATTTCCAAGTGAAGCCCATCAATTTGTTATGAAAGAACAAGAAACGATTGCCTTGTACGGAGGAAAGAAATGAAACTGCTTAAAACAAAACAACAAGTACGCGCATGGCGCAAAGAGCAGAGCGGGCCAGTTGGTTTCGTTCCAACAATGGGCTATTTACACGAGGGGCATGCTGAATTGCTAAAGGCATCTGTAGAGCAAAATGATGTAACAGTGCTCAGTATATTTGTAAACCCCACACAGTTTGGTCCAAATGAAGATTTAGACAGGTATCCACGTGATTTTGAGAGGGATCAAGCTCTAGCTGAATCACTCGGTGTAGATGCAATCTTTTATCCTTCAGTAGAAGAGATGTATAGCACCACAACAACTCTCTCTATTCAACCAGGTGCTATGGCCACGAAACTTTGTGGAGCAAGTAGACCCGGTCATTTTGATGGAGTTCTGCAAATCGTTACAAAACTCTTTCATATTGTTCAACCAACAAACGCTTATTTTGGGCAAAAAGATGCCCAACAACTTGCACTAATTGAATCTCTTGTTGAATCCTATGATTTTCCTTTAACCGTGCACCGTATCCCAACAGTTCGTGAACAAGATGGACTGGCGAAAAGCTCTCGAAACGTTTTTTTGAATAACAAGGAACGCAAGGAAGCAGCTGTCCTTTTCCAAGCGCTTCAACACGGAAAAGAATTAGTGGAGTCCGGAGCGCGGACAGATGATGTGATTCGATCTGTGAAAGCGATGATTGAAACAAATACGTCTGGCCGAGTAGATTATGTGGAGCTGTTGAGTTATCCAAATCTTGAAGTGCAAGAAAATGCGCCACTCTCAATTTTAGCGACAGCCGTTTTCTTCACAAAAGCCCGCCTTATTGACAATATATTAATAGAAAGAGTGAATGCCCATGCTTAGAATGATGTTAAACAGTAAAATCCACCGAGCGACTGTAACGGAAGCCGATTTAAATTATGTAGGAAGTATAACAATCGACCAAGACCTGTTGGATGCAGTTGGCATGCTTCCGAATGAAAAGGTCCATGTTGTGAACAACAATAATGGTGCCCGTTTTGAAACATACATTATTGCAGGAAAACGTGGCAGTGGTGTCATTTGTGTAAATGGAGCAGCTGCGCGATTAGTGCAAAGAGGGGATATTGTCATTATTTTATCGTATGTCTATATGATGAATGATGAGGCAAAATCGCATAAGCCGACTGTAGCCATCATGAACGAAGATAATTCAGTTCGAGACTTGATTTCCTACGAACCAGAAGCAACAATTCTATAATACAAAAAGCGCCGGTTTCTACGTGAACCGGCGCTTTTATGTTACAATTCTAAGGAATCTAAAAGTACTGTGAGTGAACGAGATGAATGATGTATATGCAGTGGTGGACTTAGAGACAACAGGGAGTTCACCAAAAAATGGAGACCGAATTATACAAATCGGTATTGTTCGAATAGAGAAAGGGGAGATTGTCTCTACCTACTCTTCTTTTGTGAATCCAGAAAAACCGATTCCATACTTTATTCAGACACTTACACATATTGGGAACGACGATGTCAAACATGCACCTTTGTTCTCAGACATCGCGCACGAAGTGGCAAAACAACTAGAAGGTGCGATTTTTGTAGCGCATAACGTCAACTTTGATTTTCCGTTCATTCAAGGTGAGTTGAAACGTATCCAACAACCCGCTTTAAAGAATAAAAAAATTGATACAGTCGAGTTTGCACGACTCATGTTTCCGACAGCACTTAGCTACAAGTTGAGTGAAATCACAGTTGAACTTGGTATTCCTTTAGAAGATGCCCATAGAGCGGATGCGGATGCATACGCAACTGCAGAGTTGTTTTTGTCATGCGCGAAAAAGTTGACGACCCTATCTCTTCCAACTATCGAGAAATTACATAAGCGCTGTTTTAAATTGAAATCACATTTAGCTCCATTATTTTTTGAGGCATTGAAAAAACAGCAGCAGCAGCTGACAACACGAGTGGAGAGCACACAACCAATCGAGAGAGAGTTGCCTGCTTATCCTGATTCCTCTTCTTCAAAAATGGAGCTTTTGTCGACAATTTATCCAGGAGCCCAGGAACGTCCTGCTCAATTCCGTTATATGGACGCGGTCCATGGTGCACTAGTTAGTAAAAAAGAAGTCGCACTCGAAGCGGAAACAGGCATCGGAAAAACAATCGGTTATTTACTTCCTAGCATCAGTTATGCAAAAGAATCTCGGAAAAAAGTAGTGATTTCAACATATACCAACACTCTTTTGGATCAATTATACGAAGGTGAATGTGCGACACTGTTGAGTCATTTCCCACAATCTTTCCGTGTGTCTAAACTAAAATCCTATACACATTATCTCGATTTGAATTTATTTGAGTTACGTTTAGCAAGTCGAGATGAATCGTATGATGAAACGTTCGCGCTCATGCAGCTTCTCGTCTGGTTAGAAGAAACGACTACAGGCGACTTAAGTGAATTGAATACTACAGGTGGTGGACAACTGACGCTTGATAAAGTCCGAAAACATCAACGAACACCACAATTTGCAAACGATTTTTACGAGCGTGAATACCGTCGCGCGAAAGATGCAGATATTATTTTAACGAATCATGCGATGCTTGCAGGGCAACCTGAAATTCTGCGCTCGCTTGATCACGATATCGGTGCAGTTGTTATTGATGAAGCGCATCATTTCTTAACTGCGGTTCAAAAGCTTAATGAAAAAGTCATTTCATTTACAGAGTGGAAATACTTACTCAGTCAGTTTGGATTTGTGGACAAGACGCAAATTGGCTGGAAGCTTGAACAGATTGAATCGTACGCGTCAAAATTAGTAAAAATCAAAATCAAGACAGAAACTGTGAACGATGTCTTTGAACTGCTTACAAAGCAGTTGACAGATTGGACCAATCAACAGCGGACGAGTCTTGGAAATTCAAAGCTCCAGCTGCAGTTGACAGATCATAAGGATCTTTTTGTAGATCTCGTACAAGAAGTCAATCGTCTTGTAAGCCTGTATGATGCGTTTCTTTATGAAAATGACATATCTTCTAAGGTTGTAAAAGAAGATGTGTTGTACTGGGTTCGTGAGTTACGAATCGCTGCATATGATTGGGAAGAGTTTGTAGATCAGCTCTCAAATGAGGCAAGTTGGGTAGAGGCAGACAAGCGAAGTCTACCGAGTTCATTTGTCTTTCATCAGCGAAAGCTTGATCAGCAGCTGACGACTGAGAAGCTGCTCGCTCCTCTTCGTGAAGGAAAAGCACTTATTTGGACGTCTGGTACTTTAACCGTGCCAAAGCAACCGTGGTTTATTTTAGATCAATTGTATTTACCAAAAGAACTGACGATTCAACGCTTTCAGGCAGAACCAGACTTTTACAAAGGAGCCGAAGTCTTTGTCGTCAAAGATGTCCCTGATGTTACCCAAGTGGATCAAAATACGTTTATCGAATCGATTGCAGATGTCATCATTCAAACTGCTCAAGTAGCAAATGGCCGTATGTTTGTATTGTTTACATCTCAAGATATGCTAAGAAAGACGGTTGAATTAATTGAAGAGACTGACTTACTTAGTGAGTATTTATTAATCGCACAAGGTATGAATGCTGGTAGCAAAATGCGCATGTTACGTACTTTTCAACGCTTCCCGAAAGCGATTTTGTTCGGAACAACAACGTTCTGGGAAGGAATCGATGTGCCGGGAGATGCACTTTCCACAATACTATTAGTTCGATTGCCATTCACAAGCCCTGATGATCCCTATTTTAAACAAAAAGCAGATCAGTTAACGAAGCAAGGGCGCAATGCTTTTACGCAGTATGCACTACCGGAGGCAATTATAAGGTTCCGACAAGGGTTTGGGCGCTTGATTCGTAGCCCGGAAGAAAAAGGAGCTTTTATAATTCTCGATCGTAGAATTGAAACAAAATCGTACGGAAAAGATTTTTTAGATGCCATTCCACAAGTTCCAAAAAAACAAGTTTCCATTGAAACGATGGTCGATACATTAGAAACTTGGTATAATAGCTAAGTATATTGAAGAAAGCAGGGATTGCAATGGAATCAAAAATTGAAGTCATCCAATCCGTGACCGTAACGTACCAATCCGACCTCTATAAGCTAGTAGACGCACTCAATCGTTCATTGAAACACGATGATTTGATGTTCGGTTTAGCGCTTGACAAAGAGGATGAATCAAAAGCGGTCTTTACAATTTACCGCACATGAAAATGAAATGGATCGTAGCGACAGTGCTGCTAATTGGAGTCGTCGTCATTTCCGGTCTCGGAATTCTCTATACAGTGGCAAAGAAGCCTGAACAAAACGAATTTGCAAAGTATGAAGAACTCGTCAAATCTCAGGGTCTTCTTAGTACTGTTTCAGAAGTTTATGCCTACAATAGTGTGACGAGTTATGTAACTGTCATCGGAAAGTCCTCTGAAGGGCAAGATGTGGCGTACATCATCGACAAAGCTGAAAACCAAACAGCGTATGAAGTAAACCTCTCTGATGGGATTTCTGCTGAAGAAGCCGAACAGCGAACGCGCGCAGAAGGCAATGTCGAGAAGATTATGTCCATAAAACTCGGTCATGAAGAAATAGGACCTGTATGGGAAGTCACCTATTTGAACACGAATGATGCGCTTGGCTATACGTACTTGGATTTTAAATCAGGAGATTGGTGGAAGCGGATTTCGAATTTATAAGATGGAGGAAATCATGAAGAAAATTTCAATTAATCAAATGCCTTCTCATATCGGAGAAGAAGTAAAGCTAGGGGCTTGGATTGCGAACAAGCGTTCTAGTGGGAAAATTGCATTTTTACAATTGCGAGATGGAACTGGATTTGTACAAGGTGTTGTAGTGAAGGCAGACGTTGGAGAAGAGCTTTTCCAAACTGCAAAAGGTCTGACTCAAGAGTCTTCGGTTTATATTACCGGAACAGTGACTGAAGATACACGCAACAGTTTTGGTTGTGAAATCCAAGTTTCAGAAATTGAAGTGTTATCACTCGCTGAAGATTTCCCGATTACACCAAAAGAGCACGGGACGGAGTTTTTGATGGATAACCGTCATGTTTGGCTACGCTCTCGTAAACAACATGCCATCATGAAAATTCGTAACGAAATCATTCGAGCGACCTATGAATTCTATAACCAAGAGGGCTTTGTCAAAATGGATCCTCCGATTTTAACAGGTTCAGCTCCAGAAGGTACGTCTGAACTGTTTGCGACAAAGTATTTCGATGAAGATGCGTTCTTATCACAATCCGGTCAGTTATACATGGAAGCAGCAGCGATGGCAATGGGGAAAGTATTCTCGTTCGGTCCAACATTCCGTGCTGAAAAATCAAAAACGCGTCGTCATTTGATTGAATTCTGGATGATTGAGCCGGAGATGGCATTTGTTGAGTTTAATGAGAGCTTAGAAGTGCAAGAAAATTATGTATCCTACATCGTGCAATCGGTATTGAAGAACTGTCAATTAGAGCTTGAGCGTTTAGGTCGTGACACATCGAAATTAGAAGCAATTCAAGCGCCATTCCCTCGTATTACATATGATGATGCTATCACTTTCTTGCATGAACAAGGATTTGATGACATTAAGTGGGGCGATGATTTCGGAGCACCACACGAGACAGCGATTGCTGAAGCTTATGACAAGCCTGTATTTATCACTCATTATCCAACCGGTATCAAGCCTTTCTATATGCAACCACACCCAGACCGTGATGATGTAGTGTTATGTGCAGACATGATTGCACCAGAAGGTTACGGTGAAATTATCGGTGGATCAGAACGTATTCATGATTATGATTTATTAAAGCAACGTATACAAGAACACAACTTAGATGAAGCTGCATATGCTTGGTACTTAGAACTCCGTAAATATGGAACGGTACCTCACTCAGGATTCGGTTTAGGTCTTGAGCGCACAGTAGCATGGATCAGTGGAGCGGAACACGTTCGTGAATCCATTCCATTCCCACGTCTATTAAATCGTTTATACCCATAAGGAGGACATCACGTGAAAAACACGTCGAGTCGCCTGGAGCAGTGGATGAAGCAGGGAAATGTAACCATTTCCCAGCTTTTTTTTACTCATTATCGGGCTTTAGAGCTTTCCGACCAAGAAGCCATGGTGATTTTACATATTCAATCGTATCAACAAGCTGGGATTCATTTCCCGACGCCTACCGAAATATCCTCTCGAATGGAAATCACGGAACATCAAGTTGCAGCCATCTTACAACGATTGATGCAAAGGGGCTTATTGTTTATCGAACAATCCAATACAGATAAGATGGTAGAAGAGTCTTATGTGTTATATCAGCTGTGGGAACGACTTGTAGATTGTTTAGAGAAGGAACATTCTGCATCAGAGAAAAAAACATCGGAACAACAGATTGGTGAGTTATTCCGTACTTTTGAAGAAGAGTTTGGTAGGGTATTCACTCCACTTGAATATGAGACGATTTCAAAATGGATTGATGAAGATCTTCACAGCGTGGATGTGATTAGGCAAGCACTTGTAGAAGCTGTGCTTGCTGAAAAGAAAAGTTTGAAGTATATAGACCGCATATTATTTGAATGGAAGAAAAAAAATCTGACGACACTCGAAGAAATTCGTAAGCATTCTGAAGGGTTTCATAAATATACGGTAAAACGAACACCGTCTTCAGAAAGTCGACCAAAAGTGCCGTTTTATAATTGGTTGGAAGAGAGGGAGTAAGATGGTAACGAAGAAAGAGTGGCTTGAAATTCTAGATGTTATGGATACGATGTATCCAGATGCCCATTGCGAATTGGTGCATGACAACGCATTTGAACTTGTCATTGCCACACTACTATCCGCACAATGTACGGATGTCTTAGTGAACCGTGTAACGAAAGATCTTTTCCAAAAATACAAGACACCCGAAGATTACTTAGCTGTTCCTTTAGAAGAATTGCAACAAGATATTCGATCAATCGGATTGTATCGCAATAAAGCATCGAATATTCAAAAGCTGAGTCAGATGTTACTTGATGAATTTGGTGGCGTGGTTCCCGAAGATCGCGACACGTTGACGCGCCTACCAGGTGTGGGTAGAAAGACGGCAAATGTAGTGGTATCTGTCGCATATGGAGTACCTGCTCTTGCCGTAGACACACATGTTGAACGTGTATCGAAACGGCTAGGTGTTTCAAGGTGGAAGGATTCACCGTTACAAGTAGAGGAGACGCTGATGCGAAAGATGCCTAAAGAATTGTGGTCCAAAGCGCATCATCAAATGATTTTTTTCGGACGGTATCATTGCAAAGCGCAAAATCCAAATTGTCCCGAATGTCCACTTCTCGAAAAATGTCGTGAAGGTAAAAAACGAATGAAAAGCAAATTAGCTGATTAAAACAGAACTCAAATTATACGCATTGCAGTGTATGATACCAAACTTATATAGTGGGTAGGGGTGACTCCAGCGGGATAAAAAGCGGAAGCTGAGACCTTGGCTCAGCCCGCGCCCGCGGAACGCTTCCCCTACACACATAACACCATTTAAAAAAGGAGTCTCTCATATAACGAGAAACTCCTTTTTCTTATACATATTCAAGCTGAATTTTAGTTGTTATTTGTTTCTTCTTCACCTGTACCAGGTTCTGTAGGCTCAGTCGGTTCTTCTGAAGCGCCATCGCCTTCACCCGGCTCAGTTGGTTCCTCAGATTCATCTCCGTTACCATTACCATTACCATTTCCGTTGCCATTGCCATTGCCGTTTCCATTACCGTTGCCGTTTTCGTCACCTTCACCTTCACCCGGTTCAGGTTCCGTAGGCTCCGCAGGCTCTTCTTCCTCCGGCTCTTGTTCTTCAGCAAGAGTAATCGATACTGTGGCAGGGGCACTGGATATACCTTCAGCTGTTGCTACAACACTAAATGTATAGGTGTTTCCAGGTTGTAAATCCCTAACAATAAGCCCGGTATCGGATGTCGTGTCTACCTCTTGAGCGCCACCATCGTTTACTCTCACAGATACGACAAACTCTACATCTTCAACACCTTCAGGAGCTTCATAGTTCCAACGAAGTGTTGCGGACGCGTTAGACTCATCAAAATCTGCCGCTAATCCTGTCGGAGCAGGGAGTTCAGTCAACTCGTATTCATCAGAAACGGCCGTTGGTTCTGAACCGCGAACGAATAATTCTGTACGACGTAGGTTACTTGGTGTAAATTCACTTGCTAATTGAAGGGGTGAAGTACCAACTTCAATAGTAGCTTCCACTACTGAGTTTGGACGGCTAAAGTCTGCAGCATTTGCAGAAATGGTCGTCATGATCTGCTTGAACATTTGTTGCGGTACACGACGCTCTTCAGCAGAAGTCATCGGTTCACTTCGTTTACTATTTCCTGACCAAATCGCTACTGAATAATCCGTAGAGTAGCCAGCAAACCATGTATCTGGGAACGAACCAGAAGGGAGGTTATTTGCTGCAATCTCGTCGGCACTATAGTTCGAAGTACCAGACTTACCTGCCAAGTCAATCCCAGGAACTGCAGCGGTTTGACCTGTACCATTTTGGTTTTCTAAAACGTCACGTAACATATCCGTCACCATGTAGGCTGTAGAATCCTTCATGACTGTTTCTAAGTCGTTTTTCAAAACGTCTTCTGTTTCTCCGTCACGATAGACGATTTTTTCAATTGCATAAGGTTCCGCGTGGTATCCGCCATTAGCAAATGCACTATATGCACCAGCAAGCGTCATTGGTGAAATTCCTTCAATACCACCTAGAACAGACGATTCATAAACATTTTCAATGCCTAACCCAAAACGATTGATAAAGTCTCGAGAGTTATCAAGACCCACTTCGCGCAGTGTTTTGACTGCAGGTGTGTTTTGAGAGCGGTATAATGCTTCGCGCATTGTCATAGGACCTAAATAACGATCGACAAAGTTCCGTACAACTTGGTCAGTACCTGTGTAGGTGATTTGTTCATCGACTACAGTTTGCCCTGTTGACCAGTTCAGATTTTCTATCGCAGGCGCATACGCAAGAAGTGGTTTCATCGTAGAGCCAGGCTGACGGTCTTTATTATCATACGCATAGTTCCAACCACGATTTGAATAATTTCGTGCTCCACCTGAAGCAACAAGTGCTCCAGTTTTCGGGTCTACGACGGCGATACCTGCTTGTTGTTTCTCAGTAGCATAAATGTCAGAGTTGATCACTTCTTCTACTTTCGTTTGTACAGCAGGGTCTAAAGTCGTGTGAACAGTGATACCTTCTGATAGAAGAGAAGGGTCAATTTTGTTTAATTCACTTTCCACGATATCAATGAATGCTTCATATTTTAATTCGCTTGAAGCTTGACGTTGATCTTCTGGAATCAATGTCTCTGTAACGGGAATTGCACGAGCAGCATCCGCTTCTTCAGTCGTAATTTTTCCGTGTAACTCCATTAAATGCAGGACTGTATTTCGACGTTTTTCAGCAAGTTCTGGATTGTTGAACGGATTGTAATTGTTCGGACTTTGTGGAATTCCAGCAAGCATCGCTATTTCATGTAGTTCTAGTTCATTTAATTCCTTACCATAGAAATAATCTGCAGCTGTTCCAAAACCATAATTGCGACCTGACATAAGAATTTTATTGAAATACATTTCAAAAATCTCTTCTTTGTCATAGGCGCGTTCTAATTGGAACGATAGCCAAGCTTCTTGCGCTTTTCGTTTTAATGTCTTTTCATTTTGCAAGAAAGAGTTTTTCACGACTTGTTGCGTAATAGTAGAAGCACCCTGTGCTCCAAACCCTTGTGTAACGTTCGCAATTACGGCACTTCCTAAACGCAAGAAGTCCATACCCATATGGTCATAAAAACGAACATCTTCTGTAGCTAAAATCGCATCTTCCATCTGTTGTGGAATATCATCAAAATTGACATAAATTCGGTTTTCAGTTCCAGAAGTATAGAAAGCTTCGCCATTTTTATCAAGGAAAGTGGACGAAATCGGGTCTTTTAAAGACTCTTCATCAAGCGGTGGTGCAGAGCTTGCGTAATACACAAATAATCCAAAACCACTAAGTAAGCCAATAAGGCCAATTGCGACTAGTGCTAAGAATATCTTTTTGAAGATACCCCGTTTGCCAGTTTTTCCTTTTGTTTTCTTTTTGCTTTTTTGTTGCTCTAATCGAATTTGTTGCCGAGTTCGCTGTTCATTCGCCACGAGCTCATTCCTCACTTTCTTTGCCAGTCAAATAAAGATCGACAGCATCTAAATAGGGTACACGCGGAGCATACCCAGGAGTAATTTCAATACCAGTTTGTTCAAACTCATCAAGTGTGATCGATTTTCGACCACCTTGATTCATTCGATCCCAATACAAGTCAAGTGTTTGACTACTCATGAAAAAGTAGCGTTCAAGAGTTGAAAAAGCTACAACCAAAAATGCGATACCATTTTGCTCTGCTACTTGTCGCATGTGCAGGACTTGGTGTTCGTGAACATTTTGAAGAGGAAACGATGTTTTATTCTTCGTCTCTTTCGCTTCAAAATCTAAATAGTATCCATTATATACGCCATTGTAATCTGTTGTGGATGGTGTACGGTAATAAGCTTCTCGTATGACTGCACGCGCTCTTCCGGGGTAATCCACTTTTACGATTTGGATTGGGATTGGTTTTTTATGAATCACTGCTACTTTATGTTGCAAGTAATAGTCATTCGTTTCATTGACTTCATCCTCTAACGTCTTTCCCCGATTACTAAAAGAATAATCCTTTTTGGACGCAGTTTTTTTCGGGGAGGTAGGTTGGTACCGTTTTCCATTCGGATACCGTATGCTCATAGTCAACACCTCTGTGCCTAAGTGTAGCATATACACTAGACGCCTGACATGCCCCGAATGTTTCATTCGAATGTTTGTTCGTAAAACTAGTTGAAGTAGTGAACTTTTGATATGATAAAAGGATAGAAGTGAACAGGAAGTGACACAGATGAAACTTAAAGACTTAACAGAAAAATTGATTAGTGAATCAGAAGCGTGTCTTGCAAGATTTGAACAACTACGTGTCGAAGATCGCACACCTGATTTTTTCGAGGAAGTAAAACCTCATGTTGCAAAAGTGGATATATGGATTAGCGAGTGGAAACAAGAAGCCGAGCGCTACATTCGTCTTAACCGACCGAAGTATATCCACCAAAACCAAATCGATGCAACTGAAGATGGGATGAAACAGTATAGTGTACAGTCTTTTTTCAAAGAAACTTCGAAGAAAAGATTTTATCAAAGTGTACATGCCGTTCTTTACACACTGAAAACTTTGCTGACGGAATTGGAGCGTGAGGGCAATGACGACAATATCCCAACTACTTGATGAATGGGTAAAAGATCCTGCCAAAAAACAGCAGATTCAGTCGATACATGTCATAGAACCAAAAGAAGCAAAAACAGTCCCGTTTCCTCAAGACTTAGATGATAGTTTGATAGCTGCCCTCCATGCGAAAGGAATTTCAGAACTTTACACACATCAAGCGAGTGCATACATGCATGCTCGTGCTGGAGAGTCGTTTACAGCAATTACTCCTACAGCTTCTGGCAAATCATTGTGCTATCATCTACCAGTTTTGCAGTCGATTATTGAAGACCCCAAAAGCCGGGCGATTTATTTATTTCCAACGAAAGCTCTAGCGCAAGATCAAAAAGCAGATGTGAACAAATTGATTGAAGCCACAGGCAAGCAAATCAACAGTTTTACATATGATGGAGATACAGAGCCAGGGATTCGTAGAAAAGTGCGAACGAATGGCAATATCATTCTAACCAATCCGGACATGTTGCATTCAGGTGTTTTACCGCACCACACAAAATGGGTGTCGATGTTTGAGAACTTGAAATACATCATAATTGATGAAATGCATACGTATAAAGGTGTGTTCGGCTCTCACGTAGCGCATGTTATACGTCGATTGAAACGAATTTGTGCATTTTACGGAAGCCACCCGGTCATCATCTGTACGTCTGCCACAATTCAAAATCCAAAAGAGTTAGCGGATTCACTCACACATGAAGACCATGTCGTACTCACAAATAACGGTGCCCCTTCCGGAACAAAGTACTTCATGTTTTACAATCCGCCGGTCGTCCATCCGACTTACAACGTGCGAAGAAGTGCTGTTCTAGAAGTTCGTGACCTCGCGCAAGAATTGTATGCAAAACGTTTACAGACAATCATTTTTGCGAAGAGTCGCGTTCGTGTAGAGATGCTCGTCACCTATTTGAAAGCATTGGTCAGTAAGAAACTAAATGATCGCTCCATTCAAGGATATAGAGGAGGGTATTTACCTTCTGAAAGAAGAGAGATTGAGAAGGGCTTGCGTGACGGAGACATTCGAACAGTCGTCAGTACAAACGCTTTAGAACTGGGTGTCGACATTGGGCAATTGCAAGTCTGTATCATGACAGGCTATCCAGGCAATATTGCAAGTGCATGGCAACAAGCAGGACGAGCGGGGCGTCGTCAAGAAGAGTCACTTGTTGTCTATGTCGCACAATCTACAGCACTGGATCAATACGTTGTTGACCATCCCGAGTATTTACTTGGCCAATCTCCAGAAGAAGTCCGTATTTTCCCGGAAAACATGTTGATTTTAATGGACCATTTAAAATGTGCAGCGTTTGAATTACCGTTCGAGAAACAAGAAGACTACGCGGAGTATCATGTGACGCCACTACTTGAGCTTTTGAAAGAAGAACGCGTCTTGTTAGAAACAGCAGATAAATGGCATTGGATGGCTGAAAGTTTTCCGGCGAGTAATATCTCCTTGCGTTCAGCCTCTCAGGACAATGTGATTATTATTGATCAATCCGTTCCAACCAAGACGCGGGTTATAGGAGAGATGGATTTATTTAGTGCGATGACATTGTTACACGAAGAAGCGATCTATCTCCATCAAGGCACTCAGTTTCAAGTAGAGCTTCTCGATTGGGATGAGAAAAAAGCATTTGTCACAGAAGTAGATGTAGATTATTTTACGGATGCAAACATTGCAGTGGAAATGAAAGTACTTTCGAAAGATAAACACCGAACCGAAAAGAACGTCGAGATGCATTATGGCGATATTATCGTGCTCGCACACCCTACACTCTTTAAAAAAATCAAATTTGATACGCATGACAATATTGGATCTGGAACAATCGATTTACCGCCACTTGAGCTTCATACATCTGCAACATGGATCACTTTTTCAAAACCGGAAGAAGGGAATCTGCATCTGTTCTCAGATGCAATGGTTGGTGCAGCTTATGCGCTACATTCTTTCATTCCACTATTTTTAGACTGTGATCGTAAAGATGTGCATGTCGTTCCGCAAATGAAATCCATCTTAGACCAGCAACCAACATTTTTCATTTACGACAGTTATCCAGGTGGTATTGGTTTATCTGAACGAATGTTAGACCGATTTGAAGAACTTGTGGAAGAAACACATGCGCAAGTAGCTTCTTGTCCATGCTTGGATGGATGTCCTGCATGTATTGGTGCGCAGGAAGCAAATGTCGGTTTAAAAGAAGAAGTCCTTTTATTACTAACGAACTTGGTGCGTGACTGATATGTCCTATGAAAAAAAATTACTGGCTATGAAAGGCCTTATAAAAAAGCAACCTGAACAAGTCAAAGAACCTATCAAAGAAGTGAATCGTCCTGATTTTGTGAAATGGTCTTCGTCGGACTATGACTTGGTTCATACAGACCAAGGCGTCTACTATAAAATCTCAACGCTTTTGCCGCATGACTTTAAGCATGGAGGGACTCAGTTTTCAGAACTCTCCTCCCTTGTCGCGAAAGCAAAGCGCGATTTCAAAGGGCATCCACTAACTCCAGAAGAGTCAAGTCGCCTCTTTTTTTATGACACCGAAACGACGGGTCTAAAAGGTGTCGGCGTTCATATTTTTTTAAATGGCGTCTTGTTTGAAACGGCCACTGGGTTTCAACTCGATCAATTTATTTTGGCTTCTCCGCAACATGAATTGGCATTTTTAAAAGCGTTACCTTTTCAAGACCGTGACACAATTATCACGTATAACGGCAAAAGCTTTGACTTGCCCCAGCTTGAAGTGCGTTGGACGATGAACCGAAAACTTCTTCCAAGTTTTCCTCAAGTGTTTCAAATTGATTTGCTTCACGGAAGTAAGCGACTGTGGAGAGGACAACAAGAGCGTTATAAGTTGCAAGACATGGAAAGAGAACAATTGAACTTTCATAGGGAAGATGACATGCCCGGACATCTCGCTCCGATTGTTTATATGGACGCTGTTAGATCGGGGAAAACCGAAAACTTGGATCGCATACTAGAACATAACAAATGGGATTTGTATTCTCTAGTGGCATTGTATATCCACTCTCTTCGTCATCTCGTAGATGCACCTGAGACCCGGTCTTCTCAAACTGAATTAAATTTAGCAAAATGGCTGCGTGATTTAAAATTGTTGCCAAACAGTCGAGAGCTTTATGAAAAAGTAACTGAACGTTATGAGAAACAAGATATACCACACGCTTATTATTATTTGTCTCTTTTACAAAAGCGTGAAGGAGAATTTGCATCAAGCCTTGAATTGATGGAGACAGCTTCAGAATTACTAGTAGGAATTGAGAAATTGGACGCACTCATTCATTGTGCAAAACTTGCAGAGCATCAAATGAAAGATCTCGGCCAAGCGAAGAATTACGTCCAACAAGCGAAAACACAGTTGTTATCATTAACAGCAATCTTGACGCGTGAGAAATTGGCTTCCTACTTGGCAGAATTGAAAAATAGGGACGAACGATTAGACCGGAAAATCATTTCCCGGGAAAGCGCAAGTTTCGACAAATAGATAGGTGTGTCAAGCGTTCCTATGCTATAATGAAGCCAATCACCAATGGATGGAAGGAAGATGGGTATGGGGATTCAATTTAAACCAAATGATATTTTAGAGAAACAATTTAAAACAACAATGCGCGGCTACAGTCAAGAAGAAGTCGATGCATTTTTAGATGAAGTCATTAAAGACTATGAGCAGTTCGATAAGCGGATCCAAGAGCTCGAGAAAGAGAACCGAGATCTTCGCACGCAATTAGAAGATACACCAAAATCAGCACCAGCTCCGCAGTCATCTACAAACTTTGACATTTTAAAGCGCTTGTCTAATTTGGAGAAGCATGTATTTGGTGCGAAGCTTTACGACTGATAGTTCTTGTGTAATCCAGTAAAATAACGTATACTCGATTGTGGCCTTCTATTCAGGCAATCGCTGCACATACTAATGTGTAGAGGAAAGTCCATGCTCACACAGTTCTGAGATGACTGTAGTGTTCGTGCCTCGTGAAGTCATAAACGAGGGCAGCTGCCAGCTGACGGCAGAGAAACCACCTACGTCTTACGGGATATGGTGCAGTACTCTTGAAAGTGCCACAGTGACGAAGTCTTATCGGAAACGGTAAGAGTGGAACGCGGTAAACCCCACGAGTGAGAAACCCAAATTATGGTAGGGGCATTTCCATGAAGGAATTGAACGGATTGGAAGACGGCATGTCCGTAGATAGATGATTGCCGCCCAGTATGTACGAGGGAATTTCCCGTTTGAGTACAAGGGAGACAAAACATGGCTTATCGAATAGAAGGTTTTATGATAAACAGCACAGCTCTCCTTTTCGGAGAGTTTTTTCTCTTTATAGACTAAAAAGGAGTGGATACTATGACATATAAATTACTTGCGACAGCTGCAATGGGATTAGAAGGTATCGTTGCAGATGAATTGAAAGACTTAGGTTTTGAAACACAAACAGACAACGGAAAAGTGTTTTTTGAAGGAGACGAAGAAGCGATTGCAAAAGCGAACATTTGGCTACGTGTGGCGGATCGCGTGAAACTTCTTGTAGGGGAGTTCCCTGCGAAGACGTTTGATCAACTATTTGAAGGAACAAAAGCCATTCCATGGGAAAAGTACTTGCCGGTTGATGCTAACTTCCCAGTGAGCGGAAAAAGTGTGAAATCGACATTATACAGTGTTCCAGATTGTCAGAGTATCGTGAAAAAAGCAATCGTTGAGCGATTAAAGTCCGCATATAAACGTATGAGCTATCTTGATGAGTCCGGTGCTCGCTATAAAATCGAAGTCAGCATTTTAAAGGACCGTGTGTTACTCACAATGGATACAAGCGGTGTTGGCTTGCATAAACGCGGCTATCGAACGACACAAGGGGATGCTCCTTTAAAAGAAACATTAGCAGCTGCTCTTGTAAAAATTTCAAAGTGGAGTCCAAGTCGTCCATTTGTCGACCCATTCTGTGGATCGGGTACACTTTGTATTGAAGCGGCTATGATTGGTCAGAACATTGCACCCGGATATAATCGTGAGTTTGATGCAGAACACTGGAGTTGGATCAAACCAGCAGTATGGGAAAAAATACGTGATGAAGCCGACACACAAGCGGATTATGATCAAGAACTCACAATCCTTGGAACGGACATCGATCACCGTATGATTGAAATTGCGAATTCCAATGCATTAGAAGCAGGATTTGCGGATATCATTACATTCAAGCAAATGCAAGCCGCAGATTTTACAACTCGTTTAGATAACGGTGTTGTCATCAGTAACCCACCCTACGGAGAACGTATCGGTGAAGTTGAAGAGATTGAAAAGACATTGTCTCAATTTGGCTATGTGATGAGTAAATATCCATCGTGGTCTGTTTATTTGTTATCTTCTATGGAAAACTTGGAAACCGTTTATGGTAAGAAAGCAACGAAAAAACGCAAATTATTCAATGGATTTATCCGTACAGATTATTATCAATTCTGGGGTCAAAGAGTCTAAATTAGTCTAGAAAAGAGTGAAGTTATGCGCAAAAATATTCCATTCGAATTATCCAAAGATCAATCGTTTTATCAGTCGTTATCGAACTGGTTAGGTGATGTCTTTTATGACACCTTGCCGGAAAATGGATACGAGATTCGTGATGAACAAGTATATATGGCCTTCCAAATTGAAAAGGCATTACAGTCGAAATCCGTTCTTTTTGCCGAGGCCGGAGTAGGAACTGGAAAGACAATGGCTTATTTATTACCATCAATTGCGTATGCACGCTACACAGGTAAGCCTGTAATTATAGCTTGTTCGGATGAAGCCCTTATTGAACAGCTGATCAAACCAGAAGGGGATATCTCTCGCCTATCTGAGCTGCTCAACTTATCGATTGATGTACGTTTGGCAAAGTCGCGAGAAGAATATTTGTGTCTGCAGCGATTAGATGAACAACGTCGTGGGTTTGATGTGCCAGAATTTGTGGATGAGATTGATGACCGTCTTCCGGAGTTTGTATTTGGGGGATCTTCTCTTCAAAAAGTGTATCCGTATGGAGATCGCAAAGAATTCAGCTTCCTTACAGACGAGCAGTGGAAGCTTGTCAATTATCATCCGGTTCAACAGTGTTCCATCTGTGACATCAAAAATCAATGTGGACAAACCATCTCTCGTCAATTCTACCGTCAAGCAACTGACCTAGTGATTTGCTCGCATGAATTTTTGATGGAACATTTGTGGACGGCAGAGTCACGCAAGCGTCAAGAACAATTGCCATTACTTCCTGAAGCTTCTGCGATTGTATTAGATGAAGGACACTTAGTGGAATTTGCCGCGCAGGAAGCATTTACATTAAAAGTGCAAAGCGAATCATTATTGGATTTGTTAGAGAAAGCACGAGTAGAAGGATTGCGTCCTAAAACACTTCACTATCTTGATGTTCTAGAAGAAGCTCATTTAGCGTTTTTTGAACTGTTACGTTCTTCTATTGACAATGACATGCTTGAAAAGATGACAATCCGACATACCGATGAGTTGAAAGCTGCGAGTGGATTACTTGTCAGAACAGTAGAAGCTCTACTAGAAGAGTTTGTATTCGAGGGTGAAATGTACTCGATTGAATCCTACGATATGAAACTGATGGAAGAATACTTGGAAGATTACTTGCAAGCGTTCCAGTTGTTCACAGAAGACAATGAAGCGATTGATTGGGTAGAAGAGGTAGACGGGATTGAAACGCTTGCCATCATGCCAGAACTGGTAGACGAACAACTTGCTGAAAAATTGTTTAATGGATCACTACCAATTATCTTCTCTTCTGCAACACTCAGTGTTGAGCAGACGTTTGACTATTTAGCTGGCAATTTAGGGATTGCAGACTATCAGTCACTTCAAGTTGCTTCACCATTTGACTACGAAGAAGTCATGACGATTCATGTGTCTGAACCCGTAGATAAAAGCGAAAAAGTACTCGAACTTCTAAAATCAGAAGAGCCGACACTTGTCTTGTTTGCGACAAAAGAATCGTTTGAACAGTTCCAATTGATGTATGGACATGAGGACATATTGTTCGAAGGGGAACAAGAAATGAGCTCGCTTATTGAGGCGTACAAAGAAAAACCATCTGTATTAGCTTCCTACTCGCTTTGGGAAGGGTTGGATCTTCCGCAAGACTTATTGACGCGTGTCATTGTCTACGATTTGCCATTCCCACCGAATGATCCGATTTTCAATGCGAAGCGTGCAGCTTCTTTCAATGCATTTGAAGAAGTGGATTTACCATTTATGAAGATGCGAATGAAGCAGGGGGTCGGGCGTTTGATTCGTACAGAAAAAGATCATGGCTCGATTGAGATTTTACTGACGGCATCTGAAAAAGCATTTTTACAAGAGCTCGAACAGGAACTTCCTGTCTCGCCAAAGTAAAGGGGTAGCGTTTATGAATGAACAACGACAACAACTGTATAGACGAACTGCGCTTTTAGGTGTCGTAACGAAGCAGCAAGGGAATGTTACTACATTTGATAAAGCGAAGAAATTTGGTCAAAAACTGTTTACGGAAAATCTGACGATTGCGTTTGCTGGGCACTTCTCTGCGGGGAAGTCCAGCATGATCAACGCGTTGACAGGTGAAAACTTGTTAGCAACAAGTCCAATTCCCACATCTGCAAATATAGTGACGATTCAAAAAGCTACGAATTGGAAAGCATACATCCACTTTATGAATGGAGACGTCGCCGTAGCAGAGGAAGAATTGGCTGTAGCCAACCTTAAACGTATGGCAAAAGACGGACAATCCGTTCGTAAAATCGAATTGTTTCACCCAGATACTCGATTGCCAAATGATATCGTAGTAATGGATACACCTGGAGTGGACTCTACGGACGATGCTCATAGACTATCTACAGAATCTGAGTTGCATTTAGCGGACTTGGTATTTTATGTGATGGACTATAATCATGTCCAATCAGAATTAAATTTTACTTTCACAAAAGACTTGATGCGGACAAATCCGAATGTTTACTTGATTATTAATCAAATGGATAAGCACAGAGAACAAGAACTTTCACTAGAGGATTACAAACAGTCAGTTAAGACCGCATTTGAGAGCTGGGGTGTCCATCCAAAAGGAATTTTCTTTACGTCTCTTCGTGATACTAAAACCTATCCAGTGAAGGATGTTCAGGATGTCATCCAACACGCGCTCGAGAATAAGGAGACGGTTTTAGAAGAAAGTACTACAGGCACTCTTCAAAAACTTATTGATGAACACGCTACTTATTTAAAAGAAGATCAAGAAGACTTAGCCGCTACATATGAAGAGCTCTTTTCACCAGAAGAATGGCTCGATAAAAAGACGACCTATTCAGAGACAAAGCTTGCACTTCAATCATTTGAACTTCTGGATTTTACCAAGTGGAAAGAAGAACTTCAAAATGATGTCCAAGAAGTGCTATCGACGGCCTATTTGATGACGCCTGATGTCCGCGAGAGAATCCGTCTATACGCGGAGGCGAGTCAACCTGGTTTCAAAGTAGGTTTTTTTGGCGCGAAGAAAAAGACGGAAGAGGAGCGAGACAATCGTTTAAAAGCTGCAACGCAACTTTTGCAAGAAGTGTTTGATCAAACGACCTTACCGCTACTACAACGAGTGATCGATCGCTATGCACGTGTAGTACAGTCGGACGAGACATATATTTCTTTTAATATGGATCCAAAACTTATCGCTACAGAGTATAAACCTGGCACAAGTGCAACAGGAGACGGGCTTCTTCAGTTTTCGTCTCGAATCGAACAGGCTATTAAACGATATATTGTGCAGACAACACTTGTTTGGGCGGATGAACGTTTATCTGAGTCAGATGGAGAAACAATTTTATCAGAAGACGATCAACTTAAGAAACAATCGTTAACGAGACGAAAACTAGCTCTAGATGAGTGGTTTGCAAGTGAAGAACGTCTAGCCGATTACTCGCTACAAATGAAGTCACCAAATGAACAGTTACAAGCTGCACGCATGCTTCAGTTAAAGACATGGGAAGAGGAATATACAGAGTTTTACGCCAAAGCCAAACCGCTCAAACTCGGACAAGAAGTTGAAAAAGTGGTCGATGAAAAGCAAGAGCAAGAAGCTGAAAAAGCGGCATCATTTGACGAGTCAGCAATCTTGTCAACGGCGCAAAATGTTACGACGCAACTGGCAGACATACCGAACTTTAAAGATGCTGTGCGTGAGCTAAAACAAAAAATCAAACGCGTGACGAATCGCTCATTCACTATTGCTCTATTTGGTGCATTTTCTGCTGGTAAATCTAGTTTTTCAAATGCTTTGCTCGGAGACGCAGTTTTACCAGTGTCGCCTAACCCGACAACGGCTTCTATCAATAAAATCGCTCCTATTGCAGAGGGCAAACCTCATCGTCACGCGGATGTAGCATTCAAGAAAAAGGAAGATTTACTCACAGAATTAAAGGCCATGGTTGCGCCTCACGGTAAAGAATGTCAATCTCTTGAGGAATTCAAAAGTCGAGCCAATGAGTTTTTAACTAAACCTCTCGATGAAACGAAAAAGTCCTTCATTCGCGCATTCTTATCTGGTAGTGACGAGCAACTTATTTATCTTGGAACCACGCGTCTAGTAGATCATGAAAACTTTACTGAATATGTCGCATTCGAATCAAAAAGTTGTTTTGTTGAGACAATCACTTATTACTACGATTGTGAACTGACTCGAGCAGGGGTCACATTAGTGGATACACCTGGGGCAGATTCGATTAATGCACGGCATACTGGCGTTGCCTTCGATTACATTCGAAATGCAGATGCAGTTCTATTCATCACCTATTACAATCACGCATTTGCAAAAGCAGACCGTGAGTTTTTAATTCAACTTGGACGTGTAAAAGATTCTTTTGAACTCGATAAAATGTTCTTCGTAGTCAATGCAATTGACCTCGCAAGTTCTGAACAAGAAAAACAAGAAGTCATCGACTATGTGGGACAAGAACTGACGCAGTTCGGCATTCGCTTCCCACGCTTATATGGGGTGTCTAGTCTACAAGCTTTAAAAGAGAAGCAGACTGGCGAAAACTTAACGAGTGGTATGCCTGCTTTTTCAGATGCTTTCCAAGCGTTTTTAAGGAATGAGCTTCTTGATGTGATTTTACAGGCCGTTTCGGAACAAGCGGACGAGTTAGTCGAGCAATTCTCTAAGCTAATTGATTCTACTGAGGAGAATATGCTACGGAAACCACAACGATTAGCAGAACTCGCAGAACTCGAACAACAGTTGCGCTCACGCTATACAAAGTCCCATTCACAATCGATGCGTACTGCTCTATTAAATGAAGTAGACACGCTTATTTATTATTTGAAACAACGACTGTTCTACCGATATCCAGACTTCTTTAAAGAAGCATTCAATCCGTCAAGGTTTGCTAGTAAGGATGGAAGACAAGCATTCGAACAAGCGTTACGTGAAGTCGCTGCAAGTATACAGTTTGATGCCGCGCAAGAGCTGCGCGTCACAAACTTGCGCCTTCAACAAGCAACTGACAAAAATGTTCGGGATTACGAGCGACAAGAGCTTGCGTTCTTGTATGAACAGCCTGCTGCATTTGCAGTGAGTCCTATAGAGCTCAAAGCACCCAAACTTTTAGAGTTTCAAGAGCCTACTCTAAAAGTTGAAAACTATAGTTCGTTAAAGAGTGGATACAAGAACGCGAAACGATTCTTCGAAAAGAATGAAAAACAAGCTGTGCAACAGGACCTCGAACGCATGATCAAAGATGATTTAGAAAATCCATTTGCTGCTGAGAAGTCACGCTTGCGCAATTGGACAGATAGTTATTTCAGCGAAGTAATGGATCAAATAAAGTTGCGACTCTTACAATCATCAGTTTCAACGATACAAGCAGAACGAGAACTTTTAGAACAACACGAAACGCTTACGAAATGGAAACAAAAACGCACACTACTTTAGGAGGATGAATATGATCATTACTAAAGATTTGCATGAACTTCCAAAACAACACGTTCGTTTCATCGACACACGATTTGATTTACAAAACCCCACTTGGGGCGAGCAAGCATACCAACAAGACCATGTGCAAGGCGCTATCTATTGGCACCTAGAGGATCATCTTTCGGATATGTCTCGCTCTGAAGGCCGTCATCCTGTTCCGTCAAAACAACGGATGACAAAGTTAATTCAAGCATCTGGATTAACATACGAAGACGAACTCGTCATTTATGATCAAGGAAACGCACCATTTGCTGCACGTGCTGCTGTACTACTGCTGTGGGCGGGTTTTACGAATGTCTCGATTGCGCGTGAAGGATATGGCCGTCTAAAAGAAGTGTTCCCGCTAGAAGGAGGCACTGCTTGGTATCCTTCAACAAATCAAACTCTACAGTTCCATGATGGTCTTCTTGCGAATCAGCAGGATGTGAAAAATCATATTGCTCAAAATGGCATGTTGATTGATGCACGTTCTACTGATAGATACCGAGGAGTGACTGAGCCCATCGATGCGATTGCCGGACATATTCCAACGGCAGCAAACATTGATTGGGAGCAATTGAAATCGGACAGAGGTCTTTTAAAAGGTACAGAAGCAGAAGCGCTTTTTCGCCATCTCCCTGAAGAGAAAGAAATCATGACCTATTGTGGAAGTGGCGTTACAGCATCTCCCTTAACCATTGCGCTACTAGAGAGTGGAAGAGAGAACGTGCGTCTCTACGCTGGTAGTTACAGTGACTGGATTCAAACGAATGAAATTGAGACAAGTAAATAAACTTGTCACTCATCCAATCCTATAGTATAATGGGAAAATTGTAATGAGGATGAAATGAGGGACACCATAAAATGAAAAAATCAATTTATAGCCTGACAAAGGATCAATTAACAGACTGGTTACTTGAGCGTGGTCAGAAGAAATTCCGTGCAGAGCAAGTGTGGAATTGGTTATATGTTAAACGTGTACAATCGTTTGAAGAAATGAACAATGTGAACAAAGAATGCTTGCAACTACTGAGCGAACATTTTGTAATGCAGACATTGAAAGAATCTGTAAAACAAGAATCGGCAGATGGGACAATCAAGTTCTTGTTCCAACTAGAAGATGGCAACTTGATTGAAACTGTACTTATGCGCTTCCATTACGGACTTTCCGTATGTGTAACGACACAAGTGGGCTGTAATATCGGTTGTAGCTTCTGTGCTAGTGGACTCTTAAAAAAGAGCCGGGACTTAGATGCGGGAGAAATTGTTGGTCAAATCATGAAAGTACAAGAACATTTAGATGCTGCTGGGAAGCAAGAGCGTGTCAGCCATATCGTAGTTATGGGTATTGGTGAACCTTTTGATAACTATACAAACTTGATGAATTTCTTGACAGTTGTTAATGATCAAAAGGGACTTTCAATCGGAGCACGTCATATCACAGTGTCCACGAGTGGACTTGCAAAGAAAATCCGTGAATTTGCAGATGAGCAGACTCAAGTGAATCTTGCAGTTTCTCTTCATGCGCCAAACGATGACTTGCGCAGTAAAATCATGATTATCAATAAAGCATTCCCAATTGAAAAATTGATGGATTCTGTTGATTATTATTTAGAGAAAACGAACCGTCGAATTACGTTCGAATACATTTTGCTTCGTGACGTGAACGATCATGTAGAAGAGGCGAAACAGTTAGCGGATCTTCTCGAGAATAAGCGGCACTTGTCCTATGTAAACTTGATTCCTTACAACCCAGTCGATGAGCACGGACAGTACCAGCGAAGCACACCAGAAGCAATCGATGCCTTCTTCCAAACGCTAAAAAAACGCGGCATCAACTGTGGTGTTCGTATGGAGCAAGGGACGGATATCGACGCAGCTTGTGGACAACTTCGTAGTAAGCAAATCAAAAAAGAAAAAGTTGCAAATTAATCGAGTCAGCAGAGATATTATCTCTGCTCAGACTGTTGACAAACCCATGAAATATTGAGTTTGTCTGCAGTCTTTTTTCTTTTTATAATAGATTTAATAACTGTTTAGGGGGAACACGACCATGATGACGAAGAATATCGGTAACCAGAGAGACCAACTTGAAATGTTGACGATTGACCAACTGGTCCCTGAGGACCACTTAGTTCGTAAACTTGATGCGGCAATCGATTTCTCGTTCATCTATCCATTGGTCGAGGACCTCTACTCTTCAACAGGTCGCCCAAGTATCGATCCAGTCGTGCTCATCAAGATGACGTTCCTTCAATATACATTCGGCATCCGCTCGATGCGCCAGACGATCAAAGAGATCGAGACTAATATGGCCTATCGTTGGTTCCTAGGTTTTGGGTTCCATTCAGAGGTGCCGCATTTCTCGACGTTCGGGAAAAACTATGTACGACGCTTTGCTGATACCGATCTGTTCGAACAGATCTTCTATCGTATATTGAAGGAGATCATGGATCAAGGGCTACTCAGCAGTGAACATGTCTTCGTCGACTCGACGCATGTGAAGGCATCTGCGAATAAGCGCAAGTTCACGAAGAAGACTGTCCGTAAAGAGGCGCGTGCCTATGAAGAGAAGCTCCAACTGGAGCTAAACCTGGACAGGCAGGAACACGGTAAGCGACCATTTTCACCAGATTCTTTTGAGAAAGAAGAGTTCAAGGAGATCAAAGAGTCGACAACGGATCCAGAGAGCGGTTATTACGTGAAAGACGAGAGGACCAAACAGTTCGCCTACTCTTTCCATGCAGCCACGGATGAAAAAGGTTTTGTGCTCGCGAATCTCGTCACACCAGGCAACGTCCATGACAGTATCCCTTTCCTGTCCATCATCGACACTGTGATTGAAAATGTAAAAAGACCAGTAGTAGTGGCAGCGGATGCCGCTTATAAGACACCTGCGATTGCAAACTATCTTGTAGAGAACCAGATGTTGCCGGCCTTTCCCTATAAAAGACCGATGACACGCCCCGGCTATTTCAAAAAACAAGAGTATGTATACGATGAGCACTTTGATTGCTACCTTTGTCCTGAAGGACAGGTGCTGAAATATCGTACGACCACCCGTGATGGATATCGTCAGTATTCGTCGGACCCTAAAGAATGTGCTGTTTGTCCGGTCTTGCAGAACTGTACGCAGGCAGCCAAGCCTCAGAATGTGATTCAGCGGCATATTTGGGAGGACTACCTCGAGCTGTCAGAGGACCTGCGTCACCATCACGAGATCAAAGAAGTATATAACCGCCGTAAAAAGACCATCGAACGTGTCTTTGCGGATGCTAAAGAAAAGCATGGTATGCGTTGGACGACCCTTCGAGGGATAAAAAAATTGTCCATGCAGGCGATGCTTACTTTTGCTGCCATGAACCTGAAGAAGTTGGCTACATGGACCTGGAAAGGTCCACAGATGGCCTAACAATATAGGAAATACGAGCACTACAACCAGTCTGCTCACGATATTTCAGTGGAAAAATAGCAAAAAAAATAAAAAGGATTCGAAATCGGGTAGATTTCGAATCCTTTTGTCTACAATCTGTGCTATCCCTTTAAGGATAGCTTTTTCTTATTACTTACAAGAGTTAGTTCGTAAAAGTCTACTTTTACGAACGCTTTATTTTTAATAAACGACTATTTTAAATCTAGTTTTAGTAACTTGAAATTTTATATATAGAAAGAAAGTATTGAAGTGTAGATGTTTGACCATGTACCTAAGTACATGGTTTATACTTTTTCTGAGGTGAAGAAAATTGAGCTATCGAATCAGTGAACTTGCAACCCTATGTGAAGTGAATAAGGAAACCATCCGATACTATGAACGAAAAGAGCTATTGCAAGAACCGGTCCGGAATAATTCGGGGTATCGGATTTATTCGAAGGAAACGGTCAAACGGGTAGGATTTATCCGGCGACTGCAGGAACTGGGATTTTCGTTGAATGAGATTTATAAATTGTTAGGGGTGGTCGACAAAGACGATGTGCGCTGTGAAGATATGTTCGATTTTGTGTCCACAAAAGAAGTGAAAGTCCGAAAGCAGATTGAGGATCTAAAGCGTGCGGAACGGATGCTGAGCGAGTTGAAAGAGCGGTGTCCAAATGAAAAAGAGCTGCATGAATGCCCGATTATTGATGTTTTGATGGAGGAGGAGTAGACATGAAAAAATATCGAGTGGATGTCCAAGCGATGACCTGTACCGGATGCGAAGAACACGTGGTAGTCGCGCTTGAAGCGATTGGCGCAAAAGAAATCCAAGCTGATTTTCGAAAAGGTGAAGCTGTATTTAAACTGCCGGAAAACATGGAGGTTCAAAAGGCACAAAAAGCAATTGCTGATGCCAACTATCAGCCGGGGGAAGCAGAAGAAGTCCGAGCCCAAGAAGCACTCCGCCCAGATGAAGAAGGCGAGTATGACTACATCATCATCGGTTCCGGGGGCGCTGCCTTTTCTTCCGCCATCGAAGCTGTGAAACATGGGGCGAAAGTGGCGATGATTGAACGGGGAACGGTAGGCGGTACCTGTGTGAACATTGGCTGTGTTCCTTCCAAAACCTTGTTACGGGCCGGAGAAATCAATCACTTGGCCAAGAATAATCCGTTTATCGGGCTGCACACCTCAGCGTGGGAAGTGGATTTGGCTCCGCTGGTCAAACAGAAAGAGGAATTGGTGACGGATCTCCGGAACAAGAAATATGTCGATTTGGTTGAAGACTACGGTTTTGAGTTGATCAAAGGGGAAGCCAGATTTATAGATGAACACACTATTGAAGTGGCCGGCATGAAGCTTTCTGCCAAACAGTTTCTGATTGCGACGGGGGCGGCTCCGGCTATGCCAGCCATTTCCGGACTGGAAGAAGTGGATTACTTGACCAGCACAACCTTATTGGAGCTAAAGAAAGTGCCGAAACGCCTGACGGTCATCGGTTCCGGCTATATTGGTGTGGAATTGGGTCAGTTATTTCACCACCTCGGATCCGAAGTCACACTGATGCAAAGAAGTTCGCGCCTGTTCCAGGAATACGATCCGGAAATCTCGGAAGCCCTCACGAAAGCTTTGACCGAGCAAGGCATTCGGTTAGTGACCGGTGCCACGTACGAGCGAATTGAACAGGACGGAGAGGTGAAAAAAGTATATGTCGAGGTGGACGGTCAGAAGCGAATCATTGAATCCGATCAACTGCTGATTGCAGCCGGCCGAACGCCCAATACGGAAAGCTTGAATTTGAACGCGGCGGGTGTTGAAACAGGGCGCCTCGGAGAAGTTCGGATTGATGATTATGCCAAGACCACCAATGAACGAATTTATGCAGCAGGCGACGTTACGCTCGGTCCTCAGTTTGTTTATGTCGCGGCTTATCAAGGGCGAGTGGCAGCAGGAAATGCGCTCGGTGGGCAGAAGGAAAAGTTGGATTTGGCCATTGTGCCGGGTGTTACGTTTACAGCGCCGGCGGTTGCCACCGTCGGCTTGACAGAGAAACAGGCAAAAGAAAACGGCTATGACGTTATCACTTCCGTCCTGCCGTTGGAGGCTGTTCCGCGAGCGCAAGTGAACCGGGAGACGACCGGCGTGTTCAAACTGGTGGCGGATGTGAAAACACGCCAGCTGCTGGGCGGGCATATCGTAGCGGAAAATGCAGGAGATGTCATTTATGCAGTGACACTTGCTGTGAAGTTCGGTTTGACCATCGAAAACATTAGCGACACCTTTGCGCCGTATTTAACCATGGCGGAAGGGGTGAAATTGGCTGCCCTCACGTTCGACAAGGATGTTTCCCAACTGTCTTGCTGTGCCGGTTAAAAGGGTTAAACAAGTAAATTCTAATGGAAAATAGGATTCCCTAGTTGCTATGGTCAGGGTTAAGTAGATCGAAATCAGAAAAGAAACTATTTGCCAATAGAACTCAAAGGTTGAAGGGAGCATTAAAGTTGATTTATACGATTTTCTTATTCGTCATCGCAGGAATAGCTGAAATTGGCGGAGGTTATTTGATTTGGTTATGGCTGCTAAAAAGGATAAAAAGAGAAATCGCTTGATTATGAGGACAAGTATTTTGTTCATTCTGGTCGTCGTTATTGCATTTACTATCTACAACGGATTAACCAAAGAGAAAAACGAATTGCTGCAAGTTGGAGATTGGGCACCCGATTTTGCTTTGACGGATTTGAATGGGAACGGGATCAGCTGTCTGAGTACAAAGGGCAGGGGGTGTTCGTGAACTTTTGGGGTACTTGGTGCAAACCGTGCGAAAAAGAGTTCCCGCTGATGGAAAAGCAGTACCAAGTATACAAGGACCAAGGTGTAGAGATACTCGCTGTCAATATTGCACAATCCGATTATGAAGTGAGACAATTTGCTGTACAGCGAAATTTAACGTTCCCGATTGTTATCGATAAGGACAAAAGTGTTATGGAAGCCTATACTATTCGTCCATTGCCCACTACATTGTTGGTCAATCAAGAGGGAAAAATCGAGAAAATCATTACGGGTGAAATGTCCGAAGAGGATATTGCGAGTTATATGGAACAGATCAAACCGAGCTGATACAACTGAGTTCCCCAGAATAGTGCGAGCCACGTATTTTGAAAATTGATGCAAGGAAAAAACGAGAAAAAGACATTTCTTTAAAGTGGACTAAACCACAAGAAAAGCAATGTCAGGTGTAGAAAATATATAAACAAAAATCAGGTAAAGATCCTACACCGGACTGATTGGAAGGTCTGTTCTTTTAGGGCAATTAGTAAAGGGTATGAATTACCTGTTTGAAATCAAGATATCTGCACAAAAAGTCGAAACTTTTTCGTTAAGCTATAAGAGGTTGATACTTATGGAAAGTATAGAAAATTGACATATTCGGAGGGCATCTACATGAAAAAAAAGAGAATGAGCATAGCGGTACTGTCGGCTTTACTTTTACTGGCCGGCTGCAGCAATGATACAACGGATTCATTTGAAGTGCCGTTTGAAGGGGAACTGAACCATGTCCATGGGATGGGTTATGCAGGAGAAGAGAACGGACTGTACTTTGCATCACATACTGGGCCAAAAATTTACCGCGATGGCGAGTGGTTTGAAACAGCGGATAATTTTTACGATTATATGGGCTTTAACGCCGTAGATGAGGGCTTCTATTCTTCAGGACACCCGAGTGCAGATTCAGATTTGCCCAATCCACTTGGGATTCAGCGAAGTATAGATGGCGGCGAAACTTTGGAAGAGATTGCATTCCAAGGAGAAACGGACTTTCATGCGATGGCGGTAGGGTACAACAGTCACGATATCTTCCTGCTCAATCCGGCAAAAAACTCTTTGCTGGAAGCCGGATTTTACAAAAGTAACGATAAAGGAGAATCGTGGGAACCTGTGAAGGCTGAAGGGTTGAATGGGGAAGTGACTGCGCTCGCCCTTCACCCGACTGATTCGAACTTCGTCGCTGCGGCTACGGCTGCAGGGGTTTATTTCTCGCAGGATGGCGGCGAAGTTTTTGAAGCGATTACAGCCGGAAATGAAACAGGCACAGCGGTGCATTTCACCGAAGACCAGTTGTATTTCGGAAGCTACGGGACAGCGGCGGCTCTGGTGAAGTATACTATGGAAAATGAAGAACTCGAGCCGGTGGATACACCGGACCTTTCACAAGATGCCATCGCTTTTATTGCACAAAACCCGATGGATGGAATGGAACTGGCGATCTACACATTTGAAGGAAATGCCTACTTGTCGGAAGACGGATTACAGACCTGGAAAACGCTGCTGGAAGAGGGAAAAACCAAGTAGAAACCAGCACGGAATGTGCGGGAAAAAATTCGGCAATCTGGATTTCCAATCAATGACCATTTTATCACCGTGTGGGGGATTGGCTACAAATGGATCAATGAAATGGAATAATACTAGATAAAGATAAAAGGCTCATCGGAAAATATCTCCAATGAGCCTTTTCGGGTAAATTACGCAACGTTACGGCAAGCTTCTGCACATCTGCGGCAAGCTTCCGCACAGCGTTTACAATGGTCGTGATGGTCGGCGTGCTTCTCGCATTCATCTGCGCATGCTTCACAAATGGTTGCGCAAACGGCTGCCAGTTCGGAAACGAACGGCGAATTGCGGGTAATTGCATGTTCCAGAAATGCGCAAATGTCTGCACATTCACGGTCTAATCGAATACATTGGGCCATCATCTTCACATCTTCTTCCTGCAGACAAGCATCAAAACAATGGTTACATTCCGCCGCACAATCGTGCAATGCCTGAATCAATTCCTGATGTTGTTCATGAGCCATGCTAAAACCTCCATTTTTTATATTTTTGCTTCCGTTTCTAATATTCCCTCTACTTTCCAGACTAAACGGAAATACCGAAACTCCATAGAAACTGCACAAATTTATTGGCGAAACAGCAAACTCCTTCCGAAAAAAACAAAAAGTATATCTGGTGATAGCCCATTGTCGGCCGTTTATAGAAAAGTAATCGAATATCAAATCAATAGGGTGGTTTTTTCTTTTTGGTCACAGTAAATTCCTTGGGCGTCCAGAAAACAAAGACAAAGTAAAAATGAAACTGAAAACTTGATATACCCTCATGAGGTATGTTAAGTTTATGGAAATACTACTCTAGGAGGAATAAGAATGATTGAAACATTAAAAGTACAAGGCATGTCCTGCAGCCACTGTGTAAACTCGGTTGAAACTGGCGTCGGTGAACTTGAAGGGGTTTCATCTGTGGCAGTTGATCTAAAAAAAGGTGAAGTGGCAGTGGATTATGACGCTGGCAAGACATCATTAAACGAAATTCAGGAAGCGATTGAAGAACAAGGATATGCCGTCGTATAAGAGTGCTTTCACAGCACTCTTTACTTTTAAAAGAAATATACGCCGCGGTAGTATATTGGGGGCTTTGTGGCTGTTAAGAATGTCATAAGGGTAATTGGAATTAAGAAGCAATATTTTGAAGGAGGCGTACTGAATGGTTAAAAGTGAAAAAGACCATCACCACCATCACGACGAACAAGCAGATCACAGTAAAATGGACCATTCCGATCATAGCGGGCATGATCACGGCCATCATCACCACGGTAATTTTAAAGAGATTTTCTTAAAGTCGCTGCCGGTTGGCATCATCATTCTGTTATTGTCGCCGATGATGGACATTCGGCTTCCCTTTCAATTCACTTTTCCATACTCGGATATTGTGGTCGCAGGATTAGCAACCATCTTATTGGTTTATGGGGGGAAACCTTTCTTTCAGGGGGCTATAGAAGAATTCAGGCAAAAAGCGCCGGGTATGATGGCCCTTATTTCTTTAGGGTTGTCCGTTTCCTATCTGTATAGCATTTATGCGGTGCTGGCACGCTATGTGACTGGCGAACACATCATGGACTTTTTCTTTGAATTTGCTTCCTTGCTGTTGATCATGCTCCTTGGACATTGGATCGAAATGAAGGCTGTCGGAGAGGCAGGAGACGCGCAAAAATCGCTCGCTGAATTGGTGCCGAAAGATGCACATGTGGTATTGGAAGACGATGCCATTGAGACGCGTCCCGTAAATGAGCTGAAAGTCGGAGACCTTGTACGGGTTCAGGCCGGAGAAAATGTCCCTGCCGATGGCATCATCAAAAGAGGCACCTCCCGGATCAATGAAGCTTTGCTGACGGGGGAATCTAAACCCATTGAAAAAGGAGCCGGAGACAAAGTAATCGGCGGTTCCACGAACGGTGCAGGCATCTTATATCTTGAAGTACAGGAAACCGGCGACCAATCGTTCATTTCTCAAGTTCAAACCCTGATAAGCCAAGCGCAGGATCAACCTTCAAGAGCTGAAAATCTTGCTCAAAAAGTAGCCGGCTGGCTGTTTTATATCGCCATTGCGGTGGCTTTCATCGCTTTTGTCGTTTGGCTGTACATTGCTGACATTCAAACCGCTATTCTTTTTACGGTTACGACATTAGTCATTGCATGTCCACACGCTCTCGGCCTTGCCATTCCGCTGGTTATTGCACGAAGCACCAGTTTAGGTGCAAGCCGCGGGCTGTTGGTGAAAGACCGCGAAGCATTGGAGTTAGCAAGTAAGGCTGATGTAATGATACTGGATAAAACGGGTACGTTGACTACTGGCGAATTTAAAGTTTTGAACATGGAAACACTGGATGGTCAACATACCGAAGCCGAAATCGCGGCGTTAATGGCAGGGATTGAAGGCGGATCCAGCCACCCAATCGCCCAGTCAATAGTCCAATACGCTGAGAAACAAGGGGTTCAGCCTGTCCACTTTGATTCGATTGATGTTGTGTCGGGTGCGGGTATAGAAGGAAACGCCAATGGCCGCAAATACGAATTGATCAGCCAAAAGGCACTTGGAAGAGATGTAGCGGTGGATGTTCCCAAAGGGGCAACATTAAGTATACTGGTTGAGGACGGGAATCCGATCGGTACGGTCGCATTAGGCGATGAATTGAAAGAAACGAGCAGAACGCTGATACAGGCATTGAAGCATTACAATATAAAACCGATTATGGCTACAGGCGACAATGAAACGGCTGCCCAAGGAGTAGCAGAGAAACTGGGCATTGAATACAGAGCCAATCAATCGCCGCAAGATAAATATGATTTAGTGGAATCACTGAAAAATAATGGACAAACGGTCATTATGGTCGGCGACGGCGTAAACGATGCACCATCCCTTGCAATAGCAGACGTGGGTATTGCAGTCGGTGCGGGAACGCAAGTCGCCATTGATTCCGCTGATGTGATTTTGACTCAGTCGGATCCAGGAGATATTGAATCCTTTATCGAATTGGCCAACAAAACAACCGGTAAAATGAAACAGAACCTCGTGTGGGGAGCCGGATACAACTTTATCGCCATTCCCATAGCTGCGGGGGGTCTAGCTTTCATTGGAATTACGTTGGTTCCTGCAGTAGGAGCAGTTCTGATGTCCGTATCCACCGTTATCGTGGCTATTAATGCGATGACATTAAAGCTAAAGAATTAGACCTGTCAAACCCCGTGTTTAAAAGTCGTACACGAGAAGTGCTGCCTCCCAAAAGTTGAATTCTTTAAGTTTTGAGGTATCGTTTTAAATGAGATTAAAGTCAAACAAAGGTTTTAAGACTTTGGATAGTTAAATATAGTTAACATAGAAGAAATTATAGGAAGAGAAGAAGTCAAAAAAGCTTCTTCTCTTTTCTTATTAGATTCTTTTAATACATAAAAAGTTTTCGAAAATAGAGCAATCAATAATTAAAATGGGTATAATAGGAACAAACGTTCTTATTGGAAATGTGGCAGTTCAGCTTCAGCACTTCTGGTGATTTTCATATCCTCACACTCTTTCCTGATTTGTTTTTTGAATTTCTCTTATATTCAGAATCGCAGAGATTACAGCTTCTGTAAATCAATAAAATGAATCCATTCCGGAATTTTTCATTTTTTTAAATGAAACCGGAAAGGCAATCGGACTTTCCGGACCCATTTCTTGTTTTCGATCAATTGTTTTCGGCAGTCTGCGGAAAACAGCCCTTACTTGAGGGAATTTTAGAAATAGCCTTTTTCTTTTAAGGAAATGCCACCTTCATTTCCGACAATCACGTGGTCGAGTAATTCGATGCCGAGTATCTCGCCGCATCCCTCAAGCCGTTTCGATACTGCGATATCTTCCATGCTCGGGGACCCGAAGGATGGTTATGGGCAACGATGATGCTGTGAGCATTGTTCATAATGGCTGTCTTGAAGACCTCACGGGGAGGGACGATGCTGGCACCTAAAGACCCTGTAGGACAGCGGTGTACCGTAATGACTTGGTTCTTTGCGTTTAAACAAATGACGAGGAACACCTCACGGTCTTCATCTCCTATGAGTGTCTGAACAAATTTGATGGCATCTATGGGTTCGTTATCTTCTCCGGTAGGTAACTTTTATATGACTCTTCAATTTCTTTGATCTCCTGTTTAATCCGTGTAATTTCAATGATTTTTTCAAAATGCATGTGTATCGCTCCCTTTCAATTTTGGTCCGCCGGGCGGAAGTAGTCCCAAAAGGGATTATTTTTTGCCTTTTGGTAAGGAAGACGGATACACCACCTAGAGGGCCGGTCAAGGGTCTCAGCGCAAAAGTTTCAGACGTTCTTCGACTGAGAGGTCGTCTCTTTTCTGTTGCTGTTCTTCCCATTCTTCTTAAAGTCCCTCGTCTGTCAGGTCGAACAGGTCAGATTGATCGATCTCTTCCTCGATGATATGGACCAAACGTCCACCGTTTATGTTTGTCTCGGTGTCCGTGACCTGTGAAACGGGCGGTTTCGTGAATGCAGCCTCTTTCTTCACTGAACTTGGTACCGGTTCACTTGCTGTATGACGCTCCACATAATCTCCGAATACTTCGGATTGCCATGCCTTCTGTAGTTTCAAGGGATACAGCACTTTGATTGCTACCTTTGTCCTGAAGGACAGGTGCTGAAATATCGTACGACCACCCGTGATGGATATCGTCAGTATTCGTCGGATCCTAAAGAATGTGCTGTTTGTCCGGTCTTGCAGAACTGTACGCAGGCAGCCAAGCCTCAGAAGCTGATCCAGCGGCATATTTGGGAGGACTACCTCGAGCTGTCAGAGGACTTGCGTCACCATCACGAGATCAAAAAAGTATATAACCGCCGTAAAGAGACCATCGAACGTGTCTTTGCGGATGCTAAAGAAAAGCATGGTATGCGTTGGACGACCCTTCGAGGGATAAAAAAA